>JAJDEA010000008.1 GCA_029260035.1 Phycisphaerae bacterium
CGATACCTACGGCTCATATTGCGCCACTCCGCCCGATAAGTCATTCTTTTCCGCCTCAATCCACAACGCTGAACAACTCACTTGATTGCGGTTTCTCGCAGTCCGATCAACTGTGTACGTTGGCGTTTGTCCATATCAATGCCATCACAAGAGAGTAAACGGCGACGAGAGTATAGAGCCGAAGGGCTTGCGTATCAGAACGTTCAAGGCGTCTCCAATAACTGAGAAGAGCTTCGTAGGCTGGCAGCTCGAGGCGGGCATACGCGCCAAGAGATCGGCAAGCTGTCGATTTCCGAAGGGTGCCATTGAGAAATGTCCGCGCATGATCGTATGAATCACTCACGCATTGGAAAAAAGAAAATGGGCAGAACCTCAGTAACCATCCTTCTTGCAGGGCTGCTTTTTCCGCGCGCTTCCTTGGGGCAGGGTAATGGAACAACGCCAACCGACAAGCCTGAGGCGTCAGGCGCGGAGACAACACTATCGCTCGATGACCTGGGTTCGCCGCAGGAATTCAGTCCCACCTCTGATGAAGCGAAATTGGAGTTGACTCGCTCTTGGACTGACAACGCGCGAGCGTCGCTGGACTTAAGCTCTCGCGCGACGCTGCCAACGCGTCTCGGCAAGGTCGGCACCGCGCATGTAATCGGATTCGATTTTCATAAAGTCTTCTCAGATTCATCCGGGGATTGGGGTACTTTGCGATTGCAGCCCTATCTGACAAGGCTCGACAACCAAGGTTCAAGGCCACCGTTTTTTGAAGATGACGACGACTGGGAACTTACCTTTCGCTTCTTCGATTTCAATTTTACGCGCGTCGGTCGAGGTCGTCTAAACTTCCGCGTCGGACATTTCGAGATTCCATTTGGGCTTGAATACTTGATCGATACCAATGGCACTGTGCATCAGTTTATCCCCGGTCCAAACATCGGACTCAAAGCGGATTGGGGCGTTTCGATAAACGGTGTGCTTCCTCATTTCGAGTACGAAGTATCCCTAACTCGTGGGACGGGAAACGAGATTTTTCATCGTGGTGGCCCATTCGCAATCGCAGGTCGAATCGGGACTCCACACCATCGGAATTTCGTACTGGGCTTATCTGCATTTCACGGTCGAGTATGGAGCCCCGGCTCAGTTGGCAAGTGGCGATCCGGATTACGACCGCCAACCAGAGCCGAAGCAGCGGCAGGATTGACGGATGTGGCTGGCGGACGCGGGCGCGATGGAATCATTCGCAGAACACGGTTTGGCGTTGATGTTCAGTGGTATCGCGGAAAGGTGGGACTCCTTGCAGAGGCCTCGTACGGACGCGATTACAACCAGGACGTATTCAACGGTCTCGCTGAAGTGAATTGGAATAATGCGGATGACAGATGGTTTGCATACGCCCAGGCACGGACATTCACACAGCGCTTCGCAGGTGGATGGGCCTCCGCCACGCAAAGTGTTGTCGGTATGAGATATCGATCCAATACTCACTGGTCGTTTAGCGCGCAATATGTTCAGGACATAGACACTTTGTTTGATTCAGCCCACGACGCCATCCTTACCTTCCAAACTCGATATCGGTTTTAGAAATACATAAACCAAGGAAACCTGTTGATGAAGACAAGCACAACAACTGCAGTGGCATGCCTCCTTATGTGCTCGGCGACAACGACACGTCTGTATGCGCAGGCCTATTGTGCGCTTCGCGATCCGGTTCATCAAGTCTATGAGATGTTCCCGGATGCAACATCGTACCGTTCGATCGTACGAACCGTGGGCGACAACGCTCGCGAAGAAGTGGGCAAACGGCTGCCGTTCAAGTTGCACTACAACGAGCTTGGTCGGCACACTCTTTATGTGCCGGTTCAGGAGGATGTTCCCCTCGGCGTTGTTCATGTTCGCTCCGAAGAAAGCGAATGGGGACTTGTGGAAATTGTCTGGGCGTTCAATGTCGATTTGCAAGTCGTTGGTTTTCGATTTCAACGTTGTCGAGATCCAAAACGCTCGACCGTTGAATCCGGAGCATTCCTTGCGAAGATCAAAGGAAAAGGCATCGATCAACTTCTGGCCATGTTGCCAGAAGACGGAACCAAGAGCGGTCCCCGAAAACACAAAAAGGCCGAGGAGCTTGCTTCGGTTACGCTTCGCTCCGCGCTAAAGACGATGGTCGTCACCGAAGCTGTCTGGGGGCAGGATGTTCGAACCATCCAATTGCTGGCGCGAAGCAGGAATAAGTTCCCACAGGCCGCGAAGGTACATCTTATCGAGAATCCTTATCCCCCTGAGGTCTTGGACAAACTTAACGACCAGCTTGGCGCCAATGGCTCCACGATCAACCACAGTACTGTCGATTTGGTACGGCTAGCTGACTCGCAGGAGACTACCTTAGGTTTCCTGGTGCGGACAGACTGGAAGCTCGGCGGCAGCGTGAGAGCGCTTTGGTGGACTGTAAGCGCGGATGGAAAAATCCTTGGCGTGGAAACGGGAGACAAGGCGTCCGCTCAGGAATCGAAAAAAGACTTGGACTCCGTTGTTGGAGCCACGATTGAAAAATTGGGCCAATGCGCAACGGCTGCCGAACTTGCAGCATTGGAAATCCTGGTGGTCTGTCAGGGGTGATGATCGGATGAGGTAACATTGCGACTGCGGATTAATCACCATATTGCGATCGTCATCACGGCCTGCTGCCTCGGCGGCTTGGCGCTTACCTTTGGTCTAGCCATTGGTTACCAACGAGTTGTGAGTGCCAGCGAACGTCTCGGGCCGAACTCAGCGGCGCTGCGTGATGTTTCGCATTTGAAAACCCTAACACGCCAATGGCTCGTCACCAGCGATCTCGTTCTCGGAAGCGGAGAAACATACCTGGCAAGCGGAGCCTCACAACAAGCTACCGGAATGAGCTCGATCATGAGTGAGCTGCGTCTATCTCCTTTGACGCAAAAGAATCTTGGCGACGTCGAAAGTATCCAACAAGCTATTGACGGTATCCTTCAATCGATCGAACTGTCATCGACGCTAAGGGCGCATGGTCGTGAGGATCGTGTCAATGAACTCGTAGTCCAAGCTGACGCACATTCCATGGAAATGATTGACGCAATCGAGCGACTCGACTCCGCCATGAGGCAGCGATCTGAAGACATGGAAACAGCACTCGACTCTCGCCGTCAACGTCTGAGTGTTGCAGCTGGTGCGGGGATTTTGGGATACCTGTTCTTTATCTTTTTGCTTTGGCGATGGTCTTCCAGAAGATTGGTTCGCCCACTGCAGCGTTTGACATCTGCTGCCGTGAGCGCGGGCGAAAATAGCGTACTTTCTGACACTCAGCAGGGCGGCCCCACAGAAGTCAGGCAGCTGACATCAGCCATCGTCCAATTCGCGACCGACATTGAATCTGAGAAAGCCCGGGTCATCGCCGCTGGCGAAGAAAAAACACAAATCGCAGCGCGAATCAGCGCTATTATGGACGGAGCCGCCGACGGGATTATTACAATCGACCGTGACGGGATCATCGAACTTGTCAACGAAGCGGTCATTTCGATATTTGGGCATTCCGCCCAGGAATTGATCGGTCAGAACATCAGTCTGCTCATGCCGGCATCGTACGCCGAGAAGCATGATGAATACATGCAACTCTACCTCGAAGGCGGTGTAAGAAACGTCATTGGAATCAGGCGCGAAGTAGTGGGCCTTCACAAGAACGGTTCGGTTTTTCCAATTGATTTGCACGTCAGCGAAATCCAATACGGCGATCGACTTGCCTTCACCGGAATCGTCCGCGACATCAGCGATCGGAAGAAGACAGAAGAGGAGTTGCTCAACGCCAGCAGGCGATCGGAAATAGTGAATCGCGAACTCCGGTCGATTAACGACATTCACCGCGAGTTCTTTGCCTGTCGATCGGTGGAGGATGTTGCGGTAAATATGACAGACCTGCTTGTTTCAGAATTCGATGCAGTCTTTGCGAGGGTTTGGATGATTCGGGATGGCGACTCTTGTAGCAACTGTTCGTTGTCTTCTGATTGTACGAAGCGAGATGAATGTCTTCATCTTATCGCCAGCTCGGGGCACTATTCGCACATCGACGGCGATCACCGCCGCGTGCCAATCGGTGCGTTCAAGATTGGTCTGATCGCACGGGGACGCGGCAAGACCATTAGCAGCAATGTTCAAAACGACGAGCGCGTTCATAACCCGGAGTGGGCTGCTGAGCTCGATCTACAATCATTTGCCGGTTTCCCATTGATACAAGATGGAAAAGTAGCCGGTGTGATGGCCATGTTCTCCAGGCGAGAGATCCCCACGCATAGACAGGATACGCTCGAAATCCTGGCACAACTGGGGGCGTCAGCTATGAACAACGCCAGGCAAATCGAAGCAATGGAGCATGCGCACAAGGCTGCTGAAAGCGCCAATCAGGCGAAGAGCGAGTTTCTTGCAAATATGAGTCATGAGATTCGTACTCCGATGAACGGCATCATTGGCATGAGTGAGCTTGTGCTCGACACGGATCTAAACGATGAGCAGCGCGAGTATTTGAATACGGTTTTGGGATGTTCCAACTCGCTACTGGGCTTGCTTAACGACATCCTCGATTACTCGAAGATTGAAGCTGGCAAGATTGAGCTGGAGACGATCGATTTTGAGCTTCTGCCAACGATCGAAGGTGTGATGGACGTCCTTGCCCATCGCGCAGGCGAGAAAGGGCTGGAACTTATCTGCAATGTTGCCCCATTCATTCCAAGATGGCTACGCGGCGATCCGGGGCGTTTGCGTCAGGTCCTTGTCAATCTCGCTGGCAACGCAATCAAGTTTACCAGGACGGGCGAAGTGACGGTCGGGGCAAGCATTGTACAACAAAACGACCAGGAAGCCTCGTTATTGTTCAGCGTGTCGGATACCGGCATCGGCATCCCGGAAAACCGGAAAGCTGCGATCTTCGAGAGTTTCACCCAAGCTGACGGCGCTACGACACGAGAATACGGCGGAACGGGGCTCGGCCTTGCCATCAGCAAGCAACTTGTTGGGCTGATGGGTGAAGGAGAGACGATTTCGGTCGAAAGCACGTTTGGCGAAGGAAGCACGTTTAGTTTCCGAATTACATTTCCCTTGGCGAAATCGCAAGAGCATGAACATCGTTCAGTTGGCGCGTATTCGTCATTTTCCGGGAAACGCGTTCTAATCGTTGACGACAACGAAACCAACCGACGGATCTTTCACAAATTGCTTGATACATGGGGCTGCTGCCCGGAGCTTGCATGCAGCGGGCAAGAGGCATTGGAGCGCCTTCGAGATGCCCAAGCCCAGAATAAGAACTTTGACCTGATCTTGCTGGACGTGCAGATGCCGGAGATGGATGGCCTCGAAGTCGAAGAACGCATCCGGGCGGACTCTCGGCTTGGTGATCCGCCGATCGCTTTCCTAAGTTCACTGGGGACTCGGAGCGAGATCGACGCGGAAAATCGGTCTCACGCAGCCGCCTATCTCACGAAACCAGTCAAGCAATCCGTGTTGTTTGATACTATGCAGGACCTGTTTCAGGAAAAGGAAGTACCGAGCATCTATGCAGGTTATTCGGCAGAGCCAGCGGTACCGTCGGAGGGCCGCGAACGACGCCGCTACCGGTCGCGCATTCTGCTCGTCGAAGACAATCTGGTCAACCGCAAAGTAGCCACAGGCATCTTCAAGAAATATTCATGTGACGTCACCGAGGCAGAAAATGGTCGTGTAGCGCTGGACATCCTGGAAACGAAGTCATTCGATTGTGTTTTCATGGACGTGCAGATGCCGGAGATGGACGGGCTGGAAGCTACGCGGCGCATCCGTTTGGATGGCCGATGGAAGAACCTCCCAATCGTGGCAATGACAGCTCATGCAATGAAAGGCGACCGCGAGCGATGCCTGGAAGCTGGCATGAGCGACTACATCACGAAGCCAGTGACGATGGATAAGGTGAAGGGGATGGTGGAAAAATGGGCGTCGGTCGGAGCAGTGTCCGGAACGACATGATTCAGGGTTGATTCCATTTGTATATCTTGCCTTAGATTTAATCTACTTCTTCTTCGATTCTCCAAAGCAATATAGAACTCCATCTTCAGTGCCAACAACAAGACGCCCGTAGGCAACAGCTGGCGACGCCGAGATAGGGCCGCCTGCCTCGAAGTGCCACCGCTTTTGACCTGTAGGCACGTCAAGCTCGTATAGATGGCCATCGCTGGAGCCGAAAAAGACTCGATCGCCGACGACGGCTGGCGATGACTCGACCCGCCCTTTGGTGGCAAAGGTCCAATTTGCCTTTCCAGTGTCGAGATTTAATGAACGAACTCTTTTGTCTCGGCTTCCCACGATGATGGCGTTTTGTGTGATGGCAGCGGATGACATGAAAGGAAACTTGCGATCGGGGTCTTCGAACGACCAAAGCGCCTTGCCCGTCTGCCAGTTTATGGCGCGGATCTGATTGCCGTATGTTCCGACAAATACCTTGTCGCCTGCTATAGCTGCGGATGCTCCGGAAACCGATCCCATTGACACGTCGCGAACAGTTTTGCCGTCGCTGAGATTCAATATTCGTAGTCGCTCGTCGCACCCGGCTACGATAGCGAGATTTCCTGTAATGCCCGGAGTACCGTGGACTCGGCCTTCTGTTTCAGCCTTCCAAAGCTCCTTTCCGGTTTTCGCATCGAGGCAATATACGAAGCCGTCGTAGGAACCAAATACGATACGGTCTTCGGCGATGTTTGGCGAAGAAATGATCTCCGCGCCGGTCGTGAATTTCCAACGAACACTGCCGGTTGCTCTATCGAGTGCGTGAAACACGCCGACGTCGTCGCCAAAGAACACCGATTGGCCTATAACCAGCGGGGAAGAATGAACGACCGCTTCTGCATTGTATTTCCAGCGGACTTTTCCCGATTCTAGGTCGAGAGCGTAAAAGTGCTCGTCGTCACAACCAACGTAGACGGTTTTATCGATGATAGCGGGTGACGAAATGAAAGCCTCTGTGGCTTCAAATTGCCAAATAACTGTCAGTTTCTCGGGAAGAGTGGATTTGGCAATGCCCGTGAGTTGAGGATTTCCTCGAAACATCGGCCAGGCTGTGTCGGTTGTTGAAGCGGCCAGTTGCCCAAGCGCTGTATGCGGATCGAATTGTGCCACCAATATGGTAAACAGTGCAATGGCAGAAATCGCAGCGCGCGCGCTGGTCGTCTTCACAGGCCTGAACTGCGAGTGATGGCGGTACTTGGTAAACAGTCTTGCTTTTGCGCTTGTCACTTCGGCATTTCACGTTACGCGGGCTTGAAATATAGCGCCATCGCCGCTCCGCATCCGGCTATCGCGATGCCAGCATAGAAGAACACACTTGGCGGTGAAGCGGGCTTGTTCCACAACATGGAAACAATTGTGTTGACAATCGGCGCTCCGGCAAAAACAAGTGGGGCGACGACAATAGGTCTTCCTTGGTTCTTCATCGCAAAAACAATGCCGAGCGCACCGATTGCACCCAGAATGCCTGCAAGTGTAGAGAGTGTTATGGCGGACGTGTTGAATGACCACGGCTCCGCCTTGCCAAGCCAGATGTAACCCACGACGGCTACGGACGTGACGAAATAGGCAACGCCCACGAACAAAAACGCTCGCAGTGCGCTATTCTTTCCAAATGCCATTTGTCCATGGTGCAACGTGGGGACGTATGCGCCCCAGCAGATGATGGTTAGGACGACAAACAAAGGCCAAATCTTCATAGAACAATCTCCACTCTAAAAGCGTTTTCGGTATCTATGCAGCTGTCATCTCTCTTTACGAGAAAGAGGAAGTTGAGGGTAGACAAGAACGATTTGCCGTTCTTGATTCAGTGTTTTGCCCGTCGAATCCGATAGGTTCTTCGAAAAGGACATAATGCGGCCATACGAAATGCCGCGAACATTAATCAAGAAACCTTTTCAACGACTCCGGCAAATTCTTCGGCGTCAAAGGCTCGCAACGAGCAAGTTTGAACGGCATCTCCCTTGCCTAGTTCGAGCACGACAGCGCCAGCGGTTGCTTCATCTGGCGCTTGCAGAATCAATAAGCCGTCGTACGGGCCTTGCGTCCAGTATTGGGCTTCAACAGTGGCGCCGACTTTGGCTGCCTTGTCTCGAAACGCAGCCGCCCTGGCGACGGAATCCTTCACATTCATGATTCCCTTTTCCGTGAACTTGAGTAGAACAACAAAACGCGTCATGGCTGATCTCCAATTTGACTGTTATGACAAAAACTCATACCCGTCGAAACGTCAACGCTGGCGCTTTAGAGCATGCACGGCTGTTTATACGGCAGTTTATCCGATATACCTAATCCGCTGATGGCGCACCACACGCAGCGTCTAGTTTTTCGCGTAAACCTGGTGGGATAGAAACTGGCTTGAACTCATCGTCTTCGATCGTGCAGCAAACCGCGGTAGTCCTGCCAATGGCGATGCGCGTTGATTCTCGTCGGAATTCAAACTCGAAGGTCACCGATCGATCGCCGACGTTGGCTACAGTTAGGGCTATGACAAGGTCCTCCTCGAATTTTGCTGGCGCGAAATACTCGCAACTCGAAGCAACGCGAGGCCAAGTGATGGGGCGGTCGCCATCTTTCGTATTGACGCTAAGTCCGAATGATCGCCAAAACGCGTGTTCCGTTTCTTCCATATATCGATAATAGTTCGAAAAGTGCAAAATTCCTGCCATGTCGGTGTCTGCAAAGGACACGCGGCGGTTGTATAAAAAGGGTTGACTCATGGTTCGCTATCTGTGCCTCTGGATTCCGTTTGTGGAAAGTGACAGGATCATTTCACTCATTCCGTTTAGCTTCTCTATGATCTTCGATCTTCGTGTCGCTTCTCCTTCAAGACCTATGTTATATGTTTACGCAAAAAACTTGCCAAGTGTCTTCTGAGTAGGGGGCCTTGTCATTAGCGATACGACGACCATCGCGATCGCTGATGCGGCAAACATCGTAGCTACGGGCATCATATCCATAAAGAGAAACGATCTGTTCGCGCCGTAACCGGCTTTTGCGAAAAGCCAGAGCCAGGTTCCGGCAACGGCTAGCACAGAAGCATACGCACCTGCTTTCGTGGCTCGCTTCCAGTATACAGCGGCGAAGACAAGTGGAAACAGGCTCGCGAACCCGCTGAAACACCAGACCCCCAACGTAAATACGCCGCCCGGACGCGTTAGCGCCAATAAATAGGTCACGATGACGATCAAAATGACAAAGACTCTTCCATAGAAGATGCGCTGTCGATCACTCAATTTGTCGGCGCCAATATAGTGTCCGACGATGTCGTTTGCGAAGATGCTCCCCAGGCAAAGGAATTGTGAATCGAGTGACGACATGATGGCTGCGAGTATGCCAGCGGTGAGCAAGCCTCCCAGGAGAGGCGTCGTGAGTTCCTTAACCAACTTGGCGAGTACCGCGTTTTGGTTCGTAAACCCGTACGGTATAACTGGTTTTCCGCCTATCATGGCAGACGTCGCCCAAACACCAATCAGCACGCATGGCACCCACACGAGCATGATGAGTAGCGGGTGAGCGACCACGGAAAGTCGAAACGATCTTGCGGATTTAGCCGTGAGCCAATGCTGGAAGAGATGTGGAAACATCCCGACGCTCAGCGGAATCAACATATAAGAGAGAAATTTGAGTTTGCCTATGCCGTGTGGCTTTGCAGGCTGACGAGGTTCCCGCCCCTTCTTGTCTATTGGTGCGGCTTCCCATCTTGCGAGTTTCTTTTCGTAAACTGCTGTTTCGCCATGGTACCGTGTCAATATATCGTCATCATGAACTGTCCTGCGGAGTTTCTCCGGATTATGTTCTTGCACCATTTGGGTCGCAGCTTGCAAACCACCCAGCCTGCTTGCGATGACAGAAAAAGTGATCACTCCGAGCAAGATGAAAACGATCGTCTGGAACGCATTGGCCCATGCCGTCCCTCTGACGCCCCCGAAGAAAACGTAAACCAACACGACAATACAAATAACCGCCGAGCCGAGCCAGAACGGAATCGCCCCAGCTGCGACGCCGGCAGGGCCGACTCCTTGCGCCGGGAAGATCGATGGAAACGCTCCACCCGTCACCTTCTCGATTGTCACGCCTGCGCCCATAACGCCTATAAGTAAGTAAGGAATGACAAGGCCGACCAGGATGGGAAACAGCAGCAAGCCGAGTTTGTCGGACTCGAATCGATCGCGAAAGAACTGAATTTGCGTCGTGTAGCCGTGTTTCTTGCCGAACGACCACAGGCGAATTCCGACAAGGAAAAAGCAGGCTGAGTGAATAATGCCCGAAGACGAGGCCATCTTTCCGTAGACGCCTATGCCGTCTTTGAACGACGCTCCGGTCGATCCGATCAGCGCAAAGGCCGTCATTGTTGTGCCGAACAGCGACATGAGTAATAGGAAAGAACCGATGCCGCGCGACGCCAAAAAATAATCCGCAGCGGTGCCCTTGAACAATCGGCTGCTGAATGCACCGAGAAGGAGCAACAAAGCGAGGTAGCACGAGATGATGATAAGTGCCGTCATGCCGTACCTCCTTGTGCCGGGTCTTGCACCTCGTCTGCATCATCCAACCCTTTCGGCCAACAGTATTTGACAGCCAGCCACCAGAGGAGTCCCGCCGACACCGAGATCATTGCGTGATAGAACAGCCCGATCGGCATGAATCCCAAAACAAGCGTGTCCGAATCATCCCACCACCAGAAATCCTGATGGAAGATGGCTAGCAATATAAGAAGGCCGTAAATGAGTTTATTCATGATTGCCTTTTTCAAACCTCTTCGAGCTGAATTGGCGCGGGCAACGGAATACGCCGACTCATATGGCTAAAAAGTTCATGCAGATCATCGTTGAACACGTCGCCAATCAGCACACGCACGATCGCATCGTTGAATTGCGGATACGATTTTGTAAACTCCGCGAAACTGAAGTCGGGATTATAGAACGCATACAGAAGTTGTCGAATCATGTGCATGCCCGATAGAAACTTCGGTGCAAATTCACTCAGCCTATCAGCGGACGGGTTGCCTGTCTTAAGTGCCTCGTGTATGGCGTCCGCTGCGAATTCGCCACCTTTTAAAGCGAGCATGATTCCTGATGAATAGATCGGATCGAGAAAACCGAATGCGTCGCCGATCAAAATCCAGCCATCACCCGCCATTTGCCGGGATCGATAGGAAAAATCCTTAGTCACTCGGCATGGACTGACTCGCTGAGCGTCGGCTATGCGTGTCGCCATGTTGGGACATTTTGCGATTTCCTCTTCTAGCGTGGCAAGTGGATCGTTGCCTCGACCCGTAAATAGATATTCAGGCGGAGCAACGACGCCAATACTGGCAACGTCATTCGGTAGAGGGATAAACCAGAACCATCCGTTGCGATCCGGCGTGTGAATGATGATCGTCGCGCCCGCATTTCGACCTTCGTCGTGTTTCGCGCCCTGATAGTAGGAATAGATGGCTGCGTTTCGGAGGTCGGGGTCCAGCTGGTAAAGACCCAATTGTCTCGCGAGCAGTGTTCCGTGCCCGCTCGCGTCAATGACGACTCGGCTGGGGATTGCCGTCTCTTCGCCGTCCACCAACGCTTTGATCCCGATCGCCTTGGCCCCGTCGAACATCACTTCCGTGACGCGGGCGCCCTCGATAACCTCCGCACCGTGCTCGCGCGCATTGTCAAGCATCATTTTGTCGAACCGATCGCGAGGCACCTGCCAGGTGATGGACCAGTCGTTCGGATCACGATCAGTAAAATAGAACGGTTTGGATTGTTTTCCGAACGCGTTGACGAATTGCACACTTTCCTTACGCGGAAAATCTGACGCTCGAAGTTTGTCCAGCATCCCGATACGAGAGAACGTATGGAAAGTCTGAGGCATCAACGACTCTCCGATGTGGTAGCGAGGAAACTGTGATTGCTCTAGGACGAGCGTTTTACGGCCATGGTCGGCAAGGACTGTGGCTGCGGTGGCGCCGGCTGGTCCGCCGCCGATGATTACGCAATCCAACGAAGTGTACTTTTCGTTCAACAACTTTGGGATTCCCTTTCGGGTGATTGTAAAAAAGACATTAGGATTTTTATTGGAGTCATTGCCCGGATACAACTTCTAGAAGTTCTATGGCTGGCCTGCCGTCGCAGTAGATGGTTGCGATTCGTCCATATGCGTGCGCATCGCTCTTTATATTCAAGTAGCTTTGTATCGGCGATGCAGGCGCAATCTGAAGATACCACTGCGGGGCGACGTGCCGCAAAACGTCATGTCGAATCAAGATGTCGCCGAGCGGAGCATTTCGATCAAGAATTTCATTTTCTGCCGAATCAGGGATCAACGACAAGTCAATGCGTACGATACCGAATTCCACGACATGTTCCGAACCTTGTTTGCTCAGATTAATCATACGCGTGTAGTAAGAGGCTTCCGCTACCTGATTCAAGACGGTCAACTCAACGGGTTGGCCGTAGAAAGACTGTAAGACAGTTGTCATATGATTTTCGTGAGCAAGAAGTTCAGTGAATGGATCGCTCAACTTATCCGCGCTGATACGTTTGCAGTTGTCTGCGCATGCGTCGGCGTCGAGGAATCCACTGATCAAACTCCTGAAAGCGGCTAGGGCACTTTGGTCTTGAGTAGGACTTTTGTCGCGTTGGATCATGTATATCGCGTGCTTTGATAAGAGGCCTCAAAAAATCCGGGAAGCAATCCGTCCACTTGTAGCAAGCCTTGGCGCGTCAGTACGATCTGATCGGAAGTTAAGTCGGCCAGCCCCGCGTTCACCAAGCCATGAAGAGCGTCCTTGAATTCGCTGAGAACGTCGACACCAAACTTGTCTCGAAAATAGCTCGCGTCGAGACGGCCCAGTTTGCATTGCAGAATAAACTCGCGAATCATTTGCTGGTGGTTATTGATGGGCAGCGCTCGAGCAAGCGGAAGTTTTCCCTTGGAAAGCGATGAGATGTAGTCATCCCACGAGTCGAGGTTTTGATAATGAACGCCCTGCAAATGCGAAAAAGACGCGACGCCAGTACCAATCATGTCCGCCCCATGCCAAACCGCATCGCGATAAACAAACGCACTGTGTTCGGACGGTTTCACCAACGTATACGCGCTTGAGATTTCATATCCCGCTTGTTCAAATTCTCGGAAAGCATACTCGACCCATCGGCGTTTGGTGGGCCAATCAGCTACGGGATTGGGTGAGCCAGTCGTTTTGGATTCAACGGCGAGATTCGAATTATGCGGAACTTCCATCTGGTAAATCGTGACGCTGTCCGGATTGAGATTGATAGCCTTGGCTACCGTTTCCTTCCAGGTCTTATCGGTGTCTCCTACCATGCCGGCAATCAGGTCGATGTTAATCTGCTGAAAGCCGACTTCTTTAGCCCATTCGTAAGACTGCAGGATTTCCGGTGACTTGTGAGCCCGGCCATTCGTTGCCAGAATCTCGTCATCGAAGTGTTCGACGCCGAGGCTCACCCGAGTCACGCCGATCGCTCGGATTGTCTCAAGTTTGCTTTTCTTCAACGTTCCCGGCTCGCATTCGAAAGTGACTTCGCTCGCTCGTTCCCAGGTCCAGTGTTTTGCGATATCGTCAACCAGCCGTTTTAGCTGGTCGTTGCTGAGAAACGAGGGAGTCCCGCCACCGAAATAGACGAACTCAAAATCTCGCCCGGCCAAGCTCTCGCATTCAGCATAGAGGGCCATTTCTCGACTTAACGCGGTGAGGTACTCTTCCACCTCAGTAGAATTCTTGTCCGTGTAAACACGGAAGTAGCAAAACCTGCACCGCTTTCGGCAAAACGGGATGTGAATGTACAGGCCGACCGGTGTCTTAATGGTGGCAGCAAATGGCGTTTCGAGTGCCGTTTTCGCTACGGTTACATGGCCGGCTTGCCACGCGGAGAAGGGGGGGTAGTTCGAAACAAAATAGCTTCCGACTTCCGTTTTATCTTTGACGACGTCAAGTTCCAAGAACACTTCCCTCTGATGAAGCCTATCCGGGGTTCGACAGGGGCGATTCTTTGTTGAATCGCGCACGATCGATCCGGGCAAATGTAAACATGTTTCTTTCGATGAGTATAGCGATTGCAGATTCGATGTTCAATGTAATATCTTGTCCTGACAGGAGTTACGCTGTAGCAACCTTCTAACCGCACAGCTTGCCGTTGATGCGAACTCCCGCAAGAACCACTTTCGCTTGCTATAGGGCAAGTAGGGCTTGATCTTTCTGCCAACGGCTGAGTACGAACGCCTTCGGCTTATTCAAAAGCGGCCCGGTAAAGCGATTCAAACTCCGCCTTGCCGACCGTGCGTGGGTTGAAGGAAGCGGTCCATTGCTGGGCTGCAGAATGGGCCAGTTCTGGGATTCTATCACGATCGACATGATAATCGCAAAGCCGATTTGGAAGCTGGGCGATATCGAGCATTTCTTCAACTCGTTGTGCCAGGGGTTCGCCATTATTTGTAAGGTCGGCGTATGGGTTCGTGCCTTCGGCAGTGTTGAATCGAATCACATGGGGAAGCATTAAGCCCACAGCTTGGCCGTGTGCAATGCCATACGTTGACGTCAATGGATTGGCACAGGCGTGAGCGGCACCGAGCATGGATCGCTCAATAGCAGCACCCGCGATATGTGCGCCGAGCAACATGTCCGCGCGTGCTTCTTCATCTTCCGGGCGGGCGATGGCTAGCCCGAAAGCGCGTTCGAGCCTAGACCAGGCTTCGCGTGATAATTCACGTGAGGCGTCATTGCGCGCGTTCGATCCGGCTGATTCGATCGCATGGGCGATCGCATCAATACCCGAGGCAGCAGCTACAGAGCGAGGCTGGCTCAAAGTCAGCTCCGGATCGAGAATGGCCACGATCGGCCGTAATCCTCCGTCTTTCGGCAGCCTTCTGTCGCCGCATGCCATTTTTTGATGTGTGTCTGGATCGCTAATAAGCGCGAAGGACTGAGCTTCGCTGCCCGTTCCCGATGTTGTAGGAACGGCAATCATCGGGAGCATGGGTTTGGACGCTTTGCCGATGCCCCAATAGTCGGCCATTTTACCGCCATTTGTCAGGAGAAGATTAGTTCCCTTCGTGCAATCCAGCGTGCTGCCGCCCCCAAGGCCTACGAAGAAATCGATCTTGGCTTCGCGGGCAAGCTGAAGACAAGCCTCTACATGATGGGTCGTTGGATTCTCTTCAACTTCGCTGAAAACGGTGACAAGAAGACCGGCTGATTCCAACGCATCCAACGCGCGTGCAGCGTGCCCAGCCTGAATGATCCCTGCGTCAGTAAGCAAAAGAACGTGCTGAGCTCCTTCCGCTTTGGCTATCGCGCCAAGCTCTGCCAGCTTTCCTGGCCCGAACACGACGCGGGTAGGGGAGTGACTCAATACTGACCGCAACGAGGCGACATGTTCCGTCACGCAACCGACTCCACTTGGAATGCGCGCTGCCGGTATAAATGTTCGAAAAGATTACCTTCGTGCGGTTGATCCCAGCTTAGCTGGTAAGTTGGAATCGAGCCGATGTTGAGTCGGTCAATGTTGGGAGATTGCATTAACGAATCGATCAACGGCTTATTTCGAGTGATGGCTGTGACCACCAGACTGCTTCCGATTGCGTTAAGCAGGTCAGACTCGGGGCATTCCACAACCGACGCGAACGGAAAGAGGAATTCGCGGTTCGCAAGTGGGTGGTTATGATCTTCGCACCACACAACGGTTGGCAGCAAATAAGACACCCGCTCCTTTTCGACAAGCCTGTCCGATCCCCGAATCTCTTTTGTCAGATCGACAGCGCCATCGGTGCGGAGATCATTATCAATCATTGAATTGATCGCCCTTGCTACCGCTGGGTTCGCAAACGCCGCGATCTCGGCATCAGGATCGTCCGCCGCGAGCGCTTCGACTTTCGCAAGCCGATCAGCCAGAGCTTCGGCAATCGCTCGACCATTTCGCGGAGTCCAAATGCTTGAAGCGTTAATACACGATCGACCGCCGTTTGCTGCGATGGATGTGGCGATCAAGTCAAGGTGCTTCTCCCAGTGGTCGGCGGATTCGTCATCCAGGATGACTTTGCTGAAACCCGGGCCATGAACTTCGACTTTGGGGTCGTTCTGCCAAGGCTGTGTCGTTTTTCGATCGCCGAAAAGCATGGATCGATCGACGTGTCGAAGAAGCTCAGCTGCACCGGCATGACTCGTTGGATAAAAGCCGAAGGCTTCGCGAGGTACTCCCGCCTCACAGAATGCCTGAATAATACGATAGGGGGTCCAGGGTTCTTCTCTACCGGGCTTTAAAGCGATGGGCGCCTTGAGCGCTATCGCGGGAACCCAAAGCGAATGGACGCCGGGCGAGTTGCTGGGTAGGACGGCGCCGAAAATTCTCCCCTCACGAAAATAGCTAAGGGTGCCGCCATTATGGCTTCCGTAGCCTTGGTCGAGAATGGAGAGGTCAAAGCCTCTGGTTAGGCCGTGAATTACCTTGTCAATGTCGCTGAGAACTCGACGGATTTTGTCCGCGTTGTTTCGACAATAGGTGATTGGCATGCCCGTTGTGGCAGATAACAAGCCAATGTAATCGTCGAAGGTTTGCGACGTGTCACCTATCGGCAGGCTCGCCGTCATGAATAGCTCTGCCGCTTTCTTCGATTTTGCAATGAGATCGTTTACGGAGAATCGTTCGAGCACGTCATCAGCCATGCGAGAGATGTCGCGCGCGACCATCCCGCTGTTCGCCTGGCTAACGGTCGCTATTGGTGTGCCCGTCGCGTGATGCACCAACTCGACCTGGTCGATGCTTTCGTATGCGACGCCATGACGGAGGATGGGAATGTGCAACACGATCGTTTTCTCGTTTCGGTGTTCGTTGAATCGAACAAACTCTTGAAAAACGCCCGGGCTTGGGCGCTACGCAAGGCCATCGCTTTTCCTAATACACCCCTTCGACGATCGGCGTGGCGAATCCCGAGAAAGGGCGGACGTCGCCTGCGCCGTCCCATGGATACGCTTCGCAAGGGCGATGCCGAACAGCTTCATCACGTTCAAGAAACCGAGGCATGAAGAATTCCTTGGTGAGCGTCGTCAAGCGGACCCGGCCAACTTCTCCGTATTCGACGAGTCGGTCCGGCTGGTCCGGATCAACAACTTCGATCATCGCACGCGGAGAAGGTGCGTGATAAATAACACTGTACTGATCGACTGGATCGAAAGGCTTGTGGCAGGCCAGCCCCATCAACGTATTTCCGTATGTAGGCACGAATTCTACACGACCTTCGAGCAATTCGTCCCGCGCGAAACGGTGAAATTGTGCTGTCAGTTGCGTCCCGCCGCAGAAGACGCCTTTGATTCCCATCTTACTTAAGGAAACTTTCTCGCAGAGAGCTTCAAGCAACTTGGGGGTCGTGAACAAGCACTGAATGTTATCGTGTGCACGAAGAAGCGTAAGCGCCTGGTTGACGATGTGATCCTTATACTCGTGCATAAGTTGCATTCGGCTGGACTTTACGAGTTTGGTTACCCATCGAGGATCAAGGTCTACGCAGAAGCAGATGCCGCCACGATGCTGGCATAAATGCTCTACCGCAAGTCGAAGTCTGCGAGGGCCGCTTGGACCAAGCATCAGCCAGTCGCCCCCTTGGGGAAAGCTGTTGACCGAAAGTGTTTGACTGAATAATTCGTAATCGATTCGGAAATCGTCGATGTTGATGCGCGACTTGGGAATACCGGTACTACCGCCGGTCTCGAAGACATAGACAGGTTTCTCGGCTAACGCTCTTGGCACCCAACGGCGAACCGGTCCACCACGAAGCCATTCGTCCTGGAATGAGTCGAACTTGTCCAGGTCGTCGTACGATTGGATTTCCTTGCGAGGATCCCATTTCAGCTTCTCTGCATAGTCAAGCCAAAATGGACACCCTGTGCTGGAATCGAAGTGCCAGGATACGGTCTCGCGCGTGTGCTCATCAAGCCTTGCTTTGGCATCGGATACCAATTCGTCAAGGCTCTTCGATCCTGCATTTTGAGATGTGGACGCAGCTTTCACGAATTTGTCATCCAACAGGTTGTGCGAGAACTACTTTCCTTCCTGAATTGCAAAGAGCGTTTGTCGATTTGCTATATAGAGCACGCCGTGAGATGCGACTGGCGTCGAATAAATAGCGTTCCCCATGTCGTGCGTTGCGATTTCCTGCAATGTCTTACCCTGTTTGAGCACGATAATTTCTCCATCCTCGTCGCCCATAAACACTTTGCCATCCACGGCGTAAGGTGATCCCCAAACGGCAGCAAAAGTATCGTACTTCCAGAACTGTTTGCCCGTCTTGGCATCAAAGCAATAAAGAAAACCGCTCAGATCAGACATGTAGAGCAACCCGTCGGCAATGGCTGCTGTTGACATGGTACGATGAAATTTATTGCCGCCAACGTGCCACACACGCCCTGAATCAGAAATGTCTCCTGTTTTCGTAGCGTCGATGGCGAACATATGCCCTGGCCCCTCGCCGTGTTCCGGATCTTGGCCGACGGCCAGATACACTTTGTTATCCCAGATGACAGGTGTAGAAATAATGTTGTTCCGAGTGCCTCGACCACCCAAGGTCCATGTGGATCCCTTGGGGTTCAGGTCGAACTTCCAAATGATCTTGCCAGTCTTGGGTTCGAAAGAATAGCACCAGCCGTCCCCACCAGCCATGATGACCTGGGGTTTTCCGGCAATCACGCCATAAGTTGGCGAAGACCACTGCCCATGCAGGGTGTTTTTGCCAGGGTCGCTGTTCATCCATAGCACTTCGCCGCTTTTTTGGTCTACCGCAATAAAAGCTGGTGCATCTGGCGCAGGCATGTCGAGATGTCCTTCATCGACACCGTTGGAGGTTAAGAGGAAGATGACGCCATCTGCGCCGACAGGAGATGAAGTAGCCAGATTATGGGGAAAGACGCCCAATTCATCAATCATATCAAGTGACCAAACAATGTCACCATCTTGTTTCTCGTTGTATTTTTCGTCTTTGAAAGGTCCATCGTTCTCGCCGTCGAGGAACCCTTCCGTGTCGGCGCAAACCAGTTCGCATCGATTGCTGACATAATACATTCGATCGCCATCGACCCAGGGAGAAGAACATATCCCCTGAAGTGGCCAATCATTTACACGGCCTGTCGGTAGCTTGTCATGTGTGGCTTGCCAAAGAAACTTGCCGGTGTCTTTCTTAAAGCAAAGAATGACGCCCTTGTCTCCTTTGATGTTAGGGCGGTGGTGAGCGTTGTTGTTGGTTCCGATGAAAAGTTTATCTCGGACAATCACAGGATTGCCGTAGGATTGCGACCCGAGGGGGGCCTTCCATTTGATGTTCTTGCCGGTCTTAATGTCCCACTTCGAGGCGATGCCCGTTTCGCCGGAAACCATGTTGCGATCAGGCGACCCACCCCACATAGGCCAGTCACCTTTTTTTGATTTGTAATCCGATCCACCCAAAGCGCTACTTGCCGCTAGGCCGACCACTGCGATAAACGGAGCTAATTGTCGCATTCTTCGTATTCCTCTATTTAGTTGGGGGTAACCTTGAAATTGTCGTAAAAGATTTCGGTTCCATCTCGTTTCGGTCGCGTACCGTGAGAATAGCCGTAGACACCTGCACTCCCATCGGTGTTCGGATGCGTGTCGGTCGTTTCGATTTGCCACACGTTTGGCTCTTTTGTTCCGCGAGGCCAAACCTTGCCGCGAAGCATCGCCTTACCTTCTTCGAGCTTGACGTCCAACCTGAGTGTGTACCAGGTCTCCGGCTTCCATTTGAAAGGAACATCCATACGCAAACGGGGTATGGCCGCCCAGGTCTCAAGGCGCAAAACCTGCTCGCGCCCCATCAGGAACATCCGATATCGGCTGTTGATTGCGCCAGCGTCTGCCTGATAACGCAGTGCCTTCGTTTTCTTTTCTGTCGCCAGTACGTCCACTTGAACGGTGTAACCGCCTTCGATGGGAGGCGTTGCATACCCGCGCAACCTCATCAATGGTGGGCTGGGCTTTTCCTTTGGTGCTATTTTTCTTAATACCTTGGTGCCATCGCGTTCAACGATTTTGGTTTTTCCAGCCGTTCCGACCCAGCCAGGAGGGGCCTTGTCGATTTCAAACGACTCAAAATCCTCCGTAAACGGTGGCTTGGGGGTTACACGAACACGGGCCTGGACTTCATACTTGTCGCTCTTGGCAGTGACGTAGCCAGCGGAATACCTATTGGCTTCATCAGCACGAAATTCGCCGCGAGCACTTGTGTTGCCAAGTACCCCGCTCTTGGTCCAGGTAAGGTTGCTCGCAAAGTTCATATATACGGTGTCGCCACTGAATTCGAAAACTGCGAATCGAACTCGTTCACCTGGCGCGAGTGTGACCTCAGCGGGGTAAATCATTGTTTGGCTGGGTGGGGCGGTTGAATTTACTTTTTCTATTGTTGGCCGGGGAATGTCTGCGACGATCGCCGTCCGATCGGGTTCGCCCGCGATCTCGTTCTTGTTCCTGAGGCCGAGGCAGTAGATTCCGTAACGTGTCATGAAATAGACTCGGCCATTGGAGACAGCCGGCGAGCCAAAAATTTCGTCAACCAATCCATCCGGCCCAGCAAAAGTTGTCTTACTGAGCGATTCGCATTTCTCGCCCTTATCCTGCAGAATATGGAAGATGCCGTTTTGCTCGGCAACATAAATGACATTGTTTGGCATCACGACCGGCGATCCCTTGCCAACTCGACCTAGATTGTAGCTCCACCGTGTTTCTCCATTTGCGGCGTCGATGGCGTGCAGGTTTGCGGAATTGTCTACAACATAAAGCCGTCCGTTTGCCATCGCGGGTGAAGAATAACCAACAGGAATGCCGTCGATCCGCCAAAGCTCTCCGTCGTCAGTTATGTCGCCAGAAAGCGTGGCGTTTATGCTGACAACGCGCCCCATCTCTGTGTTGTCATGGTTCTCTTCGCTGTGGCTAACGAAAACGCGATCAGAGTCCACCAGGACCGACGAGTTGATGCCTCGTTTACTCAATCGAAACTTCCAAATCGTCTCTCCGGTGCGAAGCTTCATGCCGTAAATGTTCCCGTCGGCGTTACCCGCTACGAGTGTCTTTAGGCCATTAATGACTGATACGGCAGGTGTGGAATAGGTTGTGTCGAGAGGCTTGCCGCCTGGAGCTGCCCACCACTTCACGTCGCCTTTCTTCTTGTCAAATGCAACATAGCGATGGAGCGGCCTGGCGTGGTTTCCCCATCCGGAGCTGAGAAAGCTAATGATGACGAGTTGTTGTTCAACGACCGGCGTGTGAAGTCGTCCGCCGTAACCACTAACCCGACCGTACTCCTCAGTGAGAGAATGCTTCCATTTTATTTTGCCGCTTCCATTGAAACAGTAGAACTCGCCGCCTGTGAGGTGGACGTATACATATCCTGTGTCCACGTCGCCCGCTACAGATGTCCAGCCGATACGGTTCTCGACTATGTCCGTGTGAAAGACGTTAAAGCGATGCTCCCAGATAAGCTCGCCAGTTGCGGCGTCAAGACAAACTAATCTCTCCTGCAACCCCATGCCCTCGCCAACCGGCCCAATCATGTAGAGCCTGCCATGCATGACGATCGGCGTTGTTCGTCCGCCGTATGGAGCTTGCCACAACAGGTTCTCCCCATCCTTGGACCATGACGTGATGACTGCGGATTCACGCGACATGCCCGAGTTTTCCGGGCCTCGCCAGCTCGGCCAATCGTTGGCCGCCGCCTGTGCTGCGAACAATCCCATAGTTATGACGCAAAGTACGTTTCTACTCATGTCCATTCCTTCTGTGATTTACGAACGTGAATACAGCTTAATCCGCCTGCTGGCAACGATATGCTGCCTCAGCCTAATCCCGCAACAATAACCCAATCCAAAAGATTACGGCATCACAAGAATGTAACCTCTTGCCCATATTCCGCCACGATGCCCGCTTCCCTTGCGTTCATTGCCCGGAATCGCAATCCTACACCAGCCGCGATCTGGTATGCAATATGCTCAAACCCTAATCGCGCTTGATACGCACAACTCTTTTGGCCTTCAAATCAAATCTCGGCAGCACGCCAGGGGGCACGACGTCTACGTTAGGTCTGAAATGGAGTTGATCGCGCATCGCGTCTTCTAGTTGCACAGCCAATCCTTCGACCTGCTTCCCTTTAGTAAGTTCTATTTCAATACGAAGTTCGGCAAGCGAAGCCGTCTCGTCAACGGTAATACGAAATTCGCCAATCTCATCAAAGCCTCGGATGATACTCTCGATAGCGGTTGGGAACACGTTGTTTCCCCGAATCCAGAGCATATCGTCATATCTACCCAAGACCCCGCCCTCCGCCCACGCAAATGACCGGCCGCATGGGCACTGTCGACGTATCAGCGTGACTTGGTCTCCGGTTCGATACCGGATCAACGGGCTGCCCAATCGTCCAAGGTTAGTTAGAACAAGTTCGCCGGGTTGTCCGTCTGCTAATGGTTTGCCCGTGCCTGGATCAATGACCTCTGCGATGAACTCGTTTTCGGCAACATGAACGCCGCCCGGCGCCTCTTCGCATTCGAATCCCCAAGGCCCGATTTCCGTCATCCCGACATGGTCGAACACGCGTGCTCCCCACTTACTCTCTATAGCTGATCGCACCGCCAATATGTTTCCGCCCGGCTCGCCCGCTACGATCAGGGCACGGACGGAACTTGTGGGTAAATTGATCCCCTCATCGGCAGCGACTTCCGCCATGCGTAGGGCGTAAGTGGGCGTGCAGCAGATGATTGTGGTCCGGTGATCCAGCATATGCTTCAAACGAGCTGATGTTGTCATGCCGCCGCATGGAAGAGAGAAGTTGCCTAGCTCGGTCGAAGCCTCAAACGCGCCCCAAAACCCCACGAATGGGCCGAAGGAAAACGGGAACGCAATTCGGTCGGTATCGATTACTCCAGCCGCACGATAGATCATTCCCCAGCATTTCTTCCACCACTGCCAGCTTTGGTTTGTATCGAGCCAGTAAAGTGGCACTCCGGAGCTACCGGATGTCTGATGAAGTCGAAAGTATTGGTTCGGGGGAAGCCCGAGGTTCGTGCCGTATGGAGGCGTAGTGGCTTGGTCTTCCTGCAGTTCGCTACGTGTAGTGAAAGGAAGCTCGTGCAGCAGGGTTGCGTCAGCGTCCAGATCAAGAGATTGATAATTTTTCTTGTAAAAGGCATTCGTCTTAAGCGTTTGCGAGAGCAATTGTTTGAGCTTTGCCTCTTGAAGCGATTTGATTTCAGCCGGATTGAGTGACTCTTCTCCTGGAACGTGAAACGACATGGGTGATTCTCTAACGGATCCGAAGTGAGCTGCTCGATAAGGTCGAGCCTTTCGCTCAAGGGGGGCCGCTTGTCTGTCTACGAGCGATCAATCTGAAACCAAAGCCCTATTTGACCTTGTTCAGCGTTCCGAAGCAAGTGTCGTAAAATGTCAGGCAATGTACAGCGGGAGATGCAACCTGCGCCTTGGTCGTGAATTTCGAATGCTGTTTTTGGGTCTGCCTCGAAACATCTGCTCGCGATTGCTTGTCTCGCTATTCAAAGTTCGGCAAACGGTTTAGACTGAAAGATGTTTTCTTTTGGCCGTCGTAACATAAAGGTATGCTCTCAGCCTTCGCTTCGTCGCGAGATAGTTGAATCGAATGCATATCCGCATGAGGACGAGCCATTCTTGGCACAAACTTGACACCAATGCATGAAGGTCTTTGACGCTCCATGAAGATTGCCTATCTCGTTGCTGGCGCGGGTGGAATGTATTGCGGCAGTTGTATGCGCGACAACCGTCTGGCGGCGGAGCTTATCAAGCAGAAGCGTGATGTCGTACTCCTCCCCCTGTATATGCCGATTCGCACAGACGAACCAGACGTCAGCGAAGGCCGAGTGTATTATGGGGGCATCAACGTGTTTCTTCAGCAGAAGTCAGCGATCTTTCGCCATGCGCCATCGGTGTTGGACAAGGTTTTTGATTCGCCCGCTTTGCTGCGCGGGGTTGGGCGTTTAGCAAGCGGCACTAGGCCAGAGAACCTGGGAGCGCTAACCGTCTCGGTGTTGAAAGGGGAGCAGGGCGAGCAACGTAAGGAACTCAAGAAACTTGTGTCTGCCTTACGCGAGATGTCGCCGGACGTGATTCATCTTCCCAATCTTATGTTCTTGGGGATTGCTCGAGCGCTGCGCAGCGAGTTGCAGGCTACGATTGTTTGTTCGCTCGCAGGCGAAGACATTTTCTTAGATGCCCTCTCGGAACCATTTAAGCTGCAATCATTCGATTTGATCCGACAATTGCAGAATTGCGCTGATGTGTTCATTGCGCCCTCGCAGTATTACGCACGTCATTGCGCCGAGCATTTCCAAATTGACTCGGACAAGATTGAGCTTGCTTCGATGGGTATTTGTGTGGACGATTTCTCAGCGTTAGCCGACCCGCTTGATGATCCGTTCACGATCGGCTACTTGGCTCGCATCTGCCCCGAAAAAGGCTTGGCAGAACTTTGTGAGGCGTTTGCCTCACTTCGTCGAGCCGGTCGCGATTGCCGCCTGAGGATTGCGGGCTATCTTGGAAAAGCCGATGAACCTTATTGGGAACACATTCGGAGTGAGTTGAAACGCCTTGAAGTCTGGGACATGGTTGAGTATGTGGGAGAAGTCAGCCGAGAGGAAAAGATTGATTTTCTACGGTCGTTGAATGTTTTTTCCGTTCCAGCTGCTTATCCCGAAGCCAAGGGGTTTTATGTATTGGAAGCACTGGCCAGTGGTGTTCCCGTGGTTCAGCCGACCCACGGTTCCTTCCCGGAGTTAGTCGAGGCGACAGGCGGCGGTCTTCTGTTTGAACCGGGAAATCGAGAGGCGTTGGTGCGCGCATTGGCGGAGCTTATGGACAACCCATCGCGAAGGCGGGGGTTCGCTGAAAACGGTCGGACTTCGGTCCACGAGCTGTACTCGGCCCAGCGCATGGCTGATGCCACCTGGGCTATTTACGAATCTTGTGTCGGGCGCAAGATGGAGGCGAAAAGCAATACGGCTTCGGAGCCGAAATTGGAGGAGCCGTGAATATCGTTTCTCAAAACCTGAAGGGTCACCACAGCTATGGCGCAAGGCCTTAATGTCGATTCGGTTTCGAAGATATTCCACACGCGAGCAGGCGAGCTGGTAGTTCTTCGTGACGTTTGCTTGACGATTCCTGGTGGTGGTTCCGTGGCCATCATGGGGCCTTCTGGGTCGGGCAAGAGCACTTTGCTGAACATAATGGGTACCTTGGAATCGCCTTCGTCGGGCGTATATTCACTTGACGGCGAGAATCCGTTTGACTTGAACCCGAAGAAGGTCGCGGCGTTTCGCAATCTGCGTATCGGCTTTGTTTTTCAAGATCACCATTTACTGCCGCAATGTACTGCTTTGGAGAACGTACTCATTCCGACGCTCGTCTCACCTCATTCATCAAATGCAACGGGGCGGGCGAAGGAGTTGCTCGATCGCGTCGGTCTCATCGACCGCATGGATCATCGCCCGGCTGAATTGTCCGGAGGCGAAAGGCAGCGCGTTGCTATTGCACGCGCCTTGATCAATCGCCCGGCATTGCTTCTTGCGGACGAACCCACCGGAAATCTCGACCGCGATACATCGACGAAGGTTGCAGAGTTGCTCATGGAATTGCATCAGGCGGATCAGTTTGTGTTCATCGCCGTTACGCACAGCGAGACCTTCGCCGCTCGCTTTCCGAAACGCTGCGAACTCATCGCTGGCTCGCTTAGGGAATTGTAGAGAGATTTGCATGCGATTCACTGAGCTAGTTACCCGCAGCCTTGTTTTCCGATTGCGTTCCCACATCGCAGTTATGCTTGGTGCGGCTGTAGGGACGGCTACGCTGGCGGGTGCTCTCGTGGTCGGCGATTCGATGCGTGCAAGTCTCTCTGAAGCTGCGATTGGCCGACTGGGTCGTGTTGATTTTGCGATGACCGCGCCGCATTTCGTTCGGGAGGAGCTTGCTGACGAAGTAGTGGCAAGTCGGCATGGCAAGAATCAATTTGATCGCCATGCGCCAACCATCTTGGCACGAGGTGGAATCTCCAATGCCTCAGATGGTTCGCGCGTTGCAGGGATCAACATTCTGGGGGTTGATGATCGCTTTTGGCGGCTTGGCCAAGACCCAAATCCTGACAAGATTACGACACTATCCGGACGTTCGGTTATTCTAAACGATCCGCTGGCGCGCGAGCTTGGCGTCGCCGTTGGCGATACTGTGCTGGTGCGTATGGGAAAGCCGAGCGCCATCTCGAAAGAAACATTATTGGGGAGGCGCGATGACTCCACGAAGACGCTTCGCCTTTCTGTTCGTGGGATCGTTCCGGGACGCGATCTCGGTGCTTTCGGGCTAAGCCCGCGACAAGCTTTGCCAAAAAACGCCTTTGTTCCGCTTGATTTGTTGCAGCGTCTGCTGGATCAACCTGGTCGGGTGAACACGATTCTACTGGCCAAGGCGGACGAAGAATCATCAGATTCATCGCTAGAGGTAGGGTCGATTCTTGCAGATAGCGTAGCTGACGCGGTAACGTTGAGTGACTTTGGTCTTCGTATTCGCGTTGATGAGCAGCGTGGTTATTTTTCCCTGGAAAGTGACTCGCTTCTTGTAGACCCGGCTGTCGAAGATGCGTCCCTTTCGATTGCCAACGACAAGCATTGGCGGGCTGCGCCGATCATAACTTACCTCGCCAACACAATCGAAAAAAATGGGCCACTCGTACGCGAAGGGCATGCGAATGGAAGCGCATCCGCAGCTCGCACGATTCCTTATTCCACGGTGACAGCACTTAACGTGTCGCCGGATACGATACCGAAACTCACTTTGCGCGACGGTTCACCCGCTCCGAATCTCAAAGCAGGTGAACTCTTGCTCAACAAATGGGCGGCTGATGACTTGAATGCTTCCGTAGGGGATCGGATAATCCTTTCCTATTATGTGACAGAAGCACTGGGCGAGCTTCAAACGAATCGAACATCGTTCACCTTGCGAGGCGTTGTTCGCATGGACGAGGTCGCGACTGATGTGGGTTTCGTTCCCGAGTATGAAGGGATTACCGATACCGAAAGCCTTTCAGAGTGGAACCCGCCTTTTCCGATCGATTTTGATAAAGTGCGTGACAAGGACGATGTCTACTGGAATGATTTTCGCACAGCCCCGAAAGCTTTCATTTCGCTGGATGAAGGACGAGGTCTTTGGGCAGAGCAGGGTGAGCGGTTCGGGCGAGCAACTTCGATTCGGATATACCCTGCCGAACACGCCTCTTTGGAGACCTCCAAAGAACAGTTTAGAGCCGAATTGCTGGCGCGATTGGATCCTGCTGCTTTTGGAATTCAGTTTGAACCAGTGCGAAAAAAACTCGCCGAAGCAAGCCGAGGGAGCACGGATTTTGGCGGGCTGTTCATTGGTTTTAGTTTCTTCCTGATTGCTTCAGCAGCTATGCTGGTTGGCTTATTATTCCGCCTCGGCGTGGAGAAACGTGCCAGTGAAATCGGATTGCTCATGGCAACGGGGTATTCACCGTCGGCGATCGTAAAACTGTTAGTATTCGAGGGCAGTGCCGTAACGGTTGGCGGTACTATTCTCGGTGTTCCGATTGCCATTGGATATGCCTATTTGATGCTTGCCGGGCTGAGGACGGCGTGGTCGGCAGCGGTTAATGCCCCTTTCTTACACCTGCAAATAGATTTGATGACGCTGGCCATGGGCGCAGCGATCAGCGTTGTAGTTTCGATTTTTTCAATTGCGTGGGCCATTCGAGGCTTGGCGAAGCAGGCACCAAGAACGCTACTTGCTGGAGTAACGAACGAGCCGAAAATTTCACGCGCCGCTGCTCGTCGTGCCGGGTTGGCGTCTCTGATGCTGATCGTCATTGCGAGTGTTGTTATTTTGCTGGCAGTTATCGAGAAGTTGCCTTCCGCTATTGGGTTTTTTCTGGGGGGTGCGTTACTGCTCATTGCATGCCTGGTAGGTTTTAGAGATTGGCTTCGTGTGACGGAGCGAAACGCGCTATCGTTTGATAAGAGAAGCTCGCTATGGAGACTCGGAGCGAGCAACACTGCCCGAAACCGCGGACGCAGTCTGCTCACGGCTGGGTTGATTGCCTCTGCAACATTCGTAATCGTTGCGCTTCAGGCGTTTCGCCTTGAGACGACGGGCGATGTGCTGGATAGGAACAGCGGAACGGGGGGCTTTAGTTTGGTTGCAGAAGCGGCCAATGCGTTGCCATATACTCTTAGCTCGGCAAAAGGACGAGAATCGTTAGGCATTGATCGAACACGTTTCGATGAATTGGGGAGTATCGAGGTCTATCCGCTTCGGCTGCGCCCGGGCGATGAATCCAGTTGCTTGAACCTTTATGTTCCGACCAAGCCACGCATCATCGGAGCGACCTCGGCATTGATCGATCGAGGTGGTTTTCGTTTTTCAAAATCGATGGCAACTTCGCCCGCCCAACGGCAGAACCCATGGATGTTGCTTTCAGAGGAACTGCCGGATGGAGCCATACCGGCCATTGGCGATGAAGCAGCGGTTCTCTGGCAGCTTCATTCAGGGCTAGGAAAAGACTTTGCGATTACTGACGAGCGAGGCCAAGAAGTGCGACTGAAGTTTGTCGCGCTTCTATCGGGGAGTGTGCTACAGGACGAGCTTATTGTGGCTGAGTCCAACTTCGTCAAGCTGTTTCCTTCCGTTGACGGCCATGGGTTTTTCCTGTTGCAGACGTCCGGCGATAAAGAAAAGGCCGTGCAGCAAACCTTGGAACAAGAGCTGGAATCGTTTGCGTTTGATGTGACGACTTCAAGGCATCGATTAAACGAATACCATTCCGTTCAAAATACCTACCTCGCCACATTTCAAACGCTAGGCGGATTGGGATTGATCCTCGGCACGATGGGGCTTGCGGTCGTACTGTTTCGCAATGTGTGGGAAAGACGAAGTGAATTGGCGCTTTTTCGGGCGCTCGGTTTTTCAGATAAAGCACTCAGGCGGATGGTTCTCGCAGAGAACATCGTGCTCGTTGTCGCGGGTCTCTTGAGTGGTGTGCTGCCTGCTTTGGTCTCGATCTCGCCGCATATTCTAAGGCGTGCGGAAACGGTGCCTTGGATATCGATCGGTTGGATAATCTTGGGTGTGCTGGTTATTGGCGTTGGGGCGGGAACCTTAGCATTGCGACCTTTACTGCGAGCGCCCTTGCTGCACGAGCTTCGTTCGGAATAGGAGAGAAGAGCAATATGGTGTGGAAAATCATAACTTTGAAGAGACTACATGTTGTCATCACGGTTATTGGCTACCTGGGTATGGCTGCTCAGAGTTCTGCTGCGATTGGCGAGCTCCAAGGGGGCAACACCAATAAGGTTGAACTGCAGGCGAAGGCTTCGCCTGGCCCGTCTGAACATCCTTCACGCGCAACGCTTGAGAAGTTGGAACGCAAGTTCAAGGAATCGATGAGCGGGGCAGTGTTGGAGGGTTTTTGGCAGATGACCGGGGAGGGCGGACTTTCAAGTGTCAAGCCTCTGACCGAACCAAAGCCTGAAAAGTACTTTATTACCGATGTCGCGAAAGTGACCGGCGATGACTGGGTCATCACCGCTCGAATCGTTTTTGGCAACAAAGACGTACAGATTCCCGTTGCGGTGAAGGTTGTGTGGGCGGGGGATACCCCAATCATCACGATCGACGATTTTCCGGTTCCGATGATCGGAACCTATTCGGCGCGCGTGACCATCTATCGTGGGTTTTATAGTGGTGTTTGGCTTAGCAACGAGAAGAACTACGGGGGCGTCATGGCTGGGAGAGTAGTCAAGCAGCCGAAAGCCGGGAAAGTTGATAATTAGAGCATTCATTTTGAAGAGATTGCGAGCAATTGTTCTACCAGAATCTCATAATTCGGATTACCGACGCCGGGAGAGAAAAAGCGTGGAACCCCTAAATGCAGAGGGACTTTAATGTCCATCTCTTTGATCTTGATTTGTTGGATAATTCTTGTCTGTTGATCCAAAAATCTCCGATAATTTTCACCGCAAAATTCTAATTGTTCCTATATTATCGGTCGGTACGGCTGGAACGGTGCGTAAGGGATCGCAAATGGAGGACAGAAGCTGTAAGTCGTTATATTATCAGCACTTATTGTTGTAAAATCTGAGAATAAAAAGAAAGAAATAGGTTGACGGCATAGATTGGGTTCGTGTATAAATGGAAATAGTTACACCGGCGCTTTTATGCGAGGGCGTTGAGGCTCTGACAGGGCGTGTGTCCGTTATTCGTTAGTTTGGTTCACTGGTTCGGAACATTTGATGATCGGCTTCTCAAATAAATCACTGTTGTGCCGAAATGTTGGCATTGTATTCGCGCTTGTGGCTGGCTTGGCCTTTGCGTCGAACGCGCGGGCCAACATCATGCTCGATTTCGAATCCTTGTCTGGAGCGTCGGCTCTGGCTGGCGCTGGCAGCACTTTCATCTCAGATACACACAGCGAAGGTGGCTTTACCTTGGCCAGTTCGGCGTTCGCGTCCTGGGGAGCATCAAGCAATAATTATGCAGGTTCTACAGCCCTTTTCGCTATGTTTGATTCAGACATGACTACACTTAGTCGCAATGGTGGTGGTGCGTTTTCTTTTGACTCAATTGACCTTGGCGAAGCATTCTCTTCCGGCGGCACAGCGTCGGTGACGTTTACTGGGCAACGGGCCGATGGGTCCACCGTAGCAAACATGGTCGATCTCGATGGGCAGTTCGGATTCGAGACCTTCGGCTTTACTGGTTTCAACAATCTGGTTTCGCTAAGTTGGAGCCAGGGCACTATTTACACGCAATTCGACAACATCCTGCTCAGGTCCCCTGCTGTTGTTCCGGTTCCAGGCTCCGTTGTGCTTGGTGCAATTGGCCTTGGCATCGTTGGACTAGTTCGCCGGCGTCGACGGTAAACTTTCGGTTTCCCCGCACATAATTTCCGATAAGATATTTGCAAGTGCGTATCTGTGCGCACTGATCGCTAATTCTTAGCTGAGCTGAGGTTGTTGAAGACTCACAGGTGCTGTCTTTGGACCGTCTGCAGTCTTCCTCCTTCCATTTTGAAATCTTCATGCATGGGGTCGAGTGGGAGTTTCATTATTATGAACATAGTGTCTACCGCATTTCGTTGTGGGCTATGTACGGTGTTGCTGGTAGTTAATGGTTGTACAACAGCGCCACCTGGTGCAGGGACAGACGAGCCTTGTCCTACTGGCATGGATTGCGCTGACAGCACCAATGCTAACGTGAGTTCAGGATCGGATAACTCTGGCGGTGTGGATGGAGACCATCTGCCGAATAACAATGCCGATGATGCTGAACCGGGTACTACTGGCGGGGCTGGAAATTCAAATGTGTGCTCTTCGGATGCTGAATGTGATGATGGTTTGTTCTGCACGGGGGTGGAGACCTGTGGCGCAAACGGTTCCTGCCTGGATGGAACCATGCCGTGTGCGGCTGGGTTAGTCTGTGACGACGTCGCGGATGTCTGCAACGATGAAAATACGAACAACGACAACACAACACCTTCTGAAACTCGAAGTTATAGCCGTGATTTGGCCACATTCTTAGGTGGAAATAATCAGGACACTATTCGAGATATTTTTGTGGATGATGCCGGAAATATCTATGTAACTGGCGGAACAGAATCTTCAAATTTTCCAGTAACCTCTGGTTCTTACGATGCGACATTCAATAGCGGAACTCGTAACCACGATGTTTTTGTAGCGAAATTTGATTCATCGGGGAACCGCGTTTGGGCGACCTTCGTGGGAGGTCCAAATTATGACAGGGCCTACGCGATCGAAGTGGATAACCAGGGTTTTGTTTATGTTGCAGGTCGAGCAGGGGTAGGTTTTCCTGTTACTAGCGGGACCGTTCAAACCGCTTTTGGGGGTGATGTAAACCCGAATAATCCCATCTACGGTACACAAGATGGTTTCATATTCAAACTCTCACCCGATGGAAAGACATTGGTTTGGTCAACCTACTTCGGCGGGGACGACCGTAGCTTCGTTCGCGATATGGACATCGATTTGGCTGGCAATGTGTATATTGTAGTGACTGACGTTAGTCGAACCAATCCGCATATCACAAGTGGCGCTTTTCAGACGAGTATAGCAGGCGACGTGGATGGCGTTATTGCAAAACTGTCGGCTGATGGTGCGAGCGTGGTATGGGCGAGTTACCTGGGTGGCTCTAATTATGACGTAGGAACGCCTTCCATTCGTGTGGACTCGGCTGATATGGTGATTGTTGCGGGGGGAAGTAGTTCGACGAACATGCCAACAACGGCTGGCTCTTTTCAGCCAATTCACTCAACTGGCAGTCAGTGGGATTTTCATGTTGCGAAATTTGCCGTAGATGGAAGCAGTTTAGTGTTTGGTACATTTTTAGGAGGTACAAGAAATGAATATACTGAAACGCATTGTCTCGGTATTGATGCTCAGGATAATATAATAATTGCAGCAACTACTACATCCGATGATTTCCCCACTACTTCAGGAGTTTTTCAGACAACATTCGGAGGAAGACAAACCTCTCCGGGTGGCAATGGAAACTACGGTGGGGATGGATTTGTAGCTAAACTTTCCTCAGACGGTTCTCAGCTTCTGGCCAGTACTTTTATAGGTGGAAGCGAAGGCGAGGGCATCGAAGGCGTTGGCGTGGATTCAGAGGGCTTCATCTTCGTAAGTGGCGCCACGTTTTCCAGTGATTTCCCTGTTACTGTCGGCGCCATGCAGGCCAATTATGGCGGAGGCGGAGATTTCTTTGCCGTCGTTCTATCGCCCGATCTGACCGAGCAGGTTTACGGTTCGTATTGGGGAGGTACAAACGAAGACCTCGGGCGAAGTGCGATTACCGATTCCAAAGGATATCTCTATGTTGCGGGACATTCCGAATCAAACCAACTCTCCACGCAGAACGCTTTTCAGTCGTCGCTTAATGGGGACGTCGAGGGCGCGTTCGCAAAGTTTTCCTATTGATCGAGCAGACTTCAGGCGATAGGTCGTCGGTTAATTCGATGTTTTGGACGCATGAATACTTACCGGCACGCGTCTCGGTTTGATCGTCGGAGCGGCGTTGGGGTTGAATCCCATAGGTTCAATTCGTTCGTAAAGCGTTATGGTGCGGTGGGGGTGTGTATTGCGGGCAATTTTCACTGGGAATCCGATGTCGCGAATTTCGACCGGGTAAGTGCGAATCGCACGAAATGCACTTTGCGCTAGCAGTGCATCAAGCGCTTCTGCGGTGGAAACTTGCCCGGCTTGCTCATTCAGGGGCGACGGCGATTCTCGTAGAACGTATTTCACATTCCAGCTCTTGAGCTTTTTCGCCAGCTCCTCCGCGCTGCCGAAGTTGTCTTTCCAGTCGCGAAGCAGTTGATTGGCCCGTATGATCCTCCCGAACGAAAAAATGTCGCGATCCTTGCTCAGTTTTTCCTGCACTGCAAGCCTATAGAAAACGGCCATCCTGCTTGCTCTTTCAGGAATTGAAACGAGACAGGTAAATTCGCCCAGTTTGTCAGAAAGATCGCTCGCGGCACGCTGGTACGCCGATGGTACACGCGGGACTTTCACTTGATTTCCCTGGTAGAGCATGAATACGACCAAGCATGCTGCAACAATGGCATTCGCTTGAAGTCGTTTCCCGTCTGTTTGCAGTTCGGATCGCCGGTGAATAAGAGAAGTGAATCCTTGCGCCCCGGCCATGGCCAGCGCACAAAACGGAGGTAGCCAGAGCAAGGCGTATCGAACGTCCTGCGCTTTCATGTACGAATGCATCAAGTAGAAAACTGCGATCCAACTGAAAAGGACGGAGGAGTTCTTTAGTCGGCCTTGCATCGCAACAGCCGTCCCGAAAAGACCTGCAATCAAGATCGGCCAAGATGCGACAAATGGAAGTCTGTAGACATAATTCAGCCATTGGTCGTAGTTGAACCGGTCGGCGACATGCTGCGCCGTGAATCCCAACGAATGACCGACTGCATCGCCGCCGAGTTTCAGCTGAGAGTACACCAACGCGCCAGCCGCCAAAACTATGACCGAGATTGCAGTGATTATAGGGCCACGAAGAAGATGGCGCCATCTCCCCGTTGTCAGGGTCGAGATGAGGAAAACGGGAAGCAGCATGAGTGCGTGTTGCTTTGTCCAGATCGCGAGAATGGTTAATAAACAGAAACCAATTGCGCCTCGCCAGGATGGCGTGTCACTTTGCAGGAGCTTTTCAAAGGTCCATATCGCCCCCATGAGAAATGCGAGGACAGGCACCTCGATCATGATGTCTCGGCCCCAATACACGAGTAGCGGATTGGCTACGAGCAGCACGGTTGCAGCGGCTGCCCACCATGGAGAAAACCGCAGCCGGAACCACTTAAAAGAGAAGAAAGTCATCAGGAGAGACATTAGTAGGACAGCCAGTTGGGCCGTAGGGCCGGAAGCGCCGAACATGAGCATGAAACTGGCTTCGATGATCGGGAAGACAGGCGGATAGTAGCCGATGTTGACAGCCGGGTAATGTCTGTAATATTCGAAGACAAATTCGACTGGGTCTGATAACGCACTGACTGGGTGATGTACGGCATCGTGAACGAAGATGCCGTTCATCAAATGGTGCGAGGCATCGCTGAATTCTCCAGCACCGTAAGTCCATCCTTTACCATAAAGCAGCAGCGTCAAGAGAAGCAGTGCTACAAGGATGGCGTTCTCAAGGGCTGGCTTGACGCGCAGAACTTGCGAATCACACGCTATGACAGGTGAGCCGTGCGACCGGTCTAATGCGTTGGGTTGGGTTGAGGATTCAGGCATAATTAGCCGTGCGGGAACTAATAAACAAAAACACATAATAGTGAGGGGTTGCGCCTCAATTACGGCATTTTCCCATAGCTATTTCTAATGCTCTCCTGAAACAGGGGTGCCGTGCCTGGCGCAGGAATTAGGTCATTGCCATTGACTGCCCTGGCATTACTCTGTTCCGCTTGCGCTGCTCTGTTTCTTCTTATCGGCAGTTGTAGGCCATGTTCGACCGTTTTCACGGGCACGGTTCTGCAATGGCTAGAGGAGAAGCTCGAATTCGAAAGCAAGCGGGTTGGGAGACGCGGACTCACGTTGTGCCGAGTTGAGACTCTTGGGGAGTCGCCTGTTCGTGTTTAATAGTCGCTGGATTTTCCGGCCGATAGAGCTTGGTTTTCCTTGGGAGAATCTCTCACCTATACCGGACCTTGTTGATTCGGACGTATGGATGTCGCCTTGCCAAGTGCGAGGGCGGAACCGTATACTTCCTCGGCGGTCTATTGGCGTCATGCTAATCTGTTTTGATACAGTGGGCCGAAGGGGAAAGTCGGCGTGCCTTGAACTCAAGTGCGGCGGCAATCAGCGAGTGGATACGAAACGAAACGTGCAATCGGACGCTGCAATTGAATAGAGCTTGCTCTAGAAGTGGGGAGTGACATTTGTCGAACACAGTAGTCATCGGAGCAGGCCCTGCTGGCCTGACCGCAGCCTACGAGCTGTCCAAGCTCGGCGTGAAATCTACGGTCCTGGAGGCAGATCAACTTGTCGGGGGAATCTCGCGCACTGTTGACTACAAGGGATATCGGTTTGACATTGGCGGGCATCGGTTTTTCTCCAAAGTTCCGCTCATTAACCAGCTTTGGGATGAGATGCTTGACGAGGATTTCATGCTTCGCCCCAGGCTTTCTCGCATTCACTATCGCGGTCATTTTTTCGATTACCCGCTCAGCGCTAAGAATGCGCTTCAAGGCTTTGGTGCCATCGAATCCTTACTTGTTGGTCTCAGTTATTTGAAGGCGAAGTGTATTCCCAATGGAGAGGAATCGAACTTCGAACAATGGGTTTCCAACCGTTTCGGCGTTCGGCTGTACAACATTTTCTTTAAGACATATACGGAGAAGGTCTGGGGAATCCCGTGTACCGAGATTTCCGCCGATTGGGCTGCCCAGCGGATCAAGAACCTTTCGCTAACCGAGGCGCTGCGAAGTGCTCTTATTGGGTCCGGTGGAAAAACAAAAGACGGTCAAATCATCACAACCTTGATCGACGAGTTTAAGTATCCTCGATACGGTCCCGGGCAGATGTGGGAAAGCTGCGAGAGGATATTGGCTGACAAAGGCAACGAAACCATTAGAGGGCTTCGAGCCGAGCGAATTCGCCACAAAAACGGTCGGGTCGAATGTGTTTACGCCCGGTCAGATTCTGGCGAATTGGTCGAATTTGGCGGCGAGCATTTCTTGTCAACGATGCCGCTTCGCGAATTGGTGAACTGCCTGGATCCCAAGCCGCCGGGAGAAGTGATACGCGCAGCGAACGAACTTCGCTATCGCGACTATCTGACGGTGGTTCTGGTCGTCAATCGCGAGAGCATCTTCCCGGACAATTGGATATATATTCACACGCCAGAGGTCAAAATGGGGCGAATCCAAAACTATAAGAATTGGAGCCCCCACATGGTGCCCGATTCTTCTCGTTCGTCCTTGGGTTTGGAATACTTTTTGTGGGAAAAAGACGATGAATGGGAATGGCCCGACGAAAGGTTGATCGAGCTTGGCATAAAAGAATCTGCCAAGCTGGAACTCGTTGAGCCGAGCGAGGTTGAGGATGGAACTGTCGTACGAATGAAGAAGGCCTATCCGGTTTACGACCAGACCTATCAGGATCATTTGGCTGTGATTCAGCGCTACCTGGCGACGATCGAAAACCTTCAGACGATAGGGCGAAACGGGCAACATCGGTACAACAATCAAGACCATTCGATGTTGACCGGTGTGTATGCGGCTCGAAATATTGTTGGCGAATCCTATGACATCTGGGGCGTTAATGTCGAAAAGGAATATCACGAGGAAGGTGAGCTGGAGACCAAGACCGGCGGCGATCGTCTGGTTCCGTCGCGAATGGTTCCGTCTGAGGAAGATGAATCCAATGACGAATTGATCCGGGCAGCTTTTGCGAAACTTGATCCGGTTGCGATGGGGTCAGCGGTTGGTTTGGTTGGCGGGATCGGGCTTTTTCTTGCAACGTCGGCTCTTATGATTGCCGGTGGGCCAAACGTCGGTGCGAATCTCAAATTGCTTGGTAATTACCTACCTGGGTTCGATGCATCCTGGATTGGTGCGATCATCGGTGGGGTCGAAATAGGTATTCTTGGATTTGTGATGGGAAGTGTTGGAGCTGGCTTGAGGAACTGGAGCATGTCGGCTTATACTTCCTTCGTTAAGCGGCGGGCGGAGGAGAAGCTCAGCCGGGATATTCTGGACAAGGTCTAAGCTACGGAAGGTCGTGCCATGTCCGCACAAAACGGGACGGATCAGGAACTCGCTCGAGCTGTCGCCCGAATCAAAGCTCGAATACTGGCGTTCATCTTCGGGTTGATCGGCGGCGGTGGGCTGTTCACCATGACCGCGTGGCTGCTAATTAAGGGTGGTCCGCATGTTGGCGAGCATCTCCAGCTACTCAAGCATTTTTTCATAGGCTATTCGGTGACGTGGACGGGGGCGTTCGTGGGCTTCGCCTACGGAGCGGTCGTCGGCGGGTTTATCGGGTGGATGATTGGTGTCGTGTACAATCGCATCGTTGGGATACGAAATCCGTAGATTTGGTTCTTGATCACGCATCTTCTGATTCGCAGGCAGCGAATGTAGTCCTTTCGCCGTGCCTGCGCATACCAGGTTAATCGAGTTACATGCGTATTGGCATTGATGCTACGAGTTGGCTGAACCGACGAGGCTTTGGCCGGTTTGTACGGGAATTGCTAAGTGCATTAGCCTGTCTCGATACCCGAAATGAATATGTTTTATTGGCGGATCAACAGACTGCGGAATGCGATGATCTGCCGAAAGATTGGCACCTGTCCGTGGCCAAGAC
>JAJDEA010000071.1 GCA_029260035.1 Phycisphaerae bacterium
ACGGTCCTCTTCGGCTTCGTCATCCTATGGGTCGTGTTGATTATCTTTGGCACATTCCTGCGAGGCCCGAACTGGAACTTCTTCGGCCCGTACGAATATTGGGACCCGCATCGCCCGGCTGCTCTATTGAACACAGAGTTCCACGACCTGTTTTGGATTCAGTCTTTGGGTCGCGAGTTGCCTTCCAATTTCCTAATGCGTGAACTCCCCGGCATTGTGATCCTTCTGGGTTACTTCGTGCTCGGTCCGTTGGTCTTGTATGGGTTATTCTTCCGAAAAATCGCCCGCCAGATCGGCTTTATTCGATACAGCGTCATGGTGAGCCTGCTGCTGGTGATGCTGTTGATGCCGATCAAAATGGCGCTTCGGTGGACGCTGAACTTGCACTATATCGTAGGTATCACGGAGTGGTTCCTGAACGTATAAGGTTGCCGCTGAGAATCGTTGCCATTCGCAGCCCGTTGAAAAGCCGTCGATCGGGGTGCTATCGTCCTGCCGGAGGACGATGACTGCCAAGCATTTGGAACATTAGTCTTATGCCTATTCCAGAAGAACGACTCTATCACCCCGGGAAACTCAACATTTGGTTTGCCGTTTCAAGCATATTAATGACGGCATCCATCCTATGGATGATCGCCATTGACTATGACCGTCCATGGCACGAGCACCAGGATCAGCACTGGGTTAGTGTCGCGGCATTGGCGCATCTCGATTATTTGGACGCCATGCGTCAGGATCGCACTCAAGAAATAGAAGAAGCAGAGCAGAGATTGAGTGATGCACAAGATTTGCTACAAAAAACGAAAGCCGCTGAGTTGGTCTCTCTCAAGGAAGAACTCGCGGAAGCCAACCTGAAATTCAAGCAGGTGAACGGACACTGGAGCCAGGTAAGCCAGGTGCTCGAAGTCACCCGAGATACATACGAAAAAGCCGTCGGGAAACACGGGGAAGAACACCCCGTAACCCAAAAAGCTCACGACCAGGTTCGCGCGGAGGAAGAGGAGGAAGAAACGCTTCGCAAGGATAAGGAACACTGGGAAGACACGAAGAAACAATTTGAATCCCAGATCAAGGCGGTGGAGGCCCCTGTCCGAACAGCGGATAAGAAACTTCGTGAACTCCAGAGCATCGCAGAAAAGGCACTGGAAAAGGACATGCAGTATCGGGGAGTCCTTAAAAACGAAGGCCTATTCGCCGGACTTCCCATAGTCAAGACGATCATCAACCTGCCGCTTCTTGATTTTGCAGCCCCGAAGAACACGCCCGCTCGCTATCAAGTTAACCAGCTCGTTCTGCCGGACGTGAAGCAGCAGCTAAACTATCTCACCACATACACAACGGATCGATGCACGACCTGCCATGTGAGCATCGACGATCCTGCTTTTTCGAGGGATCAATTAGCCCGCAAGCTTGAGCGTTCTATCCCGGGCATCAACGAGGCGATGCAGCGGATGGACCTGGACCCGTTCAACTATCCCACACCGCCTGTGCTGGATGTCCCTGGCAAGTCTCCACTTCCCGATGGCCAGGTAACCGAACATTGGGCCGAGCTATCGAGAATCCAGCAGGACGATTACTTCGACGCGTTGCTCGTGATTGTAAATGAATACCTATCCGCCAATGGACGCAAAACGATTTCACTTAAGCAGCCATTGCTGGCGCATCCGGACCTGGACCTTTTCGTTACGGTGGATTCGCCACACCCCCTTGCCAAAATGGGTTGCACAGTCTGCCACGAGGGAAATCCCCAGGAAACCGATTTCGTACTCGCTTCACACTCACCTGGCACGCACAAGGTTCGCGAGCGGTGGGAAGAACAGTACTACCTGCGTCGCCTCGGCATCCCGAACACGACATTTGAAACGGTCGAACATTATTGGGATCGTCCGATGCAACTTCCCAAGCACACGCAGGCGTCATGTTCCAAATGCCATACGGAAATCGCGGACATTGCGAACTTCGCGGGGAAGCGACAGGGCAACGACATCAATCTGGGACGGCATTTATTCGCAACAACAGGCTGCGTCAACTGTCATGCCATGGACGATCAGCCCGACGCTCGACGAGTTGGACCTGATCTGTCTCGGGTTGCGGCGAAGCTCAAGCCGGAATTCGTACAGCAGTGGATGTTTTTTCCGCAGAAGTTCCGCCCGTCCACCTGGATGCCCCACCTGTTCCTCCAGGAGAACCTCCTGCCGGGAAGTGCGAACCAATTCGACAAAGACCCCGAATTGCGAACCGAAACGGAAACCGCTGCGATTAGTCAATATCTTTTCGCCGTATCGAATGACTGGCAGCCTATTGAAAAACCGAGCGACATAGCCGGTGATGCTGGTCGAGGTCGAGACTTGTTCAAACAGCTCGGCTGTCTCGCGTGTCACGCCAACATCGCCGAGTTCGGCGAAGAGTGGATTGCCGATCATTTTGTCCACAAGAATGATCTTGATCGCGAAACAGCGGTCGCACGATACAAGGGCATGACCTACGTCGAGCGTGTGCAATACGCCATGGAGCACTTCGCCACTGAAACCGACACATTCTTCGAACCGAAGAAGACAGAGTTCGATCCAGACGCCGAATACAACCTGCCAACACTCAGCCGCGTTGGCCCAGAACTATCGGGAATTGGCTCTAAAGTCAGTGGGGAATGGCTTTACTCCTGGCTTATGGAACCAACCCATTACTTCTCCGAAACAAAAATGCCGAGCATGCGGCTCTTGCCGGATGAAGCTGCTGACATCACGTCCTACCTGATGACGCTCAAGAATGACTCGTTCGATCAACACACCTTTGAGTTGACCGCGCCGCGTCGGGAAATGGCTGATGAATTAATATTCTCCCTGCTCTCATCACAAAGGTCAGAACGACGCAGCCGATCGGTCATGAACGACACTGGCGGCGAGCTGACCAAAATGATCGTGTCACTAATAAAATCTTCCCTCGGCGAAGATCGCGGGTACGACCTGATATCGGCCATGTCTCTCGAAGAGAAAAAACTGACTTTCCTGGGCAATAAGATGATCAGCCATTACGGCTGCTATGCTTGCCACTTAATTCCCGGCTTTGAAGAAGCATCGCCCCCCGGAACCAATCTGACAACATGGGCTCAAAAACCAATCGCCCAACTCGACTTCGCATTTTATAACCACGCGTTTCACCATATGCGTGAGGAACAAGAGGACGTATACGGCAAACTTTATCTTGAAAACGAAGAGTCAGAAGAACTCAACCAGTGGTCGCCCGGCGAGAATCCGAAAGAGCAAATCGCTCATACGCATGCCGCGTTTGTGAAGCACAAGTTGCGTAACCCGCGCATTTGGGATCGCGGCAAAATCAAACGCCCGTATGACAAGCTGAAGATGCCGAACTTTTACTTCACGGACAAACAGGCAGAGGCGCTTACGACCTACATGCTCTCTCGGGTGGTTCCGATGGTTTCTGACGCGGTCGAGATTCAATACGAGAACACAACGCTCGGGCCGATCGCGAAAGGCCGAAACCTGACGCGCGAGCTGAACTGTGTTGGGTGTCACCAGATTGAGGACAACATCCCCGCTATTCAGCAGTATTTCCGAAGAGAAGTCGGAGGCAAACTGACTTTCGACACCACCAACGCACCGCCGTCTCTCTGGGGTGAAGGGGCCAAGATTCAACATCAATGGTTCCACAAATTCCTGCAGGATGTCGAAATGCTGCGTCCCTGGCTTCAGGTGCGCATGCCGACCTTTAACATTACGGGCGAGCAGGCAACTCAGCTCGTCGAATATTTTGCGGCACTGAGCCAATACGATTCAGCCAAGCTCAAAGATACACTCGCGCCGATCGAAGAATATGTTGACAAGTCGGCTTCTATCGCGGCATCTGAGAAAGCTGACGGCAAGCCGAGAGCGGATTGGCACAAGACCGAATCACTAGAGGATTCAGCCAAGCGACTGCGACAATGGGCCCTCGCTCATCGAATCATGCGACCAGCAGAGCTTGACCCACTGCAATCGCCTGAAGATCGCGTACGTCAAGCGCACATGGTCATGATCGAGCGATCTGATTTCATGAGTCGGCTTTACGACGTTGCCTATCCGTTCGTCGAGCCTCCCCGCCCCGAGTCGCCGACTGCGCGATACGAAAAGGGCAAAAGTTTCTTGAATGACATGGGCTGTTTGAAGTGTCACGTCTTGGGCGACATGGTGCCAGGCCCAGCCAGCAACACCACGGATTTCGTGCAAGTCTATCGATTGGATAGTGTTCGAGGCGAAGGAGACGAAGCGGTTGCGATTCTGAACGGCAACCCCTATCCGGTCGGCTCAATAATTGATGGTCACAAGATTCTCAGTGCTGAGAATATTTACTACGAGGGCGGCGACCTGGAGACAAAGGCGATTGTTGAAGGGCCAAAGGCGGGCGGCGGGACCGAACAAGTTCTGCTTCAAGCAGCAACCGCACCGAATCTCTCCCTCACTTTTGAAAGATTGCGACGCGAGTGGGTTTACAATTGGATGCTCGAGCCGAATCTCATCCAGCCAGGCACGAAAATGCCGCAGAACTTCGCGGATGGCGTCAGTCCGTATCTGGACGACCCAAATTACCCAGGCACCAGCCAGGACCACATTGACCTGTTGGTGGATTTCCTTTTTGACGCGGGTCAAAAGGGTGATCGAATCCCGCTGCCGAAACTTGATGCGCCGTCCGCGGATGAGGATTTCGATGAAGAAGGCTTTGACGACGAGGAATTTGACGATTGATCGCCTATAATTCAGATGCTGGCGAGTAGTATCCCGCTCGATCCGTCGTCTTGAATTTCGAGGTTGCAATGAATGGGCGAATCGAATACAACCCACGCCAGTAAAGGGCGTTTTTTCAGGAGACTTAAGACATGTTTAATTCAAAAACCGTAGCCACTGTGAGCATGGTTACCTTTGCACTCGTTGCGATGAGCGGCGTCGCGCACGCTGATGCCAACGTCATTACCGGCAAGGTGATTTTCAAGGGCAATGCTGGCGATTACAAGCGGAAAGTAATTGACACCAGCAAAGACCCCAACTGCAAAAAAGCAAAGACGAAAATCGGCTCGCAAAAGGTCATCATCAACAAGAAGACCACCCCGATGACATTGCGAAACGTACTCGTTTCCATCAAGGACGGCTTGGGAAATAAGATGTTTCCGACTCCGTCCGAACCAGTCGTGCTAACGCAGTTTGGTTGTCAGTACAAACCTCACGTTTTCGGAATCGTTGCAGGCCAAAAGCTCAAGATTCTTAACGGAGACAATACGAATCACAACATCCATTTCCTGCCAAAGAAGAACCAGGAACATAACTTCACGCAACCCAAGAAGGATATGGAAAATGGCAAAGTGATTACACTCGTCGAGGAAGACGTCTTTAAGGTCAAGTGTGACGTCCATCCGTGGATGGGCTGCCACATCGGCGTATTCAAACATCCGTTTTTTAATGTGACCGGGAAAGATGGCACCTTCACATTGACCGGAATGCCGGATGGAACCTATACGCTTGAGGCTTGGCACGAAGAATTCGGTAAGCAAACGGCTTCTGTAACTGTGGAGGGTGGCACGGCAAACGTGGACCTCACATTTGAGCCGGGAGCATAGTTCATTTTGAAGCGACGGGTCGGAACCTTTCTTCGAAATGACTCGACTAACCGTTGTGCGCGGCAATAAGTCGAGGATATAAACCAGCTTTGTCTTTATAGCCGGTTTTCAGTAGTTCGCTGTAAAAGCGCGTCACGGGCCGACGCGCGGCGGGCCAACCAGGTCCGGTAGAACATCAAATTGCTAGCAAGTCATCGGGGGGCGGAGCGTCCAAACCAAGCCGTCACGATGACAGGAATGAGTTCCATGAAAGCGCCATCTCTTTGTCTTTTGGTGATTCTGGCATTTTGCGCGTTGGGCGAAGGCACCGCTCTCGCTCAAGTAGTCCCCGATATCCCCGATGTTGAAATCACCGGGGAATATGGCCCATTTCTACCGACGCTTGCATCCAAGGACGGGGGCGAGGTGGACCAGCTCATCTCCATACTTCACTGGTTCATGGCTGTGTTGTTCGTGGGCTGGGGGATCTTTTTCGTTTATTGCCTGGTTCGATTCCGTCAGCGAGAAGGCCATCAAGCAAAGTATGAACCCATCAAAGCGAAAGTTTCGAAGTATGGCGAAATTGCGGTCGCAGGTTTCGAGGTCGCCCTTCTGGTGGGGCTTTCCATGCCGATTTGGGCTAGCGTCAAGAACGATCGACCCACCGAAGCGGACAACCCGTTTCGAGTTCGTGTCATAGCCGAGCAGTTTCAATGGAACTTTCACTACCCCGGCGCTGACGGCGTGTTCGGAAAAACCGGCGCTGAGTTTGTAGACACTGCGGAAAACCCTGCCGGTATAGACCCCAATGACCCCGGCGGGCAGGACGACGTCGTCAAAGGCGAGCTTCACATTCCTGTTGACCGACCGATTATCGCAGACCTTAGTTCCAAAGATGTTATCCATAGCTTTTTCCTACCTGTTATGCGTGTAAAGCAGGACACCATCCCCGGGATGCGGATTCCGGTTTGGTTTGAAGCTACGATGACAGGCATTTTTGAAATCGCCTGTGCTCAGCTTTGCGGAAACAACCACTATTCCATGAAAGCTTTGATGTACGTTCAGAGCGAGCAGGAAGTCGAAGATTGGATCAAAAAGGCGAGCATCGTCGAGGAATTTGACGAAGACGATCTCGACTAGGAATTAGATTTATGAGCGACGATCACCACCCTCAATTGGGTTTCATCCGCAAGTATGTATTTTCGGTAGACCATAAGGTCATCGGAATCCAGTACATGCTTACAGCGATGTGTTTCATGTTCTTTGGGCTATGCCTGATGTCTATGATGCGCTGGCAGTTGGCATATCCGGGCGAGGTGATGCCGATTCTAGGCTCACTCACGGAGACCTTCATGCCGGGGGGCATCATGCTGCCTGAGTTTTACAATGCACTCGGCGCAATGCACGGCACGATCATGGTCTTTCTAGCTGTCGTCCCGATCCTTGTCGGCGGGTTCGGCAACTATGTAATGCCGCTGCAAATCGGTGCCCCGGACATGGCATTCCCAAAACTGAACATGATGAGTTACTGGGTGTTCGCTGCGGGCGGCGTGGTCATGCTTGTGAGTTTCTTTGTTCCTGGTGGAGCGGCCAATTCAGGCTGGACTTCGTATGCCCCCCTTTCTGTTGTTGCGACGACGGGACAGACTTATTGGCTTATTGGCATGGTCCTGCTCATCACATCTTCGCTACTAGGCTCGGTCAACTTCATCGTCACCATTGTGCATTTGCGGGTGAAGGGCTTGACCATGTTCAGGCTCCCGTTTTTCGTTTGGGCTCAGCTAGTTACAGCGTTTCTGCTCTTGCTCGCCTTCCCCCCTTTGGAGGCAGCGGGCCTTCTGCAACTGATGGATCGAGTTGCGGGAACAAGTTTCTTCATGCCTGAAGGATTGGTCGTTAGCGGCGAAGTGGCGTCGTACACCGGCGGCGGAAGCCCCCTTCTCTACCAACACCTATTCTGGTTCCTGGCTCACCCCGAGGTTTACGTCCTGGTCTTACCAGCCATGGGCATCGTCGTGGAGGTCTTGACGAACAACACCCGGAAGCCGCTGTGGGGATATCGAACGATCATATACTCGACCGTCTTTCTTGGGTTCATGTCGTTTCTCGTCTGGGCTCATCACATGTTTATGACGGGAATGGGCACGCAACTGGGTGCGTTCTTTGCGACGACGACGATGATTATCTCCATCCCATCTGTCATCATTTTGACAGCCATGGTGATAACTCTGTACAACGGCTCGATTCGATTTAACGTGCCGATGTTATTTGCCCTCGCGTTCCTGCCGATGTTTGCTATTGGCGGACTTACCGGCTTGCCGCTTGGTCTTCCCGCGTCGGACATCCAACTCCACGACACCTATTATGTCATTGGCCATTTCCATTATGTGGTCGCACCGGGGACGATCTTTGCAATTTTCGCGGGGATTTATTACTGGTTCCCCAAAGCCACTGGCAAGCAGCTAAACTCGATGCTCGGCAAGTTGCATTTTTGGCTATCATTCATTTGTATTAACATCGCGTTTGCTCCGATGTTTTGGCAGGGACTCGCAGGTGTCTCTCGCAGGCTGTACGATCAAACGACCTACGAACACGGCAAGGCGGTGCAGGAACTGACGAAGCTATCTTCGTACGGCGTGTGGCTGCTCGCACTATCGCAGCTTCCTTTTATCCTGAATTTCTTCGCAAGCATTTTTGCCGGCAAGAAAGCATCGGCCAACCCCTGGGATGCAACGACCATCGAGTGGTCGGCTCCTTCCCCCCCACCGCACGGCAACTTTGCAAAAGTGCCAGTTGTCCACCGTGGCCCTTATGAATACACCGTTCCTGGCGCCGCCAAGAATTTTCTTCCTCAAACCGAAGCATCGGAGGCGTAGACAAAAGTGTCATCAGAGGTTTTACCCTATACTGTCAAGCCACATCCCGTCACCGGGATTTACAGTGGCAAATTTGGAACCTGGTTGTTCCTGGCGTCTG
>JAJDEA010000072.1 GCA_029260035.1 Phycisphaerae bacterium
GAGGCTACCCCCCTACTCTCTTCCCGTCGTGGATTGGGAACTCTACGGCTGGGTTTGCTACAGCCACCGTTCGATCATTCTCAAAACTCTTTCAGAGCCTCTTCAACCTGCGGACATCAAACGCAGGGCCAGAGTCCGTCATCCATCTCTTGCCATGAGCGCCAGTAACGTGCGGGACGTAATCCATCTTTTTTTGAAGCGTGGCCTTGTTCGGCCCGCAAGAATTCGTAAGCGGAAACACCTGCGCTACGAACTGACAGAGCTCGGGCTTCTTTGCCAACAGCTTCTCAAACAGGCGGAGGAATGGTTGTGACCGGCAAGCCACTATTGCCCAACCGCATTTATCGCATGGACGCCATCAAGGGTTTGAAACGAATAGAGGACGATTCCGTGGATCTGATCGTGACGGATCCGCCGTACAACATCGCTTCCGCAGATCGAACCACCATGAAAAACGGCAAACCGCTGTCAACGCTGAAAGCCTGGGGCCATTGGGACTGCTTTCATCCGTTTGATTACGACGTGTTTCTCATGCAGGTAATCAGTGAATGTTACCGCATCCTCAAACCCGGCGGAGCGCTTTATATGTTCACGGCCAGAGAGCAGAACGGATACTTCGTACGAAAAGCTGTAGCCAGAGGATTCACTTACCGCAATCAGTTGGCCATGGTGAAGAAGAATCCTCTACCCAGCTTTGCCAAGAGCAACTACCGCAGCGCATTCGAACTCTGCATGTACCTGACCAAGGGGAAGCCGGAATTGAAAACATTTAACTTCGTATCTCAAGCTGAATGCAAAAACGTATTCCATTACGCCAACACCCATCGCAAGACGCAACATCCCACGGAAAAGCCTCTCGAACTCATCAAGCTGCTCGTCCAGGTTAGTTCCAACGTTGGCGATCTGGTGGTCGATCCGTTCATGGGTTCGGGCACAACCGCCGTGGCGGCACAGGAGCTCGGTCGGCGCTATCTGGGCTTTGAACTCGAGTGTGATTACCTCGCCATGGCGAGAAAGCGATTGAAAGGAGGTACACGCAAAGCAACCACTCGCCATGCCGCCTGAATATGGCGAAGCGCAAAGGCGTTCAGTCTCCATGACCAAATCAGTTCAAAGCCTTAATAGTCTGCGCGCGAACTTGCAGAATGGTTAATGTCTACGAGATCATCACCGATCGCATCATCAAGCTCTTGGAAGCCGGGACCGTTCCCTGGCATCGTCCGTGGGGTGGCTCCTACCTTCACCCGCGCAACCTCATCTCCGACAAACCCTATCGCGGCGTGAATGCGTTCCTGCTGGCCGCAGCGGCGTATGAGTCACCCTATTGGCTCACATTCAAGCAGGCGCGCAAACGCGACGGAACCGTCAAGAAAGGTCAACGGGGATATCCATGTGTGTTCTGGAACTGGGTGGACCGCGATGATCCCAAAACCGGGGAAACCAACCAGCATCCGTTTATGCGCTACTACACGGTTTTTAACGCACAGCAATGTGAAGGAATCGACTGCCCGGACAATCCGCAACCCACGCACACCTTCTCACCGATTCGTTGCTGCGAGGATGTCGTGGCAGGGATGCCCAGAGCGCCGCCGATCTGTCACGGTGGTGACCGCGCCTGTTACATACCGTCGAACGATCAGGTGCAGATGCCACCACGCGAGCGGTTTGAAAAGGAGGAGGGGTACTACACGACTCTCTTCCACGAGTTCGTTCACAGCGCCGGCCACGAGTCCAGACTTGCAAGGCCGGGGATCACTGAATCGATCCTCTTCGGCTCTCATCGTTACAGCAAGGAGGAACTCGTCGCGGAAATGGGGGCGACGTTTTTGTGCGGCCACACCGGAATCGAAAACGCAGTGATCGACAACTCTGCCGCTTACATTGCATCCTGGCTTCGCCGATTGCGTAACGACCAACGTCTTGTGGTCCAAAGCGCGGCCCAATCGCAAAAGGCCGTGGACTACATCCTCGATCGACGCGCAGACGGCAATTCCTCATGAGAAAAATACGCATCATCTCACCCAAGCCCAGAAAAACGTTCTCCGAACGTCTTGAACGACACGCAAGAGCGCTCGTAACACACGGGCAACTCCGAGAATCGTCCGATCCGATCGTATCGCTCGTCGAACGGGACATGGCTCTGACGCTGGATCATCTGGACCGGCTTCGAGGTGTTCATCGTAGGATTAACAAGAGTCTCGTGCGCCACGAATGTGATCTGGGCACGGCCATTCTGCAGCGTGAGCCACGGCCTCCTGTCTATGTAGACCCACGACTACCGGAGCGTGATAAATTGCGTGACCGATTGCGCAAACTCGATGAGGAGCGGCGACGCTGGTCGGTTCAATACGCCAAGGATTTGCAGAGCTTGATGGATCGTCTGCTGTCGCTTTCCAGCAAACACCGGGAGCTTAAGCAATAGAGAATGGAAATCCAACGAATCGCCCGCAAGTTAAGGCCTTTGATGCCGAAGGAAGTGGATCGCTGGCTGGCCGTACGCGAAACGGCGGAGCCGGACCTGCGTGATCTAATTGATAAACAGATTCTTTCTACCGCGCGCAAGAAGTTGGGCGATGTCAATACCAAGGCGCTGCTATCCCTACCGCCCGAGCGAAAGATTCGCGGCGCGATCCATCTCGGTGCCGTCCTTTACGAGAAGGCAAAATGGCCAGCGGGCATCTCAACGGGCGAACTATTGCAAAATCTCGCCATCTTCGGTCGCAGCGGTGCAGGAAAGACCAACGTGTCGTTTCACATACTTGAGCAACTCGCAGAGAAGAAGATTCCTTTCTTGTTTTTGGATTGGAAACGAACAGCCCGGCATTTGCTGCCCAGGTTGAAAACAAGAGTGAATGTCTACACACCCGGAAGATCCTTGGCTCCCATGGCCTTCCATCCATTCATCGCTCCACCGGGCCTGGAATCCAACGTTTACATCAATCAGGTTGTCGATGTTCTGGCCGATGCCTTCACGCTTGGCGATGGCGCGCGAAGTGTACTGCAGCGATCTCTGGCGAACTGCCACAGCCAGGGCAACGAAGCGCCAACCGTGCAAGAAGTCCTCGCCGAGGTTGATAAGTTGCCCAATGCCGGTCGCGCTGGCAACTGGAAGATATCAGCCATTCGAGCGTTGGAGAGTCTGGCGTTTGCCAATCTGTCCGGCAAGGATGCATTGTCTCAGGAGCAGCTTGCGCAGTTGCTCTTGCAAGAGAACACGATTATCGAGTTGGATGCGCTAACAGAAAGCGGCAAGAAATTCCTTGTCCCGCTTCTGTTGCTATGGCTATTTCATGTGCAGTTGTCGGGAACAGTTCGAGAAAAATTAAAGCTTGTAATCTTTATCGAAGAAGCGCATCATCTGCTCTACCTGCAGGAACGGCGCGCTAACGAGACGCTGATGAATCGTTTCCTTCGTCAGTGCCGCGAAGTTGGCCTGGCAACGATTGTCATCGATCAGCATCCTCACATGTTGTCCCGCGTGGCCCTGGGCAATGTGTTCACAAGTATCGTCCTCAATCTCAAAGATCCAAGTGACATCCGAAAAGCCGCAGCACTTTCGCAAGTGGACGATGAGGAAAAAGGTGTGTTCTCTGCGCTGCCAATCGGACAAGGTGTCGTGAAACTCCAGGATCGTTGGCGAGAGCCGTTTCTGGTTCAGTTCCCGCTTGTACGCGTTAGCAAGGGTTCGATCACTGATAGCGCTTTGGCGCGGTACATTCGCCGTAATCGAACGGGTACAGGGCGACAGCGCGCGCTGTCGCCGGAATTCGGGCAGGTTTCACGGGTTTCGATGTGGGATACCGTTCTTTCCGAGGGAGCATTATGCTTCCTGGAAGATGTTCACAATCATGAAGATGACGGCGTCAAGAAACGCTACGAACGTCTTGGACTGAGTGCCGGTGTGGGGACAAGGCTCAAGGAAACGCTCATTGACGATGGCTGGTTGGAGGCGCAGATCATTAGCGTGGGGCATACGCGCAAGGTGCTCTTGCGTTTGACGACGGAGGCGCGGCGCAATCTGGGCGTCGACGAGGCGGCACCGCGCGGATCGATCGCACATGAGTATTGGAAACGCTTTTATGCTCGAAGGTTTGAAGAAGATGGGCATAGGGTGACGTTGGAAGCGGAGCGGGTTGGCGGGCGTGTGGATGTGCTGGCCGTGAAAAACGGTGAACGCGTGGCCATTGAGGTGGAAACCGGGAAATCCGATGTCGTGGGCAATGTCAAAAACAACCTGCGGTCAAAGTTTGATCGGATCATGGTTGTAGCAACGGATGACGAGGCGATGGCCAAGGTGGAAAGGCAATTGGGGGAGGGAGGATTGTTGATTGCAAATCGAGTGCAACTGGTGATTCGTGATCGGATGGATTTGGGGTAGAGCCTCCTGTGACCTATCGAAACGATTGTCTCGAACTCAACAAGAGTCTTCGTTATCATAACTGGGGCGGACTCGATATCGTCAAAAGGTACGCCTTGGAGGCGATGACGAATAGATGTTTAGAAAGACCGCGAAGTCTTCCCGCAAACCACCTGACGGAGGCTTGCCCATAGATAGCACACTTTCGACATCGCTACTAGGTTCTGGCAGTGCCAATCCACCGCACAAGTCCGCAAACGATCCGGATTCTCCTACGCGAGAAAGTGCGACAAACCCCGAAACAGTGGAGCCATACCAGGCAACCAGCCAAGCTATCGTGTCCCAAGCTAATGATTATTGGGTGAAACCCTCACTTCCTGGATTAACCTAATATCTTCTTGCAGCCCTCCACGCACCCTATACCTAGTGCCGTGACGCCTGCAACCTTCGCAACATCTACTGCCGTACCCGCGAGCTTAATAACTGCTCCCAGACTGCCCCCCAAGCAACCACATAAACCGCCACACAGGGCACCCGTGGCTCCGCCTCCGCCAATCGCCTCATAAAGCGCGCAAACGCTACCGACACCTAGGCACCATGCAAGCCAAGGTGCGATTTTGCCACTGGCATCTGTCAGCGTCCATGGATTGTTTCCCACATAGGTGTAGCCGTTCCCGACATTGTAGGCATCGCCCCATATCCCGATCGTATCGCGCGTCGTGAACCGCCCCGCAACCGGATCGAGGTAGCGCGTTCTATAGTAGTACCATC
>JAJDEA010000073.1 GCA_029260035.1 Phycisphaerae bacterium
GGGTGGCATGGTCCACGCTTGCGTGGCCATGGTCATACACGATTTGAAAAGAATGTTCGTACAAAGGTGAGTAGGGCATCCAATCAGATTGTGGTCCTATCCCTCAAGCGAGGAATAACGGAACACTAAACCATCTCCATCGTTCGGGTAGCCGAGTTTCCCAGAGGCGTCATGAAATTGCTGCAAACGGACGTTGACATTCTTTATGTTATCACTGACCTGGAAGTAGGAGGTGTCCCGCTTCACCTTTACCGGCTCGTTAAGGTCATGCGCGATCGCGGCTTTTCGCTCGCAGTGGCCTCACTCAAGGCTGGCGGGGGTGTTGCCAAGAAGCTGAAAGAGGCAGGCGTTGAGGTTTATAGCTGCGATGCACGCGGAAGCTGGGATATTTCTGTTATCCGCCGACTTGGAAAGATATTTCGTGAGACCAATCCGCGGATCGTGCATTCCCTCTTATTCCACGCAAACCTCGCTTCGCGGCGGGCGGCTCGAAAAATCGGCATCCCAGCGCGCCGCGTAATATGCGAAATTCAAACCGTCGAAGTTGAACGAACATGGCACTTGTTTGTGGATCGATGGACCTGGCGAGGCTGTCGTTTTACGATCGGCAACTCGCCCTCCGTTGTAGAGCATCTCGCTCAGGCGGCTCGAATCCCGCGCGAGCGCTTGCGCTTGGTCAGCGGGGGGATTGACCCGGCTCCTTTTCTGCATGCAGATCCGATTGCTCCGGAGTTGCTCGATGTCACTCCGTCTTTGCCGATTGTGCTTTGGTTGGGCAGGCTTGACCCGGTCAAGGGGCTTCACACGTTGCTCGACGCTTTTAAGACCGTTGTGCAACAAACTTCTGCGATGTTGATTCTCGTTGGGGAAGGGCCTGCTGAATCTTCACTTCGACAGTGTGTGCACGCAAACAACTTATCGTCGCATGTACGATTTCTCGGCCGACGTGATGATATTCCGGCTCTTCTCGCCAGCGCCTCCGTCTTTGCATTTCCATCGCGAACGGAAGGATTGCCGAATGCACTGCTGGAGGCTATGGCTGCGGGCTGTCCCATCGTTACGACGAACGTGCCGGGATGCCGTGATCTCATCACCCACGAAAAGTCGGGTCTGCTGGTTGAATTTGGTGCTACCAAACAGCTGGCTTTTGCCATCAGCCGGCTACTTGAAGACCGGGAATTAGCCTTGAGTTTGGCGAATCATGCACAAACTGAGGTGACGAAGAACTGGCATATCGATAAGACTTATAAAGCCTACGCAGCGATATACCATGAAGTCATGGCAGACCAACCGCAACCTTGAACGACGCAATGCTCGCTCAATGGCAGTCTTGTCAATTGTGCATCGCTGTTGTGGAACAGCCTCTCACAAAAAATGAGATTCGCCCGCTACAGCAGCATCCCTTTTCCTATTGAAGGTGCTTTTGGAAAAACTTTGCCAGCTGTTGGTAATAAAGTAGGTTGTTCTCCTCTTTTGCGAATCCATGCCCTTCGTCGGGGAAGTAAAGTTCTTCCACTTCTTTGCCTCTTTTCTTTAGTGCAATGGCTATCTGCATAGCTTCGCCCACCGGAACACGCGGGTCGTTTAACCCATGCGCGAGCATCAAAGGTGCTTCGACTCGGTCGATTTTTCGAATCGGTGAGATGGATTCGAGGAATTCCGGATCGCTCAATGGGCCATACTCCACCTCTCGGAGTTTTCGACGATAAGATTTTGTTTGCTCCAGGAAGGTCTTGAAGTTTACAACGCCAACGACATTGCACGCGGCTCCGAAAATCTCAGGCGCTTCGGTAATCGTTGCCATGACCATGAAACCACCATAACTGCCGCCCCATGAGCCGATCATTTTTTCCTTTGAATACCCTTCGTCGATCAGGTATTTGGCTGCCCAGATCCCGTCCTTGACGCTCTTGTGGCGATTCTTGTAGTTGTCCGCCTCGATGTATTCCTTGCCATAGCCGCTGGAGCCACGCACATTCGGTGCCAGGATGCCAAACCCCTGTGACAGAAAGTATTGAAATGATCTCGTGAATCCAGGTCTAAACTGCCCTTCCGGGCCTCCGTGGTAGTACACAAGGAACGGAATCTTCTTCCCTTCACGATAGTCGTTCGGCACATACAAGAACGCCGGGATTTTCTTCCCATCGAATGATGGATAATGCACCAATTCCGGAAGACGAAACTGCGATACATCGATTCCCTGCGTATCGACCTCAGTCATTGCGACTGGCGCTGCACCGGGTTCCTTCATATTCCACCGGTAGATCACACCCGGCGTATTCGCGTTGCTAAGCGAGTAGAGCATTTGGCTGCCTTGGAACTGAACATTGCCAACCAAGCCTTTTGTCATTGGGGGGATCGACATCTTCGAGAAGCCGGACGTCTCATATAGGTGTAGATTGCGATATCCGTCGCGATTGGTTCCGACCGCGAGAATTTTTCGATCCAGATCAAACCCTGCCAAGTCAACTTGATAATCAGCGAGTTCAGAAAGGCAAGGCTCAAGCTTGCCGCTTGAAAGCGACAACTTATATACCTGTTTCAAGTCGCCGTGGTAATCGGTCGCAACGAGAATTTCATCATCCCCCGGCAAGTAGCCGATTGCTCCAAATGACCATTTTTCGTTTTTTGGCGTGACTTCGCGCGACTCTCCGGTTGCCAGATCAACTTCAAATACCTGGGAATGAGTGGCGGAATTGTATTTGCCTACAAGTAATTTCTTTCCATCGCTGCTGAAATCGGCGGGATAGTAATATCCCTTGCCCGACATGACTTTCTTGTGCGACCGACTGTTTAAGTCGTACAAATAGACATGGAAATCGGATGGTGACTCGTCGTTGGCACGGTAGGCGAAGGCGTTGGAATCGCGTCGCCAGATGGGTCCGCCGTACACGACCTTGGGGTCGCCGAAAAGTGTTTCCATCTTTCCGGAGGCAGCATTCATCAGAAACAAGTCGGCTTGCTCGCTCCCGCCTGTAGCTGCGGTGATGCCGATCCACTTGCCATCATGGCTAATGCTGTAGCCTCCGACGCCGTCGGTGAAGCTGGTTAACTTGATCGCCTTGGAAGAATGTTGTCCAGGAGTCTTTTTGTACAGCTGCCTGATCCCGTCCGGATTGTGAACGAAGTAGAACGACTGATCGGCAGCGAGTGTGCCGTTGGAAGGCCAACGCATTTTAATGAACGCATCGACCTTTGGCCCGCGCATCGTAGTTGAACATCCCGTAAGGCCTGACGTAATGCCAATAACGACGCAGGCAGAAAGACATTTCCCAATAACATTTACGCTCTTTTTCGATACCATCTAATCGCCTTTCCGATTGACTTGCATACGAGCATCCAATTGTGTGCCAATGCTCTTGACCAGTGGTGGCCGCAGTCTGGTTTGATTCATGCACTGCTCAAGAGCAGTGGTACACCCGAAATTTCAAACCGGAATCTGTACCAGCCTGTTCGACAGGATTACTCAGCGTAGCCATTTCAGCCTGGTAATCAAGAGCAACTTGACGATTGCCCTGGAGCAATTGGGGTGAATCAGGAAGACTCTTCAGAATCCACACAAGATTTTACAATGCTTGCGGAGTCTCGACGCAACGCCGAATCGATACGATCGCCCCATCGATGTCGCCCGTTGAAACAGCAAGATGTGTGACCGCTCGTATACGCTGTGGACCAATCGGCAGGACCCATACATCTTCCTTGCGTATCGCGTCACAGAGGTCTTTGGCAGAGCCAAGCTGGCTATCAACATCGAAGTAAACAATGTTCGTTTCCACGGCATCCAGATCAACCGTCAAACCGGGCATCTCTGCGACAGCAGATGCTAGACGATGGGCGTTTGTATGATCTTCCGTCAGCCGATCAACGTTATGCTCGATCGCGTAGAGCGCACCGGCAGCGATGATGCCCGCTTGACGCATGCCGCCCCCGAACATTTTTCGGAATCGATGCACACGGCGAATCATTTCTTTTGTACTCGCCACGGCTGAGCCGACCGGCGCACCCAATCCTTTGGAAAAACAGATCGAAACCGTATCAAAATATTTTGTATAGTCAGCAGGCTGACATCCTTTGGCAGCGCAAGCGTTCATGAGTCGTGCGCCATCCAGGTGCATCCGAAGTTTGAATTCGTCGGCCAATTCACGAATCGTAGCGATACCCTTTGTAGACCAGCAAGACCCGCCTCCACGATTGTGCGTGTTTTCAATGACGATGAGTTTTGATTGTGGAAAATGAGAATCGGTTGATCTGATGGCGGCCTTCACCGCTTCCGCGTCGAAGACGCCTCGCTCTCCCTCGAGCAAATTGAGTGAACAGCCGGAAAGCCCTGCTGGCGCGCCGCCTTCGTAATGATATATATGGCCGTCTTTATGTGCGATGATTTCATCGCCGGGCTCTGTTTGTGCACGGATAGATGTTTGATTGGCCATCGACCCGGACGGCATGAAGATCGCAGCTTCCTTGCCGAGCAACTCAGCTACCTTGTCCTGCAATCGATTAACCGTTGGGTCATCGCCGAATACGTCGTCGCCAACCTCCGCATTAGCCATCGCCTGCCGCATCTCAGCCGAAGGTTTTGTGACCGTATCGCTTCTCAAGTCAATGGGTTTGGTGGCCATCGATTTCTTCCTAAAACGATCCTCGTTGGAGGAACAAGTGTCTTGTGGAGCGTTTCTTCGTTGGTCGAATCGGCTAGCCGCAACGACTTTTGCATGACCAATCGACGGCTATGGCTTGGCCATCATGTCGTGCCGAACGCGCGTCTCTACCTGTAATATGTTGCCTTGAGCCAACTCGATGAGATTAGCCAATTCGGCCATGCTTGCGACCTCTTCCACTTGCTCATCCACAAACCAGTTGATGAAGCTTCGCGTCGCATAATCTTTTTCAGATTCCGCAAGCGCGGCAATCGCATTCACTTGTTCGGTAATCTTCTTCTCGCTTTCCAAGGCTGCGTTGACAATGTCGGCGGCGGATGCATATTGAGTTTGTGGTTTGGGAATGACTTCAAGTGCGACCGAGCCACCCACTTCCTGGACAAAGCGCAGGATTTTCAGAGCATGATCGCGTTCTTCTTCGTGCTGAGCGAAGAATCGCTTTGCGAGAATCTTGTAGCCCAATCCATCAAAAGAACAGGCCATGGCCAAATAACTATGTGCGGCGGCGAACTCAGACGCGATTTGCTCGTTGAGCTTCGCGTTCATTGCATCGGAAATCATCATATTGTTAGACCTTTCGGTAATGAGCGTGTGTAACTAGCTTAGAAACAAGACTTGATCCTAGAGAACCAAAACCACATCGTCAATCGAAGCGCCATGTACAAACGCCCGTGTTTTCTCACCTCGATAAGTACTGAATTCTGAGAAACCAAACTTGCGGACTTCATGACTTGCCACAACAAAACCAAAAGGTGTTGGATGTCAATCGGCGCCCCGAGGTGAGACGGTCACGAAACCGGCGTCATCGACGACAATAGCCTGCTCGCGCGGCCCTTCAACAACTGAATCCAGCCAACGCTTTGCATCGTCAAGTGACGCGAAGGCTTGCATCCCCGCTGCCCGGGCGTCTGCCTCACTTACTTGCTTGGTAACCATGGCAACGTGAACACCCCGATAAGCGGGGTCCGTCAGATATCGAAGTTTGACGGCTTTGTGGTCGCCCAGCCGATATCCTCTTTCTTCTACTGTCTCACATGCTGAGAGATAGCCAGTGCTGGAGCGAAGCAAACCAAAGAAGGCATCATCTCCAATACCCTCCGGGCACTCCGCTTCGAGCAGGATACCTCCGCCGTCTCGGACAGCCTGGTGATTATTCTTGAGAGCCTTATCCGCCTGATAGAAGCTCCGTCCTAAAGGCTGAGGAACTCGCAAGTGAACAAGATCGGCTGGTTCTTCGACGGTTATCACAAATGTCTCTCGAACAATCGGCATTAAGTCCGACAGGGTCTCAATAGCGTCTCCGACAGAAACCGCCAATATATTGGCACCACATACAACCTGGTTCACAGCAACAATTCTTCTGTCATTGATTGCGAGCGACCGTACGGCATCTTCGATGCCCTCGAAAACGGGATTTCCACGAGTTACGAGAATGTCCGATCGTTCGTTCATAGCGTTGGCGTGGTTGTGCTCGATGTCTTCACGAGACATACATCCAATCGTAAGTGTCTTGTGGGCACCGGTTACGCCTGCAAAGTAATGAGGCTCAACGCTTCCAATGGCGAGCACAAACTCCGCTTGTAGAACAAGCTCGTTGAATCGTCGTCCTTCGTGCAATGCCAGCGATTGCAAGTCATCAGCGGCATGCCAATGTACGCCATCAATATCCAGACCAACCTCTGCGAGCTGGGCTTTCTCGAACTCCGCTTTCTCGTTATCCGAAGATCGATGTACACCCGTGGCGACGAGAACTCGACACCGAACATGCAATCGATGTTGCTTTAGAATCTCGGATAATGTCAAGAGGGCGATGCGTGTTTGCGTCGCGCGATGTGAGTCATTGACGAGCAGTAGTATTTCCGCGTCAACTGACGCAGCGTCAGTCAATAATCCAATAAGCTGCCTGGAGCTTGCATAGGCTTGCTCGGACAATTCGCTCGCTGACGCCATCCCCGTGGGCTTATGCGGACGAATGACTCTTGTTGGAATATCTGAAAAATCGTTCATCACTTACAATGGTGGATTCTGCTCCGTGTGAAGACCTGGCGGTCGATTATTTTCATTTTGCTATGTCTTAACGGCTCGCTGACCATGCTTTTAGCCGTCCCATGATAGTTGATGCTCGATCGCGGATGGCGTCATAATTTCGAGCCGAAAGATTCGCAGGTGTGAAGAGCGTAGCCACGAAGCCAACACCGACGCAACCCGCGTCGAGGAATTCGACAAAATTTTCCGGGGTTACCCCCGCAGTGGGAAACAGGCGAAGATGTGGCATGGGCCCGCGTACCGCTCGAACAAAGTCGGCCCCGCCAAAAGGAGCCGGAAAAACCTTCACGAAATCTGCACCAAGTTCGTGAGCGCGTTGCATTTCGGTTGGCGTAGAGGCGCCGGGAATCGTGGGTACCTCAAGCCTGGCAGATTCTGCCAGCACTTCGGCATCGCAAACAGGCGAAACGAGGAACCGCGCGCCAGCGCCAACCGCTTGTTGCGCTTGTTCGGGCGTCATGACAGTACCCGCACCCACAACAATCTCTGGTTTCTTCGCAAACTCGGCGATAAGCTCAAAAGCACCGGGCGTCGTTAGTGTAAACTCAGCCAAACGAATTCCACCATCGACAGCAGCCTGCATGGCGTTACTCGCCGTTTCCTGATCCGCCGTTCGGATGATCGCGCTCACTCGCTCACGCTGAATTGTCTTCGCTATTTCCTGTCGACGATTGCCAGCCATCATTAGTTTCCCAAAAACGTATAGTTGTCCGCCTTTCACCGGCGACATCTGAGTCTGCCCAGCAGTGTGAGACCGAATCCGAGTCGCACGCGATTGTCTCGCGGCTGTGTTCGTCTGTAAATCCCAATGGCGCCTACGGTTTCCGATTTTGATTCCACCAATGCAGCAACGACAGAACTCTTGAGTTTGGGAATCATTCGACCATGTTGACGACATTGTTGCGATCGAAAAAACCGGTCACACAGCCGTAACATCATTGTCAGGTTTTGTCACAGGCAATAAAACCCGGATGTTTAGAATTCACTGAATCTGATAACATGCCCGGGAGTTCTATGCTGAATTTTGGGCATCGCCTGTGGAGGGGTGAGGAATCATGGATATTCAGTTTTCATACCGAATCGACAATAGAAAAATAGTTAGTCGCCGTCGCCTTGTACGCGCGTTAACTCAATGCATCCTATCATTATTTGTTCTAGGGTTTGCGACGCAGGGACTGGCAGCGCCTTATGATCGAGACGCTGACGCTGAGCTTGCGGGGCTCGCGATTTCAAACGCAGCGCATTTAGCTATCGCACCATCCGGCAGGCTGTACGTTGCGGATGCTGATAACAATCAAGTCTTGAGTTGGCCTGATGCCGCGACGTTTTCGACGGGAGCTGCGCCGGACCTCGTCATAGGACAGCCAGGCCTTGATGCGAGCAGCTTCATTCTTCCTCAGGGGCTTGACGTTGATGACCAGGGCAATCTTTGGGTAGCTGATGCGTTCAACAGTCGCGTTCTCAAGTTCAATGACCCCGCAACAACAGATGGCGTCGCCGACCTGGTGATTGGACAGCCTGACTTCGTTTCGGGTAGTGGCAACCTTGAGCTTGAAGAAACCGGGGCGACTGCCGACAGTTTGCACTTTCCCGGCAGAGTGTTAGTGAACGGGACCGATGTTTACATTGCGGATTCAGCAAACAGTCGCGTTCTTCATTACGCAAATCCGACGACCAACAAGCCCTTCGCGGATCGTGTGTTCGGCCAATACGACGACTTTGCGATGTTATGGAAAAACTCGGACGGTACGGGCAACTGCCCGCTGGGAGAGGGTTCGCCGTGTGGCCCGCCGACCGCGCAGAACCTTTTCAACCCGATTGGGCTTGCCTTGGATGAGCAGGGCAGCCTTTATGTCGCCGACTGGAACAACCACCGTGTCTTGCGCTTCGACGATCCACTGACTACCGACACGACAGCCGATGCGGTGTTTGGCCAAACGAACCTGGCCAGCAATGTCAGTAACAGTGGGGGGTTGCTCACCGGGTTGTCGAATCCGATCGATTTGGCGTTCGATGCTTTCGGTCGACTGTACGTCGCAGACTCCACCAACAATCGCGTCCTGGTTTACCGCGAGCCGCTTACCAATCCGACATCGCCGGACTTCGTGTTCGGTCAATCGGATAATCTGCTGACTGCGGGTTTTGGAACCGGAGTAGGTGCGCTTGACGGCCCAACTGCTGTAGCCATTGATCTACTGAGCAACGTCTACATTGTCGATACGAACAACCTCAGGGCAATGCGTTTTGATTTGCCGTTCACGGGCGAACCGCCTGTCGATTTTGATGCAGATCAGGATGTTGATCTCGATGATTTCGCTGCGATCGTTGGTTGCATAATGGGGCCGATGGCTGGCCCTCCCGATTCGTCGTGCATCCACACAAACATCGACGATTTGGGCGACGTTGATTTGCGCGACTTGGCGCTTTTTCAGAATTGCGTAAGTGGCAAGGATCAAAGTGCCGACCGTGATTGCTTGAACAATTAGTCAGCGCGACAAGTGGATGGATAGTTCAAGAATGAGTGGCATGATCCACGCTTGGGTGGCCATGAATGCAATCGATTTGAAATGACATGGCATCAGGTACCAGGGAAAAACAGCCGAGCCGTCTACAGCCGATCTCGCTTCGCGGGATCCGTTCTGGCTTTACGCTGATCGAACTGTTGGTTGTCTTCGGTATCATGGTTCTGCTTCTAGCGATTCTGTTCCCCGCGCTGACACAAGCACGCCAAAGCGCGCGTTCTCTCGTTTGTAAGGCCAACCTGAAAATGCTCATGACGGCAGTCCACGCCTACGCGACGGACTATGACGGTTATGTCGTGCCTTCATACAACATGAAAGGGGTTACGGGAGCTGTCTCTCGTCCCTTCGACGGCTGGGCCCCTATTCTCGATCAAGGTGGCTTTGTCGCGGGCAACAATACACTGCGAAATAACCCCTTCGTATGTCCGGATACAGTCGATGTAGCGGGCATGGCCAAAACTCAAACGGGCTTCGACCCGGACAATCCTAAGGGATATATGGATTGGCCTAGTGCTCTGACCCTGTCACGCGTGTTTCCAAGAAAGATTCCGGGAAGAGGTTTTGATAAGATCATACGCGTCGCCTATTGGATCAACGGGGCCAACCCCTTGGGGGCGCCGAGGTCTTTCCAGCAAGGGGCGTTTTTCACGGGTTCCGCTGGATATGGCATCCCCTTGATCCAACGCACCATGAAGCTGAACCGGTTTAAGGATTTTAAGGAACCAGCCCGATTGGTGGCACTGGCTGATGGACTTTATTCCGGCAATCAAGAGAAAACGCGTATCGGTACGCGCGATTCGCGCATCGGCTATCGGCACACAGGACGCCCGGTCGCTCGCGCAAACGTTGGATTTGCAGACGGTCACGTTGATTCGATTGCAGGTGATCGGTTCCCTAGAAAATACGAACTCGGGCTACCGATCAATGAACTTCGACAGGAAAACCTCGGCAGCCTGCCGACGGTATATAGCGATCCGCAGAAATATCTGCCTCCGCCGGAAGATGAAGGGTAGGATATCCTTGAGTCTGCAGGCTTAATTGAATGGCATCACGGCTTCATGCCAGTTGCCGCCGAGCGGCGAAAGAATTTCTAGGGAATTCGTATTAATCGTGGTACCGTTTCGTAGAAATACAACTCCGCACGAATCGAAAAGATCACAGCTGCCGGTCCTAAAGAAAACGACTCCAGGTGCCAGTTCATAAACTGATTCGACATGCATAGAGCCGAGCCACACGTCCAATTCGAGGGACGGCATTGGCCCTTGATCAACGACTTCCTTTACTTTTTGCTCAAACGCATGTTTGGATATTTGAAACCGTAGCCAAAAAGGCCACGGAAACAAAACGATTCCAAGCATTATTACCAGGCAAATTGGAGTTACTAACCAAGCGTTTTTCCTTTTTGTAGGCAGTTGCGAAGCGGCATCCGGATTCGGTGTATCTTTGCTCCTGAAAGTGCAACGCAAGCCATAGTCGACAACAGAGATTCCGAGTATCAGGACCAAACCACACGGCCAAAGAAATGCGAGGTTTCCGGGGCTGCTGATGTCAAGAAGGACTACTAGAGCAATTCCACAGATGAGATACTGATGCCACTTGGGTGGAGGCGCGCCCCAGATTCGCCGCCAAAGATTGATGGATTCATTGTAATAAGTCAGGCTGTCCTCGGGGTCGAAGCGACGGCCGCATTCGGGGCACACAGGTTTGACAAGCCCTCTAAGCAGATACCTGCAATGCAGACATCGGGCAGTGAGCGGTAGGCCAAGCGGGCAGGGTGCTTCATTGTCTTGCTCCGGCTTCACATGTGCTCCTTGATGTCAACGCTTCGTGTGATCTAATTGTCAGCGACGATCTTCGCGACCTGATCCACGTCGTTTGGCAATTCTTTCGTAAGCACTTCCGGCCCATCGAAGGATTCTTCTCGAACGACGACCGTTTCTTCGATACGAATCCCGCCGAAATTGTCAGCCAACAGCTTGTCAACGACGGGCCTATTGATTGCGTCCAAGAATGGCTCCTGCAGCGCTTCATTATGCCATATCTCCGGCACCAGATAAATGCCCGGCTCGATCGTGAGAGCCATGCCAGGCGAGAGATCGCGATCCAGACGTAGGAATTTGTTGCCGAATTCCGGTCGCCTTGTTCGCCCCGGTGCATAACCCGCAAGGTCGCCAAAATCCTCCATGTCATGAACGTCCAAGCCGACGAGATGGCCCAATCCATGTACAAAGAAAAGCGTGTGTACTCCCCGTGCCGCCAATTCTGCCGGATCGCCGCGGAGAAGTTCCGCCTCTACAAGCCCCTCACAAATCACACGAGCAGCTAGGTCATGGATGTCCCGAAACCGAGTTCCCGGCTTGCATGCAGCAATGGAATCCTGCTCCGCACGAAGGACCGTTTCGTAGAGTTGGCGCTGAATAGGTGAGAATTCTCCATTTGCGGGATAGGTCCGTGTCATGTCGGAGGCATAGCCCGTTGGTTCTTCCGCTCCTGAATCGACGAGCAAGAGTTGGCCAGCTTCGAGTGTGTTTGTGTATTTTTCGGTATGAAGAATCTCGCCACGAATGCTGACGATGGGTGTGAATGACGGATAGCATTGATGGGATGTCAGCACCGAAAAAATCGCCGCAGCGACGTCCGCCTCGCCTAGGCCGACCGCACACGCCTTCATTGCAGCAATGTGCGCCTTTACGCCAACATCGGCCGCACGGCGCATAGCCTTCAATTCGTGCTCGTCCTTTGATAGCCGTAAGTCTATGATCGGAAGCATCTCTTCCTCAGTGACTTCCCTGAGCGATAACTTCTTCACTGTTTTGAGCGTCTCCGGGCACGGAGGATAGATTGCCGCCACCTCGCGCCCGTGAACACAGGATTCAAGATCCGTTGGCGATTTCAGCGATGATGACTTGACCCCCGAGGCGTCTGCGATGGCTTCATCCGACGGAAGCGCGCCGACCCAGACAGCTTCATCAAAATCACTATCGGGTCGAAAAAGTGTGCAACCCTCCCGGCCGTCGCTTCCGGGTTCGATCAGCCAGGCTGCGCCTTCAAGCGGCGGCCCGCCAAAATAAAGATAGTTACTGTTCGCGCGAAACGGATGGACATTGGTTGCATAGTGTCTCGCCCGCGCAAAGCCTGAAAAAATCACAATGGGTTTGTGCAATTGGCTGGCAAGCCGAGCACGCCGAGCAGTATACACGTCGGGAGGAGCCGTCATGTCGAGCTGAGTGGAATCCATCAGGTAATGCTCCTTTGTTGCTTAAGCAGATAGAAGAACGTCGTGGGTTACATTAATAACTGCCGACTGGCCACGCAAGGATTTGGGATAGTTAGAAGGAGCTGTCGGCTGTGGTTCTCGATCCTGGAGCAAGCTCAATTCTACTGTAGCGTTCGTATGCACTCTTACTCGCAAGACAGAGCGATCCACCTCTACACTTGACTGTTCGCCGCCAAAAGGGGCTTGATTAGGAAAGTTCAGTTTTTTGATGTGGCTGTGTCAATAAGCAGGGGATTTTGCCTACTTGTAAGTGACGCCCGTGAGTAGGACGGGGAGACACGCGGCTGGGGAGTCTGCGTGTTTTCCCTCTCCTACAGCAATTCAGGGTAACAGCCTGAATTTTCGAGCCATGGCCTTTCAGGCCATGGCTCGATTTGCGCTTAGACAGAGTAGAAGCCCCACGATCCCGCTTATCCATGAGCATCTTGTATGCAACTTCTGACCGCCCCTCAAATACTTCCGCCAACGAGTAACCAGAGCCAAAAATTGCGGATAAATACGCCCAAGGAACATGGTTCCGAGACTTGAGAGCCACTGAGAATTGACGCCAAGTTATTGAGGTCCCTCGAACCCATTCACTTTCGTCCAGAAGGGTGGCGAAATGCAGCAACACCCGATCAGCTGCATCTTGTGGAAAAAGTGAGTTCGTTCCGTTACCATAAGTAGCTTGTCGCGGGCGGAAAGAGGTCGCGGTGAGGATGACGCGGTTACTGGTAAGCAAGATTTGGGAGTGATTCATGGCAACGTTCCAAGCTGGGCAGCACCGAAATATTGCGTTGGTAGGGCATACGGGCGTAGGCAAGACGTCCCTTGGCGAGGCGCTCCTTTTCAAGACGGGCGCGACAAGTCGCTTAGGAAGTGTGACCGATGGCACCACGATTCTGGATAGTACGGAGGAAGAGAAGGACAAGAAGGCCTCGCTCGATTCAGCTATTTGTCATATCCAGCACGATGGATTGCACGTCAATATTGTGGACTCGCCCGGCGTTGGGGTGTTCTGTGGCCCTGCGATTGCCGGGTTTGCTGCTTCGGAATGTGCCGTCGTTGTCGTTGCGGCGTCGTCAGGGATTCAAGTAAACACGCGCAAAATGCTCGATCGGGCCAGGAAGTACGGCCTGGGAGTTTGGATCGTTATTAACCACATCGATGCACCGAATGTCGATTTGGTCAGCCTTGTGGAACAACTTCAGGCAACATTTGGTTCGGAATGCCTGCCCGTCAATCTGCCTTGCAACGGAGGCAAAGGGGTGATCGATTGTTTCAAGAACGACGCTGGCGATGCAGATTTTTCGAGCGTGAGCGACGCACATACGGCAGTGGTCGAGGCGATTGTCGGTGTCGATGATGATTTGATGGAGAAATATTTGGGTGGAGAGGTCTCGGACGATGAAGTCATCGCTCAGGCTCCGAACGCCGTAGCGCAAGGCGCTTTGATTCCCATCTTCTTTACAAATTCCTGCGGTGATGTGGGAATCAACGAGTTTCTTGACGCTCTCGGTCCACTTTGCCCCAGTCCGGTCAACGGCAAGAAACGCGTCTTGGTTGACGGCGAAGCAGAGACGCCGATCGAACCAAAACAAGATGGCCCGTTCATAGGCCAAGTTTTCAAAATCCGGACGGATCAAAAAAGCCACATCAAATACCTTGGCATCCGGGTGTTATCCGGCAAGTTGTCGAGTGATATGACCGTCAAGAGTGTCAAAGAAACCAAAGGAGTTCGACCTGGGCAGATCATGCGTATACAAGGTGGAGACATTGACGATGTCGAAGCGGGTGTAGCGGGAGATGTCATTGCGTTGGCAAAGCTAGATTTTGAAATCGGCGATGTTCTTTTCAGCGATCACGGCGGCACGGTTGCGATGCCGGTTTTCCCAAAGCCCATGTACTCACTGGCGTTGGAATCCAAGAATCGCGGCGATGAAGATAAAATTGCCGGGGCGCTGAAGCGGTTCGAAGAGGAAGACCCTTGTTTTACGCACGATCGAGGTACGGGGCATGAACTGGTCGTCAACGGAATGGGCGATCTTCACCTGCGAACGATGATTGCGCGAATGGATCGGTACTACAAGCTTCAAGTCGATACGAAGCCGCCAAAGATCCCGTATCGTGAGACGATTACCGGGAGCGCGATGGATATTACTTATACGCACAAGAAGCAGTCAGGCGGTGCTGGGCAGTTTGGTCGTGTGATTATTAACCTCATGCCAACCGATCGAGGTGAGGGATACGAATTCGTCGATAAGATTTTCGGCGGAGCGATCGACCAGTCATTTAGGCCTAGCGTTGACAAAGGGGTCCGGGGCGTGATGACGGACGGCGTGCTGGCGGGATACCCCGTCGTCGATGTCAAGGTCGAGTTAATCGACGGCAAGACGCATCCAGTGGACAGCAAGGACATCGCTTTTCAAATTGCCGGACGAGGCGCGTTCAAAGAAGCGTTCATGAAAGCAAAACCTGTCTTGCTTGAGCCGATTGTCACCGTTGAAGTGACCGTGCCCGCTGACAACGTCGGCGACATACAGGGCGATTTGGCGTCGCGCCGAGGTAGGCCTCAAGGGCAGGACATGCTTCCAGGCGGCATGGCTGTGATCAGTGCTACGGTGCCGCTGTCCGAAGTGTCCGACTACAACTCTCGACTGTCCAGTATCAGCGGCGGGCAGGGCAGTTTTGCTATGGAATTCTCGCACTATGAAACCGTGCCGGGAAACGTGCAGCAGCAGATCATCGATGCCCACAAGAAGGAACTGGAAGAAGCTTCGTCTCAGCATTAGGTTGTGTGACGGTTTGATGCTGCGATAACAGTTCCTTTGCCGTCGACATGGGGAGTTGGTCATGCCATTGAAGAGGTTGATGTGGATCACGGTTGTCCTGTTCTCGTCATCTGCCATTGCAGGTGTGCCAAGTATCTACTGGACTAATCAAGGCACGAGGAAAGTGAGTCGGGCCGACTTGGACGGGTCGAATGCCGAGGACATTGCACACAACTCGTTTGATGCGCAACAAAGAATTGGGTTCACGGTCGCATCAGAGGTGGGCCATATTTATTGGGTCGGCGGACGGGGCATTTATCGTGCGAATCTCGACGGTACCGAACGCGACATTTTTGTAAGATGTCAGGATGATCTGTGCAGAATATTTGGTTTGATCGTCTTGCCCAAAACGGGTAAATTGGTTTGGATTGAGGAGATCGGCAATAATGCGTACCTACGAAGCGTTGCAATTGATGGCACTAACGCCGTAACCATTCGACAAGTTGGTGATGATTCCGATGGCCTTATCGCGGACGATCAAGCCAAGGCCGTGTATTGGGCTGAAGCCGACAAGATACGAAGATATGCTTTTGAGACTGGCCAAGTAAGTACATTGATCGAATTGAATGGTCCGAATGTACGGTCCTTTACTTTGGATGTGGCGGCCAACGTTGTTTGTTGGATCGTCGAGTTGGAACTCTGGTGTGCAAGCCTTGAAGGAGGCCAACCAGAGCTTCTTGCCGGTGGGTTGCCGTATTACACAAGCGATCCGGCGCTGGATGCAGTGAGTGGTTACGTTTATTGGGGAGAACCCGCTACGCGCACCATACGCAGAGCTTCACTTGACGGGGCCGGTATTGAGATTGCCATTGACGATACGGGGTTGATTTGGCCGGTTCGGGTCCAGATTGATCTTGTTGAGAAAAAGGTTCTCTGGTCTGATGGGGGCGGGATTCGACGAGCCAATCTGAATGGCTCAGATGGGCAAACGCTTGTCGTTATCGATAGGACTGCCGACTATCAGCCTGAGATACAACACTTCATTGTCGATAGTCTCGCAGGCAAGGCCTATTGGTACATGTCAGATTCTAACGGAAGATGTGATTCTTCACGGTTGGGTTTGGCATCCATCGAGCGGGTAAGTACGGACGGAACTGACCACGAAACTGTTGTTCAAACGCAAGTGAGCAGGCCTTCAGGAATTGCCATGGATCGCGCAAGCGGCAAATTGTATTGGACCAATGCGCATAAAGAGTTCTGCCTGACGGGTTCAATTGTACGTGCGAATCCCGATGGGACAAACATCGATAGTTTCAGCCCGCCAATATCCGCGCCGCGATCTTTCGCTCTTGATGCAGCCAATGGAAAGGTCTATTGGGCCGACGGTGGTGTCATCAAGCGAGCCGATGTCAACGGGTTCGAACAAGAAACGGTGCTTTCCACTGTAGGTGGGATCGTAGCGATCGCTCTTGACTTGGCCTCACGAAAACTCTATTGGACCAATTGGTCAACTAACGAGCTTCGGCGAGCCAATCTCGAAGGTAGCAATAGCGAACTTGTTACTTCAATAGGGGCTTCGAGTGTCGTGGGTCTTGCGGTAGACCCAATCGCCGGGAAAGTTTACCTGGCGTCGGACTCCACGATTTTCTGGTCAAGTATTGACGGGACGGATGTGCAGGGCGTCTTCGCGACGGCTCCTTATGGATTCGTGAACGGCTTGGCAATCGATCCCGTATCAAGCCGCCTGTACTGGTCGTATGGATCCAGCAGCCGAACGGGTATCCAAAGCGCAAGCCTCTATGGTGGTGCAGTCGAGGACGTTGTGACTTTCGTTTGGCAGACTATGTTCAATGTGAATCAAGACCCTTACGCTCTGGCGATTGATTCATGCGGACGAGATCGCGCGGTAGGTTTCGTCGACCATCCGCTTTATGTCGAGTGTCTTGGCGGTCCGCATGAATTTGCAACGGGCGAGTGCAACTGCGCCGACATCACAGGCGACTGGCGTGTCGACCTCTGGGACTACGCCACTTTTCAGCGAACATTTGCCAGCCGATAGATCAAGAAATCCTGCTTGCAGTGTTTTGGTTTCTTTGTGCCGCAAGTCTGCACTGTCAATCAAGCCAATCCGCCCAAAATGACTTCCTGAAAGAACGCTCTTGACATGCTCGCTATAATATGTCATAATATGGTGACATGAAGAGTGCGGTGGATCAAAACGACCGGGTTTGGCGTGCGTTGGGCGATCCCGTTCGCCGGGCGATCCTTGATGTTTTAGGGAATGGCCCTGCAACGACGGGACAGCTTGTTGAGCGATTCGACGAGCTTTGCCGAACGGCGGTTATGAAACATTTGGATGTCCTTGAGGCTGCGAGATTGGTGATCGTTCGCCGAGAAGGGCGGGTTCGCTGGAACTATCTGAATCCGGTACCGATCGAGAAAGTATGCCGTCGGTGGGTCGATGCTCACGCGCGACGAATGGGTTCGGCTTTGAACAGGCTGAAGGATGTGGTGGAGACTGATATTCCTACATCACGGCCCAAATAGAATGGAGAAGCAAAAATGTCACCTGCCAAGATTTGCGACGCTCTTGTTGCGCAATATGAATTTGAGATTGATATAGATGCTCCGCCATCGCGGGTCTGGAAAGCGTTGGCCGATCAGCTCAGTGACTGGTGGCTGCCCGATTTTCATATGTTGGGTGAGGATTCGATCGTTACGCTCGAACCAAAGCCGGGTGGGCGTCTATACGAGGAAGCTGGCGATCGTGGGTTGCTTTGGTATACGGTTTTGTCGGTAGTTCCGAACGAGGCTATGAGCCTCGCTGGCTACTGTACGCCCGAATGGGGAGGGCCTTGCAGTACCTTGCTCACGCTTCGGCTGACCGCGAGCGAAACCGGGACCACCTTGTCGGTTTCGGATGCGCTATACGGGAAGGTGTCGGATGGGCAGATCGATTCGCTCCAGTCAGGTTGGCGAAAACTGTTTTCCGAAGGCCTTAAGAAAACTGTCGAATCGTCGGCACTTTGAATCGCTTCTTGCTAAAGCAATTTAACGATAGCACTTTTTGCGCGGCCGAATTTGAGAGCAAGCAGAAGCCCATTCATTCGCTTCGCGACGCAACTTCTACTTCGCCGTCCGAAAGCCATACTGAAGACGCGCGCACACGCACAAGAGCAACGCAAGAATAACCAGTCCCCAATCTGACGTAGCTGGGATTGCGGCACCATCCTCCTGGCATTCTGAGGGGCAAAAATCACCGTTTACGGTATTGCCGTCGTCGCAGAATTCGGTCGAATCTACCACACCGTCGCCGCAGCGGGCTGATGTGCAGTCAACCCGACAGGCATCGACTACAGTGTCGGAGTTGTTCGCTCCGTTGTCGCAGTCTTCTCCCGTGTCTATAGCGCCATCGCCGCAGGTGGGTAGCTGGCAATTCGTACGACATGCGTCTGAGATGGTATCTGAGTTGTTCGCGCCATCGTCGCAGTTTTCACCCGCGAATGTGTTGAGGACGTTGTCTCCGCAGACAGGGAATGTGCAATCCAAATCGCAAGTAGCAGAAATTCCTCCGTCGTCGCAATCCTCACCAGCGAGGCTGTTAACGATGCCATCTCCACACGCGGAGACGGTGCAATCAGCGAGGCACATGCTGGATGGACCAGCGGCATCACAGTCTTCGCCCGTGTCTATTGTGCCATCGCCGCAGGTGGGTAGCTGGCAATTCGTACGACAAGCGTCCGCGATGGTATCTGAGTTGTTCACGCCATCGTCGCACTGTTCACCGGCGAATGTGTTGATCGTGTCATCTCCACAAGCAGGGAATGTGCAATCGAAATCGCAAGTAGCAGACCCGCCTCCGTCGTCGCAATCCTCGCCCGGGTCAACAATTTGATTGCCACAGAACAACTGTATCTGTGCAACGTAAATGCCTTGGGAGCCATCATCAAAAAGCGCGAAGAACACGATTTCATTGCCACTCAGGGCTTCGTGACTTTGGTAGGCGATGGATAATGATTTGCCATCCAAGACGTCGCCCGATCCAATTACATGAAATTCAGAGCCACCCATATTGGTGGTAATGATACCCGGTCCTCGGTTGGCCACGATTGTGCGGTTTTCGAGCGATGGCGAGCCGGGTGCGGTGGGGGCGCCTAGGATGCCGGCATTCAGTACGCCGTCGTAATAGGTGTAGCTACCTTCCTGGGCATCAGGTGACTGCGAAAGCGATCCAAGATCACTGAAAGCGATATCCTCGCCATCTATAACCGGGCCTGTTGGCCCAAAGAAAGTCGTTGTGCCTCCCGGAGGTGTCATAGTGCTGTCAGCAATGACGCTAAGCGTGCCGTTTATGCGCGCGTACACTCCTTTAACACCTGAGAATTCGAATCCAATGAAGGCGACGTTATTGCCACTCAGATACGGAGCACCTAAGAAGTCGAGAGTGTTTGTCCCTCCTGGCCTGATTGTGTTTGCGTCAGCTACAACGCTCAATGCTCCACCATCATAGAGGAAGACACCAAAACCCACGACGCTCGTTCTTGCAGCGAACGCAACATTGCCCATGTTCAGCGATGGCCTTGCGAGTGCATTGGATTCAAAGAGATTGAATACGCCGCCGTTAGGTGCCGGGGTGTTGGTTTCTGCGATGGCGATGATTGTGCCTGACGTCTCCAAATAAACACCAGAGGCTACGTTTGAGTTGTCGGCGAGCCTCAAATTTCCGCGAAACGCCACTTGCCCGTTGTCGATGGATGGTACAAATGCACTGGTAAACGTACCGACGCCGGTCGGGCCAACGGTGGTTGATGTGGCTACCGGCCTAAGCGTGCCACCAATATCAGTATAAACACCATTGGGTGGAACCGCGGCTTGGCCCACGAAGGCGACGTTTCCCCGGTCGATCACCGGAGTAGACGAAAAACTGGTAAATGTTCCCGTCCCGCCGGGGACTGGCGTGTTTGTATCTGCAACCTTTCGAAACGAAATTGTCTGTGCATAGGCTGAAGATGCGAAAAACGATACAGCCAGCAATACACGCACCATTACTGACGTTCTAAACAAAATAAGAGGTGATGCCATATACGATGCTCTACTTTCTACCAAGTTTCCTTGCGTAATCTGAGCCAATATTTCCGATTTGTTTTTTCTTGTGATAGATTCACCGTACACAAATCGCAAACTCAGTTCAAGAAAAAAATCTTATCGAGAAGCATACTTGGCTTGTCTTAAAGTATTTTAACGATAACACTTTTTGCGTGGTCAGGGTCGACGGCGAAGTCGATGGGCAGCTTGGGTTGAGACAATACGCGGTGTTTGCGCTTTCCGATTCCTTCTCGAACCCGATCCACCAAACCGCGCTGGCGCATTCGACGAAAGTTGGTCGAGACCAAAAGGATGCCTTCCGGGCGGAGCACGTCACATGCGCTCGCAACGAGCGATGACAGGTCCCTTTCAATTGAAAAGGACCGCTTGCGTTGTTTGCCGTGCGCGAAAGTCGGTGCATCGACAATAATTATGTCGAACGTTTCCTGATGACGCTTGGCGTATTTAAGGTGTTCCATCGCATCTGCACAAACGAAGGTGTGGTCGGCTGTGTCAATGCCGTTGAGTTCAAAGTTCTCTCGGCCCCATTCGATGGATTTTCCGGAAATGTCGACGCTTTGTGTGCTCTTTGCACCGCCGAGCGCCGCAGCAACGGAAAAGCCACAGGTGTATGCAAAGAGGTTTAGCACATCTTTGCCAGCGGCTAAATCGTGAACTCTCCAGCGATTATCTCGTTGGTCGAGAAAAAGGCCTACCGAATGACCGTCATAGGGTCGAACGATAAACCTCAAGGATTTCTCGCGAATGCGGATTTTCGGTGCGGTTGCTTGTCCAAGGAAAGGCTTTTCGGCATGCAGGGCGCCCTCGATTTCCTTATTTCTTTCGGAGGGGGTCTTGGCGGCATACTTCACATAAACGGCTTTGACATTTAGCTCGTTGAGATACCACTTGCCGATCGCGCGAAGCGAATCTTGTGTCTTCTTAGAGGCATCCAATACGTTTAGGACGACGATGTCGCCCAATCGCTCCGCCACGATTCCCGGCACATTGTCCGGTTTGCCAGACAGCAATCTGTAGGCATCGGTCGCGCGCTCTCGGATAAGTGGAATCCTTCGCACCAAGGCGCTTTCGACGGCAGCCTGGAAGTTATGTCTTCCTGCTACATAGTCCAGGAAGTACTTGGGAGACGGGTCTCGCAGTACAACGTTGTGACCTTTGCCTGGGTGTAGAAAGGTGAACTTTGTCAGATGAAGACATGTTTTTTGTAGAGCATTGGGCGCTCGCGTAGTTGTGCCACGTTGATCGCCCAAAAGTGACGCGCCAGCGGCGCGAAGCTGCGCCTTCAACGAGTGCGTGTTTTGCGGAACGGTCTGAATACGAACGAGGGTTCGTTTTTCGCCACGACGGATTGGTTTGATCGTCGTGAGTAATTTGCTGGCGATATCCTTTGGGCCTCCCGACTTTTTCTTCACGCGTCGTTTCTTCTGCTCGGGCTTCCGGCCTTTTGATTTTCCATGGTCAGCGGTGACGGTGATGGACTTCGAGCCAAGGTCGCCTCGCACAACAGCTATGAACTCCATCGCGGTGCCCGCCGATTTTAATTCCTTCCTTATCTGGCGAGCGGTGTTTTCACCTTTTGCAAAAAGAATAATACCCGACTCGAATCGGGATAGCCGATTGCACGCGACCAATGCTGAATCATTCGCGTAAGCCGATTCGACGATTGCTTTCAAGCAGGTTGGGTCAGACCGCTGAAGCGCCTCGAGGTCAATACCGGAAGGCTTGCGCACGGCAAGGAAAGCATCATCCTCAAAGAGAATGGGGAGTAGCTTGCGGTGGAGTTGGGTAGGACGTTTTGTCGTCAAGGGATATTTATCCAATACTCGGCATGATAGCGATCATGTCTTGTTGCTTATTATGAACCGCTGTTTCGAGATGCTCTCTCAGAGAATTCTTGGATCAGACCGCTACGCAAAAATAAGGCTTGCCCAGACGTTGCTGTAATTGCTTTGAACGTTGCAGGTCCGTATCCCGGCTTGTGAAGAAAAATACACTTCCGCGCTGTGCTCTGGTGACGCTCAAGTTAGCGCAAAAGACGAGCCGCTATCATAGCGCGAAACGACAGCTGTGCCTACAGCACGCAGGCCATACTTTAATTTTAAGAGATAGTGCGTTGGTAGCGAACAGTGCGGTGAGCGGTTGGACCGATATTTACACTGCCTGCAGCTAACGCTGGGCCGCGAGACAAGGTTGTTTGGCCTTCCGGTCAATGTTTTGTGGAACCGACTCTGATTGGACCATAGAATTCATATGGTCGAAGAGCCGGTTAGCGCCTCGTAAGTATAACTGGTGCAACGGGTTAGTTGCGTCCGATCGTATAGTTTACGGTAGACGGATCAGGTGTTCCGCGAGAAACGCCAGGAAAGTCTCAGTTGGTTACCGCAAACAGAGCCGGGTGTCGGGGATTTTCTTACAGGATTTGTTGCTGATGGATTGGACCGAGCTACGAAACGAATTTCCGATTACGAGGAATTACAACTTCCTCAATCACGCGCTCGTTGCACCGGTCTGCAAACGAGCAGCAGATGCGGCTCGAAAATATCTCGAGCACGCCGAATGCAACGCATACATACACGGCGGCTTCTTTAAGCAAGCTGATCGTGTTCGATCGCAGATTGCAGGCCTTATCAATGCTAAGTCCGATGAGATTGCGTTCATCAAAAATACAAGCGAGGGCATCAGTTTTGTAGCCAATGGGCTTACATGGCAGAGTGGTGACAATATCGTCACGACAAATGTTGAGTTTGCTGCAAACATGTACCCCTGGCAGGCGCTTCGATCGCGCGGTGTTGAGGTGCGAATGGTGTTGGAAGAAGATGGCCGAATTCCGTTGGAAAGGCTTATCGAGAATATCGATAACCGGACGCGCGTTGTTGCGATTTCTTCGGTTCAGTTTGCCAGCGGTTTTCGTACTGACCTCGCCACGCTGGGGGAATACTGTCAGAGCAAAGGCGTGTTTCTTTGCGTCGATGCAATTCAGTCTCTGGGGGCTTTTCCAATCGATGTTCAGGCTATGAATATTGATTTCCTCGCTGCCGATGGCCACAAATGGCTTTGCGCTCCGGAGGGAATCGGCTTGTTCTATGTGCGGAAGGAACTGCAAGGCTATTTACAGCCAACGACAATCGGCTGGCTGAGCATGAAGAACCCGTTTACGTTTGGGAAGTATCAATTCGAGTTTGATGATTCTGCGAGACGCTACGAATCGGGAAGTCTGAATATAGCCGGAATCTTTGCGCTCGGAGGAGCCATTGACTTGATCGAAGAAATCGGCGTTGAACGAATTGCCCATCGCTTAATCAAATTAACGGATCAACTGACGTCGGGTTTGCGTGGCAAGGGATATCGGGTGATCAGTTCGCGCCAACCAGCCGAAGCCAGCGGGATCGTCGCGTTTAT
>JAJDEA010000074.1 GCA_029260035.1 Phycisphaerae bacterium
GCAGTGCTGGCCTCTATGTTCGCCAAGCCACCACCGTCGGGAAACCTCGCCGAAACGCCTATAAATGGATTGGAAAACAATCCTGCCTGAACGACATCCGCTCGAGCGATCCCAACATCCATGAAAGCCGCGTGGAGCGAAGGGTTATTCAAGAGGGAAATCTGAACCGCCTCATCAGCGCTGATTCCCCCCTGCACCAGCCCCTCAACAAGCTCACCAACCTGCTCATCTTCTTCGGGGCGATAGATCCGTTCGTACCCCGTGGCCTCGTTGACGCGCTGGCCAACCTGCTTGTAGTCACGCTGTGGGTCAACTGTAACACACCCCAACAGTGCCAAGATAGCGGCACCCAAAAAAGTATAGTATGAGATTCTCTTGAACATATTCACAATTCCTCATCCACCCCGAGCGAAGTCGGCGCATATCCAACCGATAACGCACATCGAATAGGGAGCAATCAACGCGTGGATTTCACACGCGAGACAGCATACAAATTTAAGATAAGCGGGAATTCAGATAAGGAGGGGCAGGTCGCTGCCTGAGAAAGGCAAATTCTCACAGCCAGACCAAGATCGTGTGCTAGCGCGCGCCATCAGAGGAGACGGTGGATCGAAATCGGCAAGGACGATCGCTGTCGAGCCTATCTGCTGAAAATCCATGAGAACATCGTCACCGTCCCGGTCGGGCCGAACGACGAGTACGCTACATGGATCATCCGGGCATCCACCCTCGTGTCCACCGCCATCTTCATGCTTGCAGTCGGTCTCGCAAGGACACCCGGACTCTGATGCACAACCGCAATCGTGATCAATGACACCACCTATGCACAGAATTGGTGTAACTGTAAACGAACTCAAGACGGTTATGATGATTACTATTCGACTCATATGCAATAAGCCTAGGCTCACACAACTAACGGGTCAACACTTCGGGGGTAACAGTGTCGTAACGCCGCCCGTTTCGTCATCATCTACAAGAAAAACACGGCCCGTCCTCTAATATCGGCATAGGATCAAAGTGGATGTACTAATAAGGGAGCCAGCTTGTCCAGCCAATACGCCTTTCCACCGTCGCAACACAGAAACTTCATAAATCAATATTGCCGCTGCAGTATCCAAACCGGCAAAACGCTACAATATCGGGTTCGCGGGTGATTCGCCTTGCTTGACCAGAAAAGCCAGGCTCTCACGGCGAACACAAAAACCTATCCATACCAACGCTGGCATAAGCAAGGCATAACGAGACGAGATGAAGAAAAACTCGCCAGCTTTCGATAGCAGATCAAGCCAGAATTGGCTTGGTTCAAAGACTTGCAGCGCAGACGACATGCTAAAGCCAATCACTATTGGAAAGATGAGACAAGAAAACGAGCCAACTTGAACCAGCAGTGTTCCGCTCAGAAGAGCACGCCATTTTCGACGCCATGGGATTGGCGTGGCCAAAACCAAAGCAATGAACTCGGCGGTGGGGTTATATCCTAAACGTACTGAACTGAAACCAATTGGGCCTTCGGCCCCTGTTTTTCGATTGTAAAGCAAGGCCCGCACGTCGTGCTGCCCGCCGGTGCCACTGTTCGGCTCAAAACTCACTTCCCCATTCTGCCCAACACTCCCGTAGACTAGACCGGCTACGGTCATGTAGTAGCTGCGATATGCGGTGCGCACGCCTAACCAAGGCAGGAGCACAACCAAGACCACATAACAGGCGATCCCAACAACAACAAACTGAAAAATGGACTTAACTGGTGACATCTTCTCGGCGTACCGTTTTCTGTGCTGCCCAAACCGCCCACAACCCCCACGCAAGAATGGAGAGGAAAATAAATGCGACCTGCCAGACATCTTCGTGCATGATGGCAAATGCCCTTTGCGACATAAACGCGCCAATATAAAAAAGACTGATGACACGAACAATATTCATACTGCCCAAGAACAATAACCCCAGAAAAATGCCCGGAATCTTAGGCCAAAAAACAACAGGTGAGGCCAGCACGCCGGCGAGAAATAGTGCCGTAGGCTGGACAGCGTCGCAACCCTTTTTGATGTTCACAGAAAATCGCGGAGAACTGATGGTGGATCCTGAGACGGTGACTTCTTCTCCCCAGACTGACATCACGCCACCCGTCACTTTGGCTACAAACCGCATGTATCCGGGTATGGCTCCGTTTCTAACGAAGTCAGATGCCGCGACAAACTCAAACAGCCCCAAAAGCAAGAGTAGAACCACCACAAATCGAAATACGGGGTGTTTCCTTTGTCGCCAAGACTGGAAGCGTCCACGAGGTGATGCGTCCGATGTGGCGGGCCTGCCCTGATTCGGTTTTGGAGCACCGGAAGTTGTGCGTTGGCCAATCCCCTTGCCCGTACGACTCTTTTTGTGCTTGCCCGTTGCCATAATCCTGTCGCGTACCTGGGTGCAAAAATCAAGTCACCAATATCCCCGCATTATCTCATCGCCAACTTCTTACGCAATGGGAAAAGGCAACGATTTCGGCGCGTTCTTGACATCAAGTTGAGATTGAGTGGCTAGCCGGATCGCCTTTGCGAGTCGCGTGCCAGAGCTGATTCTAGGCTGATCTGATTGGAGATTTGCGGGACTTACTCTGTGCTGGCGATTCGTCACGCTGATTCATCCGCTTGAAGGACGCAACAGCATGCGCGAGGCGCTCAAGAAGGTCATGCCCGTTTGGAGTTGTTTCCAAACCAATGAACTGGAAACCAAGCAGCAGTCGATCGTTTTCCACTTCTTCGCAGTGCTTTAGAATCGTCTCCAATACGAGAGACGGGGAACCCGACTTAGGCGCAAAAACCACCTGATACGTCGAGTCATGGTCCACTTCCGTGCGGTTGGAAACCGAAACCTGAACTCCACCTGCGGAAAGGTTTTCCAATTGTCCGTGACGCATGACAGGCCGCCCGGAGTCCTCCTTGCTGCTATTCTCAGGCCGAAATCGAACAGAAACAACCACGCCAGGAGGCGGAGAGACCCGCTCGTAAGCCCGGCGTTGAAGTTGCTGTATGGTTTCGGGCCAGGACAAGGATAACAAGTGGTTGCCAGAGACTGACTCAACTCGGCGAAACTGGGCACCGAACATACATTTCTTGTGACCTACTCGGAATGCGATACCAACGACGTCGTTTTCCGTAGGCCATTCTTCCGGCTTTTTCTGAATGTCGCAAATACAAAGTGTCGGCGATTGCGCAGTCGATGAGTCCGACTTAAAGCATCCTTTGAAAATACTCCAGCCGGCATCCCCGCGATGCGTAATGGTGACGTGGAGCTTTCGACGCTCAGCATCCCTAAGAAGCTGGTCACGTTGCTGGCCGACAAGTTGCTGTATTCTACCCACTGCGGTCTCACTCCCGTTCACGAAGCTTTAGATTGCTCTTGCAGAATGCGCTGCAACTCGACATACGACTCCACAGATTCATCAATCTCAAGAAACTCGAGGCCAACCACCAGAAAAGCAGGCGTACCAGCCTCCGTCACATTGACAATTTGTGCCGGAAGATCAAATCCAGCGGCTCGATCATCGAGAGAAAACCCGACGACGATTCTTGCGCCATCGTGCTCTTCCGGAAAATCTGCTTTGGCGACACGACACGCCAAACCTCTTTCGCTCAGATTCAGCATCAAGCCTTCGCAATGCCAGGACGACTCTGAGTCTCTCCTTGAGAGTGACACCTTCGTTTGTTTACGAAGCGTCCGCCGCCTTTTTGTTCGCCGCTCAACATTCGGACCATTGATGTTCTTGTCCAACGGTTGCCTTTGTATGATGGCTTGGCTCACGATTCGCGCCTCTGGTCCATTATGACAAGAACGTTGCACATCGCGTTCTCGCCGCTCTACCTGGCAGGCGAAATCCCCGCCTACCAGAACATCAACACGATCTTCCGTATAAAATACGATATAGGAAACGAACCGCGCAAGAATCTTGCGCGGCGCATTCCACGGTAAATTCGTCGTCAATGCGTGATCCCATCATCTACTACTCGATTCCGCCTATAAATTGACGAAGTATTGACAGAAGATAGAGTGGATTATTGGATGGTGAATCGTTTCCGATCAACGATCAGACTGTAGATATGCGATGGGCGGATACTTCACTGCAATCGGCCTTTTCGGCTTCGCTCGACGTGTCGTCGTTCGGCTGGCTGCTCGCTTCAGGTTTATAGGAACCTGTTAGCGTCACCAACAAGCCAGGCAGCGCGCAGATGAGCACCATGAGTCGAATCGCCACTGCCACACAAACGATCTGCGATACGCTGCCGTACGGGGCTAGAAAATACTTGTAAGTCAACTCAACAGTCCCAAGACCCTGTGGCGGGCCAGGAAGCGCTTGAACGACCACACCCGTACAAAAATAGGCGTAGTACTCCAAAACGTTACCCATATTGGCTTCAAGCTCCAACGCTATCGCGATGACGAAATAGGCACCGACAGCAATCGCCTGCAAAACCGCAGTCAAAAACACGGCCCCCAGAACAACGGTAAGATGCCCGGCTAGCGCATGCGTCGCCTGGTCGATCCGTTGAAGCTGCTCAAAGAAAGGCAGCTTGGCCAGCCAAGTCCGAGGAATCAAATGCTTTCTAGCCCAAGGCGAGAAATAGACAAGCCCCCCCACTACACCCGCGCCAAGCATTCCCAACATATAGGGTCGGAGGATCGCCAATCGGCTGTCACTCGAACTAAACACCGTGATAAGCGCGACAATCGTAAGAAGGGTCGCCAGTCCAACCACGCGATCCAAGAAGACCGTTGTAACGGCTTCCGTCTTGCGGTCGGTATGCAGTGACAGAAAATAGGCTTTGAATACATCGCCTGCGTTGGAACCGAGCGGCGTGGCAAAATTCAGGAAGTTCCCGGCTATCGAAAGCTTGATACTGTCCCAGTAACCAATCTCAATCTCTTGCGCGCGCAGCAGCCATTGAATACGTAAACCCTGAAGAAAAACAATCGGGAAATAAATCGCAATCGCGGCGAGCAGCAAGAGCTTCGCGCTGCGTTGCCAGGTTGCTTTCAGCCCCAGGCTCACGAGCGGTTTTTGGTTCGTGTCCAAGGCCAGCTCAGCGTGAGTATAGGACTTCTCATCACCATCGACGGTCACAATTCTGAGCGGGTCTCCCATTTCCACGATGGACCCAGCAATGACCGTCTCGCCGTCCTTCAGCGTAACTTCGTCGTTGACGGTGACGCCGCCGATGACAATCCACATAGCCCCCGCGCATAGGGCGATGCGGAGCACGTTGAATAGTTTCTTCCTTCCTCTTGGCGTCATAATAGCGATCTCGATACCGGCTGTAGCATAGATCGGCTTGTCGGGGGCTGGTCCTGTAGGATGAACCGGTATGGCTCGACTACTTGCGAAGAGATCAGAGTTTCACGGCGATTTGCCAGGGTTGCGATCTACCCCCAACCCCAAGGGAATTTGTCCTTGAAATGGTGGTAGTACAACCCGATCACGCGAAGCATGACAATTTCCAGGTACAGAGCGACGCCGGTAGATGCGATCCGCGTAAGCAGACCCACGCCAAGCCCAGCCCCGACAGAGGTTGGTCCACCTGCCGCAGCGTTTGCGATCACATACTGTACATATACATCCGCCGCCATCGTTGCGAATACCAAAAAAACGGTGAACGCATACGCTGGAATGGATCGCACGATTGTTGCCAAAATGTAGTCAACTCGGGAAACGGCGGAGAAACCCTCCAAAGCCAAGCACAAAATAATCATTGGCCAAAGGAAAAACCCCAAACCGAGCATGGCAAGCAAATAGTAGTCGTCGTAGAAACCCAGAATGAGGCCGGCTATTCCTTCGAGAAGCACACCCGCGACATCGCCCGCTGAAGCATCATACCGAATGAACAAATAGACAACTGCCGGCAGCGTGACAACCACCCAGCTACCTAACCAACGCAACGCGGGCAGGAAAAGCTCATCCCAATAATCACCTGAGAAACCAAGTTTAGGGAGATTTTCATCGCCACCCGCAGAGGATTGAACAACATCGAAACGAAAACCTATATACCAGAAAGAAACAAGGATAAAGAAACCCAAACCGATCCAACTTGCGGCAAACAAAGGCACGAGACTCAATACGAACCAGATCACGAGAAATGTGATGAGGTTGCCGATGTTAGACGGAAAGAACAGCGTCCAAAAAATACTGCCCCAGTAGCCCTTCGCAGGAACATCGTCAGTGGCTTCTCGTGTCGAAGTCTTGGAATCCTCCGCGGTCTCAATGACAAGGCCGGGGTAATTAGGTGGTGGCTTCGGTGCAGGGGGCGGTGCCTTTCGCGCGGCAGACGATATCTCGGCTGCAAACGGTGATTCATCGGCAATGGGGATTGTCGACGTGTCCGGCGGTTTAAGGCGGAATACAACGCCACACTTCTTGCACTTGGCCTTCTTGCCCAGCGCGGAGTCTGGAAACTTATACTTGGCACCGCACTCGCAGCGAAATGATGGCATTGACAAATCTCAAGGGAGGATCAATCGTCCCGACGCTATGCCACGATTATGCCCCTATCACCCCACAAAGTCAATATCGCCAACTTCCGGCACAAGGCCCGCCTTGAAGCCTTTGTGAAGTAAATCCGATACCGCCCTGCGCCCCGCATCGCCGTAGTCCACCGTCCACTGATTGACGTACATGCCGACGAACTTGTCAGCCAGATCGAATCCCATGTCTCGCGCATATTGCAGCGCATGTTCTACTGCTTCTTCGCGGTGCGACAGGCTGTATTCAATACTCTGCTTGAGTATTGCTGCAACTTCCTCCATAGCGGGCATGCCGAGGTCGCGTCGTATGCAATTTCCGCCGAGTGGCAGAGGCAGGTCCGTTGTTTCCTTCCACCAGGCCCCGAGATCAACCACCAGGTTCAGATCGTGCTGGTCGTATGTCAGTTGGCCTTCATGGATAATAAGCCCCGCATCCGCCTTACCCTCCGCCACATACGGCAGGATTTCGTCGAACATAACGACTTTGTGCCGATAGCTGTCTTGCCCCAGCAGGAGGTTTAGCCCCAGAAACGCGGTCGTCATCGTGCCGGGTATCGCAATGGTCAATCCGCGCAAGTCGTCGATGGTCATTGGCTCGCGCGTGACGACCATTGGCCCATAGCCGTCCCCCATGCTCGACCCGCAGTTCGTTAGCGCGTACTTGTCGGCCACATGTGGATAAGCGTGGATGCTGATAGCTGTGATGTCGAGTTCGCCGCGAAGCGCCCGATCGTTGAGCGTTTGAATGTCTTGAAGCACATGCTCGAACGCCCAACCTTTCGTATCGATCTTATCTTGAGCGAGTGCGTAGAACATAAACGCATCGTCCGGGTCTGGGCTGTGCCCGAGAGTGAGTGTTCTTTTTTCCATGCGATTTCCCGTTCGAATATTGGAATAGCTTGTCACGTCATTCGTAACCTTGGGTACGGTAGTTACGAACAGTAAAGTGTAACGGCGAATCGCGAAAGTAAAAACACAGGAAGAATCAGGCCTTCAACTGGACCGGATGATTTGAACTTGCCATGGAAGACCAATATGTGCGCAATTGGCGGGACGCGTGGAAATCCCATTTATTCGCATTGGGCGTGCTCCAGTGGCTTGACAAGACCCGACAGGTTGATGCTCGATTGCCGTCAAGAGAATCGGATTGTAAGACGATATCACTTGTGAGGAGATTGGCGTGATTTCCTGTCTACTCTGGATAGAACGTGAGTGTTTTTTTAGGGTCGCCGCGGTTCCAGAATCAGCCATAGAAGGCCGACAGCGGCTCTGTGTAAGGTAGCTGTGTACTTTTTCTGTCACGGCTGGCAAGTTAGGGCGTTTCGGGTTGTTCGACGCCGATGCAATGCGTACAATGATCCCTGATACGGGCGCATGTGTTTGAAATAATGATAATTCCTTTGAACAAAACCAGGCTAATATCGGGCTTACCGCTTATCGCGGCGTTGAGTCTCTCGACAGGCTGTTTTTCGACAGATTTGGCGGGCCAACCGGGAAGCCCACAGGCTCGTTGTGCAACGCCGGCAGACGACGTTCGACTCGCCGATCAGGTCCTGCAGCTCATCAATCTCGAGCGCACAGAGGTCGGGCTGCCGCCGGTCAAGAGTAATGCGGTCCTGGCTAAAATAGCAGGTGGGTACGCCTGTCGAATGATTGAGGATGATTTCTTCGGCCACGAAGACCCGCTAAACGGGTATGGCCCGGGCGAGCGAGCGATTGCAGGCGACTATCGTTATTTCTCCGTCGGTGAAAACCTGGCTGCCGGGCTATGGACTCCCGCCGACGCCATGAAAGTTTGGATGGAGAGCCCATCCCACCGAAATATCATCCTCGGCGACCAATGGAAAGACGTGGGCGTTTCCGTTCGTCGTGGCGGTCGGTATGGCATATACTGGGTGCAAGAGTTTGGCGAACCCGTGGAAGAGTAACGCTTCCCCTTCCTAACAATGACAAAAACCGACCCGCCTACGCGATCACTTTTCGATTCACATTCCAAGCACCGAAGTAACGGCGTTCGTATCGTCATCACCGGCCAAGTCGGTTTGGCCAAGAAAAAATTCCTCGATCGTGTTGTGAGTCTGGCAGCGACCAATGGGCACGACGTTCGTCTCTTTAATGTTGGCGAACGTATGTATGCTGAAGCGCCGGACATCGCACCGGGAAGAATCCTTGACCTACCCAGACAACGTCTCACCACACTTCGGCGGAGTGTCTTCAAAGATATCATCGCGGAGGCGGGCACTAGCGGCAACTGCATCGTCAATACACACGCGACCTTTCGTTGGAAGCACGGCCTCTTTCACGCCTACGACCACGCCCAAATGGTCGAACTCGATGCAGACTTGTATGTAACGCTTGTCGACAACGTGGATGCTGTCCACGAAAGACTTACAAGAGAACACGAGATCGGTCATTCGCTGAAAGACATTTTGGTCTGGCGCGAGGAAGAGATAGTCGTCACGGAAGCCATGGCAGAAGCGATAGCGGGTTACGGACACGCGTATGTCATGGCCATTGAAAACGAAGAATTGGCCGTACGTGCACTGTATAGACTGATGTTTGAGCCGGAGCGCAAGAGGGTCTATCCGTCGTTCCCCATGACACATGTTCTTGAACTTCCGGAGATACTCAAAGAGATTAACGAATTTCGTCACGCGCTATCGCAACACTTCATTACGTTTGATCCTGCTGATCTGGATGAAAAGAGACTCCTTTTCGACGCTGGGGAAGCCACAAAACGAGGCGAGAATCAGGTCAATCTGCTCGTACATGGCAGGAAGATCGAACTCAGTGTCAATGAGATATCGCGCATAGCCAAAGATATCGATGCTCAAATTTACGCACGCGATTTCAAACTTATCGATCAATCTGAGATGATCGTCAGCTATATTCCGGTACTGCCGGACGGTCGCCCCGCCCTTTCATCCGGCGTGGAAAGAGAACTGCAACATGCGTTCGAGAATACGAAGGAAGTCTATGTGATTTGGCGGGCGGATTGTGACCCATCGCCGTTCATCACGGAGACCGCGACGGCGGTATTCCCTTCCGTCGAATCCCTTTTTTCCCATCTTCAGAAAAAGGGCTACATCGGCGACCATCAAATGAACCTGTCGTAGCTTGACCATTTCGAACGATTCATTGGCCGAATTCCAACAACTTGCTCGTTATGAACCAGATCCAACGAACTTCTGTATTCAACGAATCCATAGCCGTACATTGTCGCCTTACTGAGGTAAACCTCGAAGAATTGAAACAATCCTTTTCCGAGTTATTCGATCGGGCGGCTCACGCCGTTCAACTTTCAGGTATGGAGCAGGACGACTCCATCGTTGAACGGTATGTGCAGTTGCGAGATGACACGGGCTTGGATTGCACGATCAAGGCGGAGGTTTTTTCCAGTCGCGACCGGTTCTGCGAGAGCGTTATCACATCATGGCAGGAGCACCGCTCATCGCCTCCGAATCCAGAGAATTTAACCATAGTAAGCGTTCGCCTTGAGGCGTTTATCGAAACATGGCAATGACTGTATCAGAAAAGGTAGAGGGTGAAGAAGTATAGGGCTGTCCCACCTGAAATGCGAAAGCACATGCTATTTTGTTCGTGACAGAAATCCGACACTTGACTCAAAATATCGGCCGGTATCTGCGGCACCAGCCGTATCCTGCTCGCTCTCAAGATCATTCAGGTTGGCCAAGCACATCGGACAACCAACGACATCCAGGTGGAATTGCGTATAGCCCTTCCAAGGCTCGTCGAGAACATCAAGCAGATGCGAACCGAGGGTACTGCGCTTGAGGCAAGTCAGGCGATGCTCACGCCACACCCGAGCGGTCGTGACATCTGCGTTCTTTTCGTCGAGACACGCTAAAGCGGCTGGGGCCTGATCCACAATAAACTTTTGAAGTTTTTGAATGGCGCGAAACTTAATGCCTGCGACGGCTTTTTGATCGATGTCCAACAGTTCCGCCACGTCGAGGTTTCGTTTACCCGCGAAGAATATCAATTCGATCGTCTGCAAATCCGTAAACGCATCGCGATCGCGGAGGTCGCGAATCAACTGACGCAATATGTCGGCCAGCAGTCGCTCCTGCTGCTTTGTCGCCTCTACCTTGGCTGCTATGCCACTTGGTGTCTCCGAAGACTGTGGAAGGACGTGATCCCACCAATCGGCGGACTCGTCAGGCTCGCTGATTACGTTCCCCTTCTTCTGTCGTAGCGAATCGTACAGCTTGTATCGCAAGATCGTAAACAGATAAGTTTCCAGTGAACGTGAGGTGTCATAGTGAGTGAGCGACTGCAGGAAACCAACAAAGCACTCCTGCACAAGATCTTCCGCATCGCTCAAGCTTTGTGTGCGTGCCCGCGCAAAGGCAAGCAACCGCCCGCTGTACCGTTCGATGAGTTGTCGCCAGGCGGATTGATCGCCCTTGACAATTTCGTTGATTAGGAACTCGTCGGCGCCGGATGGATTCATAGGGGAAGCATAACGCCCGTCGCTAAACGATGCTACTGTGCAATTGATCAGAGCTTGCTAAAGCCTTGAGCTTTGGCAGTGCCATCGGTTTCCTGTGATTCGTCGTCGCCTAACCCTATCCCAGCTGCGATAACAAAGGCTTCATCCTCGCCGAACGAGGTCGCTCCAATGAAGGGCCGAACGCGTTTTTTGCCCCCGGTCAAGAACAAAACGGCAAGGAACACCGGCGATAAGACAACCAATCCGGAAAGCATGGCGACACGTTGTTCGTCCAACAAACCATGGCCTGACCAGTACCGGGAAATACCCACTATGAGGCCGCAGATAGCAAACAGTAGAACGAATAATACTGCGGGGCGAATGTGCTCTAGCCAAATCCCATCGCGACGCAAGGGCGTTGTCTTGCGAACCGTGAACGTCGCTACCGCAGCCGAAGCAATCATGCCAATAATCACACCCGTCTTGTCGTCATAATTGAGATTGCGCATCAGAGCCAACAAAAATGCCAAAGTAATGACAGAGCACATGAGGCAGAAAGTTAGCAACCCCCAAAAGGCTCGCGTAATCCCCCATCTTTCCAGACGCGATTGCGGATCGACGTCTGCTTTGTTCGTAGCCGAATCCGATTCATTTTCCCCTTTGGCGAATTGGGGCAGAGGCGACATGGTAGGCATCCCATTATCCGGCTCGGTTGTTTGGCCGACACCGTAATCAACATCATCACCGCTGCCTCTCGAATAGGCATCCCATTTCTGAGCAAGTCGCTCAGTAGGCTTTACCAACCACCAACCGTTGGCTCGAATGATAAGTGCCACGGCACATGCAATTCCCGCAGCCGTAAGTGCCGTGTCCTCTTCCGGACGAGCGTTGAAAATGCCCGAGCAGATGAAACCGACGATGAGCGTTCCAAACCCGGTCCAAATCGCGCGCCAAATGTGAAGTTCGCCTTCTGCGCCATCGTCGAATGCCTGACCCCAGTTACCAAAAACCGAGACGACGAGAAGTGCAACGATAATGGCCAGGCCCTCTTCGCCATATTGATTAGCCAATAGTGGGATAGCACCAACGAGCATCGGGAGGCCGCAACACCCTGCCGTGATCACTCGGGTCGCCCAGGTAGGCCCCTGATCGGCGCCGAACCATCGTATCGCCGGGCGTGAAACGACAATACCGGCTGACATGGCCACGGTCATCATCGCCGCACTTGCTGCAAATGGGCCATAGCTATTAACTCCAACAATGATCGCCAACGCGGCAGTGAAGCCTGCGGACAAGAGCAACGAAAGGAGCATCTGCTTGCGGCGAGGCGGCATGTTCGGCTGGGTTTGAAGAGACGGTTGATTCGCCGCTTCCCCCGCACGGTTGTATTGCCGACGGCGATATCGCTTACCACTTAACTTCGCAATCTTCTTGTCGATCTTGTGGGCGATTTTTTCCTGTTTCTTGTCCAATCGCGGAGGGATCGGCGGCGGTCCTCCCTGCGGATTCCTGAGATTCGCGTCCGGAGTTGCGTTGGCAGGCCTTGCCCACGCGTTGGGCTGATGAGGCGTTGGGTTCGGCGACGGAATAGGAGAGGAAGCATGCCCGGCACCACCACGGGCGACTGCCCCATCCAGGCTCTGTGGGCTAAACCCTGCCAGACTTGTGCGGACTTGTTCAACTTCCAGCATGTCGTCGATCATCTCGTCTACGGTTTGGTAGCGGTCTTTCGGATCTTTTTCGAGTGCCTTGCGAATAACTTTTCCAAACGGAGCAGGCAATTCATCGATAGCTGGCTGCGAAGTGAGATGCTTCATCAACACCTCACCCATCGTAGACCCGTCGAACGGAACCTTGCCGAGAAGCATTTCGTACAGCATGACGCCCAACGCATAAATATCGATGCCACGCGAATAGTCGCCACTTCCGATCTCTGGTGCCATATAGTGGACAGTGCCGATACTGGCCGTCTGTGCGCTGTGACGGGAAACAGAGATAAACTTACTCAGTCCATAGTCGCCAATTTTAACGTACCCGTCATCGTAGAAAATATTGCCCGGCTTCATATCGCGATGAACGATTCCTCGCTCGTGCAAATACGAAAGCCCCTTCGCCAGTTCACGTACAAAGAACGCTGCCTTTTCCGGCTTGAACCCATTAGGCTCGGCGATGAGCAAATCGCGCAGCGACGGTCCCGAGCAGTACTCCATGATCACATGGTACTCTTCGTTCTTGTCCTGCTTAACATCGAAGATGGAGACCAAGTGCGGGCTTTTCAGGTTAATGCAATGACTAACACCTCGTAGTTCAACCTGTGGATTGGATTTCAGGTATTTCAGCGCGACTTCGCGACCGCCGTCGCTGATGGCATAGTAGACCTCGCCAAAACCGCCGCTGCCGACCGCACGCTGGATCGTGTATCCTTCCAAAGGTCGATCGCCATGTTTGAATGTATATGCCATGATTCTTCGTTTCTATGATAACGGAGATCGCTCAACGCTGTCTGCTATAGTTTCCGCCCTGTTTTCTAATCCGCGACAAGTCCTGACTACACGATTCTGCCCGGCAATCGAACTTGCCAGGGGTTTAGCACCATACTCACGCCACCTATCTCCATGGGTTCTCGCAGATTCAGCGGCATGGCCGACGTGGCTACATGGCCATTGTTTTTCTGGCGAATCCAGAGTTGGCCTTTTCGTTCAAACAAGATAAGCGGCGTTCCCGCGTGACGACAGGGAATATGCGCCGTTGGGCCGAACCCAATCGTGACATGCTGCTGCATAAGAACAACACGTCGAACATCATTTGGCATCTTGGTTGTGTCGCTGAGATCGAGCACTCCTGTTGGACTCTTTCTACTCGGCATGCGAAAAGTGAATTTCGCCTTTTGGCCCAGAACAATTCGATCACCGTCGCGAAGCAATTGGTGCTTCGTCGTTCTGCCAGCGACTTCTACATCCTTCGGGCTAAACAGGAAATAATCATCATCGACACGCGCGATATTGGCGTGCCGCTCCGCGAGATCGCTGAACAATGGTATATCCGCCGACTGGCTTGCGACTATTCGCCCAATAGACGCCTCCGTGTTACGCAGAATCAAAAAGCTCCCGCCACCATCAACAAGCAACAATAGATGACCGGGTAAGCCTGCGATGGACGGACGCCGGTGAGGTATTGCAATGGTCTCGTCAATGGCGCGCTTGTGCGTATTGGCAGGCTCTGGAATTTGACTCTCCATCGTTTCCCCCAGCGGGCCTGATCGAAGGGCCGTGGAGATGTCTTCCAAGTGACGCAACTGATCCATGGCCTCTTTGATCCATTTGCATTCTTGTACCATGCGATCCGCAGTCAACAAGTGACGACGTGCACCGGCATAATCTCGCGACTGGAAACAATCTGAAGATTTTCGAACGGTAGCCAGTAATTCGCCCACTTCTTTTTTCGAAACAATGCCATCGCCCAAATCACCCAAGGCGTCGAGCAGGTGCGTCGCGAGCATGAGTTTGCCTTGCTGGAGATGGCTTTGAATCAAGCTGCACACCTCATCGCACATTTTCGTCTCGGCTTGAATGACACCCGGATGGTGCGGGTTGGTACGTTTGGCTTTTCGCAATCGATCAGCAGCTGACGCCCACTGCCCCTGCGAAGCAAGCTGGTCCGCACTTCGCAGCAAACCTTCGACGTCACTCATTTTCCCGTCAATTTCGTTCTGAAGATTCTTTGCTGTTGTGTCGCCTTGGCTTGCCTGCTCGAGAATCCTCCGGCCAGCCGCCAAAGAACCGTGTTCGATGCGGTGTCTCGCCTGCCGAACTCGATCGTGCCGAGATTGCGCGTTGCGCTTGAATTCTGCTTCAACGGTGGCTACCTGATCATGCAATTCGGCGATTTCGCTTTGGAGTACATTACCAGCCCGAGCTTTCACCAGATCAGAGTTGGCTTCCGGGAATTGGTCGGCTCGATAGTGCCCCCGAGCTCGATCCAGGAACTGCTTTGCAAGTGTCTCAAGAACTGCTACGCCGCGTTTATGGCTACGAATATCTGGCGCGGTGGCGAGCCGGTAAGCGTCATCGAGACGCCCTTCTCGAAGGGCCTTCTCGGCTGACCGAATCCTGACAAATAGGAGTTGATCCAACATCGTTCAACAGCTCCCGAACAAAGCCGCGCCACATGCGCTCAAAATGGTGAAAGAAAGACTCGCAGCACGCTGCGGCTGTCGTACGTCCCATATTCTCTTAGGAGAAGACAAAACCGACAACTACTCAAGGATTCGGGGGCTGGGCCGAATTATTCGCAAAGCAGGCTAACGGGCAAATGAAGGCAACGGATCGGGGCATTCCTGTTTCTGGGCCATCTTGAGCAAATCCGCGATTATTTGAGGTGTAATCGAATCTGCATTCTGTATTGACTGGCGGTAGTGAAAATATTGGCCTCTAGTAAGGTTTGGGGGCACACCCTTCCGCCAGATAATGTCGATTATCAATTGGTCGTTATGTGATTGAGCCACATAACCAATGCCATCTGGTCCAGCTGTCATCATAACACGCTCAGCTTGGGTACGGCCCAAAGATCGAATCAGCCGGTCAAAACAATCATCGGAGTCAAATCCAGTCGTTTCACGGGTCTCACGCTCAAGCCAACTTTGAAAAGCTCCCCTCGCGATTTCGAGATGATCTTCATCGCATTGGCTCAACGACTCTCTTAGCCCAAAAAAAAGATGCGTCGCATCAAATGGATCGTAGAACGGAAGGCTCACACCCACACGGCGGAGAACGCGGCGACTGAACCACACGTGCAATCTCCAGATCCCCAGCGATTTCGCAATCCTGAATATTTGCAGCCGCCAGCCGGTTAGCTTTGTCGCAGTTTGTCGCATTTCAATACCATTGAATTCAATCGATCATAGGTTGCCGAAATAGCGAAGGCGACTTCAACTCTCGGACTTAATCTCACTAAGCCAATCTCGAATCTGCCGGGCGAGCAGTTCCGGGTCTTTTTTTGAGAGGAGACGCGATTTGACGTTTCGCGGAATCTTCAAGTTGTCCATAGCCTTCTCGGCCCGATTCCAAAGGTTTTCGATCTTTTTGGGGCTGTCGGCCAGGTAAATCTCCGTAACGATTTCCTGGAGCTTGGCCAGCATGATCCCGTCACGGTGATCAAAATAGCCTTTGATGATCTTCTGCTGATGGCGGCTGTAGTCGGGCATCGGCGATCTTTCAGAGCACGCTCTGTTTTACTGCATGAATCAAACTTCGTTCTTCTCGATGATCTAACTCATAATCGTGACACAACAAATGCTATAGCACACCATGGCCACGGCGCCAATCTTCCCCGGCAATACGAACAACCTTTGCGCGCAAGTCTCGGCAGGGTTCACGATGCTCCTTTTACCTAACAAAAGCGCCCCGCACGCAATGAACTTCGCGGCGGGGCGCTGGTTAAACAAAAGTGACTTCTCTCTACAACCAGCTACGCAATGCTCGATACTACTTTCGAATCGTTGCTCTGCCTTTCGGCTTCAAAACAATCCTTATCGAGCACGCGATGCGGTCATCTTGATTTACACGGCCTCCGTTCGTCTGCCGAAGTAAATCTTACCAAACACCAACAACGCCAAGGCCAAGACAATCAAGCCCCAACTGGATACAGTCGGAATCTGGCCAACGCAACCCGGTGCAAATACTGCGTCATCGACGCCATTGCACTGATCAACACAATCCAGGACGCCGTCGCCGTCGCTGTCGCCTACATCCGCAACACCACAACCACAAGTCCCCGGATCCTGCTTGAATGGATCGTCGTCGCATTCTTCGCAATCATTGCCAAACCCATCGTTATCATTGTCCTGCTGGAATGGGTTCGGGACGTCGATGCAGTTATCACACAGATCGCCAACACCATCACCGTCCGTATCCGTCTGGGCCGGGTTCACATCGTTGATGCAGTTGTCACAAGCATCACCGAATTCGTCGGCGTCAGAATTCGTCTGAAGATCGTTGTCGTCGAAGTCGCAATTATCGCACACATCACCAAGCGAGTCCGTGTCGTTGTTAATTTGCGCCGAGTTGACATCGTTGATGCAATTGTCGCACGCATCGCCAACCCCGTCGCCATCCGAATCAACTTGCGTATCGTTGAAATCGGCTGGACAGTTGTCGCAGAAGTTTGGCACGGTATCGCCATCATCGTCGTCGAACGGACCGAATACCGGGCCAGCCGGGACAATGACTTCGACCGTATAGTCCTCGGACTCACCGTAGGTCGCGTTGTCGCAAGGACCTGGATCGGTGTTCCATCGCTCAGATACCCGCATACGCGTTTGACCGAGCGTTGCACCTGCTGGCACCGCTATCAAAGTACTCAGCGTTGTATCGGCGCCATCACCAAGGTCGTACTCTTCGCTGATGTCGAAGGTCAAATCCTGGTTCCAGTCGATCCACGCAAAGACATGCTGCGGAAAGCCACCGGACGAGAAAGTCACTGACAGATTGTGACTCGAACCCTGCTGGACCTGCGTCGAAAGTGCGGTGTAATCACCAAGACTACTTGTTGCACATTCGTCGGACGTTGTGTTGTTGATTGTATTGAACGTAACGTTCGTGATCCAATCATCTGGGCCGGGGCAGTTAGACCAAGACGTATCGCAGTAGGATGGTGCGCAAGATGCGCCATCCGAAACGCTTACATCAATCAGTCCCGCATTGCTGCCAAACCCACCAACCGCAATGTAATAGGTTGTGCCAAGCGTGGAGCACCACGACACGGTGGATCGAACACCGGAAATGCCACAGGCGGCGTCATCATTACCATCCACACAGGCCAAACCGCCGCATGCTCCCTCAAAGACTTTGATCTTCGTGTCGTTAAAGTCGCCGCCTGCGTTGCAGGTGCTCGTGGTGAGGGTGTTGCCATTTCCGACAACCGTATACCACACAGGCTGGTTGACATCGCCTGTGCCACAGAAAGCATCTGCTTCAGGATCGTCCACCGCGTTAGTCGTATCCGCTACGACGCCGTCAGGAATACTCAAGCCAATCGCACTAACACATAAATTATTGGCTGGTGGTTGCGGACACAGATTCGGCAGACAATTGGTACCGTCACCGGAATAGGAGCCGAGCGCCGCCGCGCAATCGCCTGCGTTCACCTCAGTACAACTTCCGTCACCGAAACAGCAGGCACCGGTAACCGCTAGCGGGGCACAACTGAGATCAAACGTTGTAGCACCGCCGCCGTCAAAAGTGCCCCAGTCGCCAACCTGGAACCAATAGGTGGTTCCGGCTGTGGCCGTGAAAGCGGTCGCATCGTCGTCTGACGAGAAACCGGAATCCAGGCAGTCAAACTCTGTAAGGTTGTTGCAGTCCGGCCCGGTGTAAACAGCCGTGAGGCCATCGTAATCCGAACCAATCCCAAGACTGTAGTCAACGGCCATTGTCAGGCTGCAATCCTGCGTAGGCGTATAGGTCCACCATGTATCGTTATCCATGGTCCCCGCCGTTTGGGCACCGCCTGAATTGCACGAACCAGCCGGTGCATTGGAATCTGCGCCAGTGGTGTCAACAAGAGACGAGAATGGAACCGATGTGACAACCGAGGCAACGCCACATGTGTCAGCGATCGGGACAGGACAGGTGAATGCAGGACATGCTTCACCCTCAAACCAATCGCCACCACAAGCGAGTTCTTCCGTGGTTCCGCTGCAAGCGCCAGCAACGCAGCACGCGCCTGTTGGGATTGTGCAATCGACAGCTGGCGAGCAAACTGATCCGCCATCCGAAACGTCGAACTCAACATTGCCCTGGCTGCTCCCGAAACCACCAACAAGGATGTAGTACGTCTTGCCGACTTCCGTACACCACGAAACCGAAGACTGAAGGCCACAGGAATCGTCGTTACCACCAACGCAAATCATCGGAGAACAGTCACACAAGACCTGAATCTTCGTGTCGAAGTCGGTCCCAGCACCACAAGTGCTGGCCGTGAAAGTATTACCATTTCCAACAACCGAATACCAAATTCCGTGCCCAGGGGTGCTTGTCCCGCAGAACTCCGTGGTATCGTCGTTCGCGGTCAAAGTATCCGCCAGGACCGGGATGCCGGTTGCGACTAGCTCTGAATTCGAGCATGCGTCATTGGGTGGAGGCTGTGGGCAAGAGTTCGGCGTGCATGTTGAGCCATCACCTTGCCAATTCCCGCCAAGTAAAGTGCACGCGGGATCTGTTGTCTCCTGACACGTTCCGTCCAACGGATCACAGCATGCACCAACCGGACAATTGTCGCAGATTAGTGAGGCTGTGTAGTCTGAGTCGCACTCAATACCGGTGAAGGCGTCGGGCAACACCAATGCGTAATAGGTGCCAGCAGGTAGACATGCCGACAAGGTTAACGGTGTGCACTCCGCCGCCGAACCAGAAGTAATGACAGCCGCACCTGCGCAACCGCCTTGAGCCTCCAGGATAAACGCGAGAACGGGGAACTCTGCCTCAACGTTCCACGAGATTTCCTGTTCAGTCGCCAGCGTAAATTCATACCAGTCCGTATCGCGGAGGTTGTAAGGCCCGCCGGTGCAAAAACCACCTGTACAGGATTCACCGGAGGGACAATCAGCACTAGTTAAACAAGACAACTCACCCGCGTAGGTGCCTGCCATACCACAAATCTCGTCGCCACAGACGAGGTTCGAGAAAATCGGCGTCGGTAGTGTATTGCACCCACCATTGAACTGATCATCGTAGCCATCTGTACATTTGATCTCGCCCTCTGCTGTCGAACCTGCCGGGCAGGGAACTACACACGGGCATGGGTCTGGGGAGCAGGTTGTGCCGTTCCCCCAGTAAGTACCACCCGCAGCAGCACACTGGCTGGGTGTAACGAAAGAGCATCCTCCGACATTCAAATCACAGCAAGCGCCTTGGATTTGGCCGCAGGCAGGAGTCAGGTCAGCACATGTTCCATTACCGAGGAAACGAGCTGTCGGAGACGCTACGCATGTACTCTGAGTACAATCTTCGCAAATGCCGGTAACGTCGTCGCAACATGCACCATATGGATCGGGTCCTGCCGAGCCAGTAATGCAAAGTGCCATGTTATATTCAGTTGTACCCGTAATGCCAAAAACAGGATCCCAACCGGGCGAGCTTGGCCCATAGTCATAATATGCGTCTGATCCTGTAACAGCAGCCGTCATGCGCCAACCTTGACCACTAATTGGCGAAGCCTGGACAGTACGCATACCGATCCACCAAGTACCTGCTGGCAGGTTGATATTCAGGCCTGAGATGGAGTAAAACCAAATCGGATCACCGAACGCAGAATCAGTGGTATCAAACCTTGTTGCGGCTACATCAAGAACCTGAGCAAACACCGCACCGGGCGAGCCGCCAGCTCCTGTGTCATCCATGATGATGTAATCGGCAGTGCCGGGCCAATTAAAACTAACCGGCTCGTTACCCCACCAGTGCAGACCATCAATCGTAACGGGCGATGCAAAATCGATATCATCTACGATCCATCGAATGAGAGTGAAGTCTTCACGGCGTTCACTCGAAAGGGAATTCTGCGAAGCCCAGTTTCCTGATCCTGTATGAGCAATGCTGGCAAGGGCGTCACACTCATCGCCGTTTGCACGCGGGCCAGCCGGGGGCGGTCCTGTCGGAATACCACGCATCGCGGGTGCATTGTAAAGAACACCGATGTCATCGACGGTTCCGGCGTTACGCACACCAGCCTGACTTGTGAACGCTACGATGGAGGCGGCAGACGTAAACTCCGCACGTGCTCCGTCCGGCGTACGGTGGATAAGAATGCCAACGTCCGGACTATCGGGCAACACCAAATCCAACGTAGCCTCGCTTGTACCGGGACCAATGATGTGAATGACAACTTTGTTGCCCTGGACATCCTTGACATACCAACTTCCGACGCTTGCTGAAGTCGGCTTGGCTGCTGGCTGCCCTTGGTCTTCCCAGTCAAGGCCAACATCCATTAGTTGACCAGAGACATCAACAACAGCAATCTGGACCGTTTTGCCCGTGCCAGCCGCAACAGTTGAAACCGCTGCAAGCCCCACACACAGGATCCCTGCAAGTAGTAGCGAGGTTCTTCCCTTCGACATGTTTCATTCCCTTCCTAATGACACCCTTTGGCAAACTAGAGCTTGCCTATTTCGTGCAAATTATCGACATGTTCCTGGCCCGATGACGCATACGGACCATATCTTCCCACCATCTTAACAAATTCTTATAGGGTGCGCCAATCTTTTTATTTATTTTGTTGAAATCGCATTTTTCTGTGGCAGATCCACTCTCCACCTGTGTATTGAGGCTTCAATATGGCATGGCAACTGAAAATGGCCGTGTATCAGCTGCTGTTCACTCAATCAATCAGGACCTGATCGGGATGAGGCACGGCGTGGACGGATCGATTCGATGGGTTTGATTCGGGGGATACCCGGGCAAGAAAGATCGCTCAGCCTCGCTCGCAGCGAAGGGTTGACTTACTATCCTTCAGTATTATTAGATGGGGATTATGCGGAGAGGAACCTCGAAATGAGGCGCTCAGACCGGAATTGCCCTCGTTTCGCGATTTCGGCCAACCAAACCGCCCAGGATTCTCTTTTGCCTCGTGATTTCAACGGGCAGAAACTCGCTGATAATGAACCTTGTTCGCGATATGGCGAGGAAGAGGCCGAATTTCGTACGATTTTTTGGAATCGGCGCTGAATATGGTGATTTCGCAGATCGCCCAGGACGAGACGCTCGAACGGCTCGAAAGACACCTTCAAACCGCTCAGGGAGTGGTTCATCTTTCAGGGCTATGGGGATCGTCTGCGCCGATGGTGATCGCGCACCTCGCATCGCGCGTGGGGCGACCCGTCCTGTATGTTACCGCCCACCTGGAAGAGGCTGACCACGTTCGCGATGACCTGGAACTTTTCCTGAAAAACTCGTGCCATGTCTTTCCCGCGTGGGAGGCGCTGCCAGGCGAAGGCACAGCTGCGGGTGAGATCGAAGCGGAGAGACTACGATTATGTCGTAACCTGCATCGACGATCATCACATACGCCGAGCGATCCCGAACTCCCCCCCCCAATCATTGCACCAATCCAGGCGTTGATGCAGCCGGTACCAACTGTTGACGAGTTGATTCGAAATACAATACGACTACAGCCCGGTCGTTTGGCGAGCGAAACACCGACGAAAACGCCAACAGGTTTGCTGGAATGGGCCGTCGATCGCGGATTTGAACGTCTCGACCTCGTTGAATCTCCCGGCGACGTAGCGATGAGAGGCGACATCGTTGACATTTTCGTGGCAGGTGAAAACGCACCTTTTCGTGTTGAGTTCTTCGATGATGAAATCGAATCAATCCGCCAGTTCGATCCAAGTACCCAACGGTCTATCGAACGAGTATTAGAAATTGAGATTACGGCGCGATTGTCTACCGCCCCGCAAGACTCTCGTCAGTTCGCTGATCTTCTCACCTATCTACCTCACGAAACGCTTGTGATTCTGGACAGCCCGGCAGAGATTCAGGAAATGGGTCAAACGCTCGCTCGAAGGCTGCTTGGCGACAATCAACTCTTCGACGTTGAAGAGGTACTTCGCCGGACACACGAGTTTACGACACTCCACCTGGCACGTTTGGGAGGCAGCGCGACATCATCTGAAACAACTTTTGATTTTCGTGTCCATTCGACAACGCGATTTGAAGACAACGCCCGTGACGCCGTCGCGGAGCTTTGCGCACTCGCTGACGATCACGCCATTCACGTCTTTTGTGATAATGAAGGTGAGAAGCAGCGATTGGCACAAATGATCGCCGAACTGTCGCCGGAACGTTCCCGCGAAATTCAACTTCATCTCGGCACGATGCATCGTGGCTTCGTCTGGACCGACACCAACGTCATCGTCGTCTCCCACCACGAGATTTTCGGCAGGCAACGACAACGACGGCGCATTCGAAAAATCAGTGCCAGCAAACCTTTGGAATCCTGGACAGACCTTCAGCCGGGCCACCACGTCGTCCATGTCATACACGGAATCGCCATCTACCGTGGGCTTAGCAAACTTAGCAAAGGCGCGTCAGATCAAACCGAAGAGTTCCTCAGCCTTGAGTTCGCAGACAAGGCGATGATCCATGTTCCGGTTTCACAAGTTGATCTTGTGCAAACGTATATTGGAGCGGCAGCGCGCAGACCTCAACTTTCCAAACTAGGTGGCAAGCGCTGGAGCAGGACCAAAGAACAGGTCCAGGAATCCGTGGTCGATTTGGCTGAGTCGCTCCTGCGCGTACAGGCGGCGCGCCGGGATTCAGCCGGAACCGCCTTTCCACCAGACACCGAATGGCAGCGCGAATTCGAAGCGTCCTTTCTCTACGAGGAAACGGAGGATCAGCTAATCGTCGCGAAGGAAATCAAGGATGACCTGGTCAAGCCAAGGTCGATGGATCGACTGATTTGCGGCGATGTCGGGTATGGCAAGACGGAGCTGGCGATGCGCGCCGCGTTCAAAGTCGTAGAGTATGGGCGACAAGTTGCTCTCCTCGTTCCCACGACGGTGCTGGCTGAGCAACACTACGAAACCTTTCGCGAACGATTCGCAGACTATCCATTTGTCGTCGGGTGTTTATCGCGGTTCCGCAAAGCCTCGGAACAGAAAATCATCGTCGACAAGACCAAGAAGGGTCAAATCGATATCGTTGTTGGCACCCATCGCTTGCTTAGCAAGGATGTCGCCTTCGCAAACCTGGGGTTGGTCATTATTGACGAAGAGCAACGATTCGGCGTCGGGCACAAGGAACGCCTCAAAGAAATGCGTGAAACTGTCGACATATTGACACTAACGGCGACGCCAATTCCGCGAACGCTCCACATGTCAATGGTGGGAATTCGAGACATCAGCGCTCTGCAAACACCTCCGGTCGATCGTCGGTCCATCGGCACACAAGTTCGGCAGTTCGACCACGAACTAATCAGGAACGCTATTCTGCGCGAGATGAATCGAGACGGGCAGGTATTCTTTGTCCATAACTTCGTGCATAGTATTGCCGCGATGGCAGATACGGTTCGTGCAATCGTGCCCGAAGCGCGCGTCGTTTATGGGCATGGACAGATGAAAGCCCACGAGCTTGAGAAAGTCATGCATTCCTTTTCTCAAAGGGAAGCGGACGTCCTGGTCGCAACGACGATTATTGAAAGCGGCATCGATATCCCAAGCGCCAACACGATTTTCATTAACCGAGCCGATCGCTTTGGTCTGGCAGACCTGCACCAGCTTCGAGGGCGCGTCGGACGATCTTCCCACCACGCCTATTGCTATCTGCTCCTTTCGCCAAACCACACATCCACGCCCAAAGCAGCGAAACGTTTGAAGACAATCGAGGAGTTTAGCGAGCTGGGCGCCGGATTTCGTATCGCCATGCGCGATCTCGAAATACGTGGCGCAGGAAATCTTCTCGGGGCAGAGCAGAGTGGGCACATTGCAGCCGTGGGCTATGAAATGTATTGCCGATTGCTTGACCAAACGGTTCGAAAACTCAAGAACGAGCCGGACCCGACTCCGCCCGCCGTCCACATTGACCTTGACGTTGCCGCCCATGTCCCCCCACACTATATCTCTGCGGATAAATCGCGAATCGAAGTGTATCGACGAATCACAGGCTGCTATACGATCGAAGACTTAAACCAACTCGAGACGGATCTGGTCGACGCATTCGGCAAGTACCCAAAGCCGGTCGACGCGCTTCTGCAGTTGGCTGATGTCCGTGTCCGCTGTAGAGATTTTGGTATCGGCTCGATCAGCTTGAGAGAACCGGATATTGTTTTCACTTTTTGTGAGCTAAGAAAAGTGGAGCCTCTTTTCATTGACGCCCCAGGAACCGTACGCATGCCTGATGATAAGACTATACATCTCCGACTTCCGGAGAACTACCTGGAACCTGATACGCTACTGCCCGTGCTTCGGCGAATGTTCGTGCGAGCGTCGGACAGAGTCGGGAGTCTGACATGAAAAATCTTATCCCATATTTGATTGCATCGGGTTTTCTCATTGGCTCTGCAGGATGCACCGTCCCGCTGGGCAATACAGATAACCAACCGAGAACTGCAGAAAAAAACCGTAACGCGCGACCGACCGCTTTACGTACCGCTTCTGCAGCATCAGCCAAGAAGCCAAGCGCTTCCGGCGCGCCGCTCGAAAAATCACAAATGCGTATCAACGCGGACATCGTCGACGCAAGCCAAATGTGGAGTGATCTGGCTGATGAACTGATCGAGCAAACAAAGGACGATTCGCCCGAGGAATCGCGTACCTATGTAACAAACCGGGCAGCCCAATGGATTTCTGATAAAGCCACCGAAACACTCTTGTACAGAAAGGCGAAACTCCGACTACCGGAAAACAGCAGCGAACGTATTGAACAATTTGTCGATAGCGAAATCCGTAAAATTGTCACGCAAAAATACGGCGGTATTCAACGACGACTCGATAAATCACTGGCGAAACAAAAACGATCGATTGACGATTTGCGCGAATCACTTCGTAGCGAAATCATCATCGCCGGCTTTTTGGATGCAGAGCTCAAGCCGAAAATCGCCGAGCCGACCAAAGCCGAACTTAGAGAAGCATTTGAAGAGAACAAAGAATCGTGGCACAGACCAAAACGCCATCGCATGTCATTGATCGACCTCCGAATCCTGAAACGCCTGGCAGACGGCGTGGACAATCCGACACGCGAGGACTTGGCCAACGCACGCAAAGACTGCGCAATAAAAATCCGGGCTGCGCAGAGCGAAATCAGAGAGGGAACCCCTTTTGCTCAGGTTGCAGAGAAGTATTCCGACGGCTTGCACGCCGTTGACGGTGGAGATTGGGGATGGGTCAGCCCCGGCGGCGTTCGAGAGCGATATGAACCCGCTGTTGCTGCGCTATACCAGTTGAAGGAAGGCCAAGTCAGCGACATGATTAAGACCGACGACGGCTTTTTCCTCGTGCGGTGTGACGAAGTCGATGCAGGTTTTACACCAACTTTCATGAGTGTTCAGCAAGAGTTGCAGGAACGGTACTACCGCAACAAGTACAACACGCTCGTGCAAAAACTGGTCGGAGATTTGCGAGCAAACGCTGACACTCAGCCTCCTAATCTGCGACTGTTCCATGAAGCCGTCGTCGATAATGTCCTCGCCAGGTTGGCTGAGATTTCTTCCTGACTGAATCGCCCTCGGCTTCTCGCAATGAACCTTTCTACAAGGATTCGTTCAAATGACCCCACAGAAAATCGAACGATTGCGACATCTTCTCATGTTCGTGATTGCCTGGCTAATCGGACTTTACGTTTTTGAAGCGATTCGGGAATCGTCCGCCGTACTTGGAATCATCGCGGCGGCCCTGACATTGATTGTGAATCTCTATGCACGAAAACGCGCAGCCGCACTCGTCACGCCTACCCCTGCTTTTTACTTCTGGCTTTACCTTCCCGCCATTCTGTTTTTCGTCGTACCCATCGCAAGCAAGGCAATCATTTACTTCACAAGTGATGAACCCACCTCGTGGTGGTCGCACGTCTACTCGCTGGCACCGTTTGTACTCCAACTCGGCATCCCAGCTGGAACGCTACTTTGGATTTACGCTGCAGTCGGAAGATTGGCATCAAGTATCGATGACGAGCCGAAGTCAGAAGATTCATCAGACTCAGATCACACTTGACCGATTGCGCTGCCGCTCGAATGTAGTGAATAACTCGCGTATTTCCGGGTTTGCGAGGTGCAGCCAAATTTCAAGCTGCGGTCGCCGGTTGAATTGACATCGGTGTAATGTAAGCCGCCGCTTCAGGTTCTTTCTCTTCACCAAAACGAACCAGCCGAGCGCTATTGAAGATCACAAACGCTGTCGCGATCGTATGCGCCGCCGCCGCGGTTATCGGCGTCAACTGCCCACCCACCGCCAGTGCCATCATGACAATAATGAAAATCACGCCAAAGATGATGTTCTGTGTAACCGTCCGAGCCGTTGCTCGCGAAAGTCGAATCATAAAGGGCAGCCTGCTTAGGTCGTTGTTCATGAGCGCCACAGAAGCAGAGTTAATCGCAACATCGCTACCCGCTGCGCCCATGGCTATTCCTAAATCGCTAGCCGCGAGCATTGGCGCATCGTTGACGCCATCGCCAACCACCGCAACACGATGACCACGCTGCTTAAGATCATCGACAAGCTTTAGTTTTTCCTCGGGCAAGACCTCCGCCTGAACCTCCGTGCATCCCATTTCAGCCCCAACGCGGTGTGCGACCGACCACCTGTCACCCGTGACCATGGAAAGATTGTGAATCTTCATCTTTCGCAGTTCGTCGATTGCCGACCGCGCTTCCTCACGCGTGCGGTCTTCCAGTCCAATCCAGCCCAAGCATTTCTTGTCGCGAACCACATAGAGCAAGCTAACTCCCTCCGGTTCGGCGTATGCCGGGTCGTTCATGATGCTCATGTCAGCACCTTGGTCCGCAAGCCATTGACTTCGACCAACCAAAACCGTGTCGCCCGCGATTGTCCCCGTTACGCCTCGCCCCGACACTTCCGCAAACTCTTTCGGAGAATCAAGATCGATTTTTGCCCTCTTGGCGACGTCCACGACCGCCAAAGCAACCGGGTGCTTACTCATCTGCTCGACCGACGCTGCAGCGAACAGCAGATCGGCGCCTTCGACGTTGGGTGCGGGCTTCATTTGCGAAACGGAAAGCTTTCCTGTCGTCAACGTCCCCGTTTTGTCAAAAATCACCGCAGTTAGTGTTCGAGCGTATTCCAGCTGGACCACGTTCTTTATCAAAATGCCAAGTCTTGCAGCGCAACTTAGTGCCGCAACCATGGCGGTCGGTGTAGCCAAAACGAGTGCACACGGACAGGCAATGATGAGCATGGTAATCGCCTTATGCACTCCGTCCGTCTTGTCTTCCGCGAAAAACCACACCACTGCGGCTAACATGCAGATCGTCGGAGCATACCAACCAGCATATTTGTCGATCAGCCGCATCAGGGGAATGCGCGTCCTCTCGGCATCCAGAATAAGGTCCTGCACTTTGCCGAGCGTTGTGTCTTTGCCCGCCTTGGTTACTCGCACATCCATCGCGCCGGTGACGTTTTCCGTACCGCTGAAGACTTCGTCATTTACGCCTTTATCAACGGGTAAGGATTCGCCCGTGATGTTTGCTTGATTCACCGTCGATTCGCCGCTTACAACTTCACCATCCGCGGGGATGTTGTCACCCGGCTTTACCCGAATCACATCCCCCTTCTGCAACATATTTGCATCGACAAGTTCCTCCGTCCCGGCGGAGCTAAGTCGGAGAGCTTTGTCGGGGGTTAATCGAAGCAGCGATTCAATGGAAGCGCGCGCTCCGAGGGCTGTCCGTGTCTCGATAAGGTTGGAGATCACCATAAAAAACGCGACGATGCCGGCTTCTTGGTACTCACCCAACGCGATCGCCGCCATTACAGCCAGCGCGACCAATTCCTCCATATGGGCATGGCCATGAATAAGACCCTGAATAGCGTGCCATACCAAAGGCATTCCAAGAAGCAGTGCTCCTGCAAGTGCCAATATTTCTGAATACTGCGACGTGGCTCTACCGGTAATACCCGTCGTAAGTTCAGTTTGGAAGAGAATTTGCGAGACACTCGGCAGCCCGACCACGAAAGACGCGACCACAAGCATCCCGCCCATGAGTGTTCCGATCAGAAGGCCACTGGCCTTAACTGTTTCCGCTTTGACGTTTGAAAGATGCCCGTGGGCCATACGGCTATTCCTGTTTAATTGGAAAGAACTTCTGGTCTTGGGGCGGCCCGCGCGTAATCCCGCGTTTCAACCACCTTCGATCAGCATACTACGACGAAATGGATTTACCAGTTCGCAGCGCGGACAGCGAAATTGTCAGAAAGGAATTCGAAAATCCAGCCTACCGGAAGCCAACGCCCCCGTATGACCGTGAGGAACCTACAGACGATCGAAGGGAGGAAGCCCTTCGACTTCCCCCCATTTTACCATAAACCAGGCAATTACTGCAGAGCCTTACGGCAATTCGCGATTGCTGCCAAAGTTATTGCCGTAAATGACGTAGGCATCACCAGCATCACGGCGTCGACCGACACTGGCGTCAGTCGCATCCGGCCCTTGCGGAAAGCTCAGGTCAATGAAGTCTGCCAGAGGATTGCCGATTGCGATATCATCGAAGCCGTCGTTATTGATGTCGCCAAGGAGATTCACAACAGTCGGAGCCGCTTCGTTCGGCCGTCCTTTGGTATAGGGGCTGAGGAATACGATGCCGGGCAGGTCAGGTGACCCAACCTGGGACAGATTCCAGATCGTATTCTGCAGGTGCGTGCCACCGAACACCAAATACACGACACCAAGCCTTTCTCGGCCCGCAGTATCAAACCGTGTCTCACCCGGAACGGCAATCAGAAGATCGCCAAACCCATCTTGATTGAAGTCGCCAGCCGAACTGATATCGACACCGGCGCGATGCCCCGCACCGCTACCGAAGAAGATGGCGCCGGGAAGATCGCTGGTCGCTAGCTGAGAAATGGTTCGATCGCCGTCTGAAAACACACCGCCAAAAATGACACCGACGTAGCCGTTGTCGACGAGGTTGTCACAGCAATCGGTTCCACCGGCTGCCAAACACTGTACGACGACCCGGTCCACTTCGTCATCGAGTATACCGTTGTTATCGTAATCAAAAACCTTGCAGGTATCATCGGTAAACAGATCATCGCCAACGGCATTCTTGCACGAGGTAAACTGAGACAAGCTCAAGTCATTGGAGTCTACGACGCCATCACGATTAAAATCGCCACCGCAAGTGCTGCGTCTCACGCCGCCAAAATCCGCAGCGGGCGAAGAGATAAACACATCGTCAATGCGGTCGCCGTTAACATCCAGGCCGGACGATTGACGCCAGCCAATTCTATCGCCGGGGCTTTCACCACGAATGCGCAGCATCGGAGTACGTCCCAGTGGATCATCAGCGAGGGTAAGATCATAATTACCGGCAATGCTCCGACCATAGAGAATGTACGCTGCGCCGGTATCAGGCAGAGCCGAACTACGATCGTTTAACGGCGCACCACAAAGAAGATCGTCCAACCCATCTTGATTCAAATCACCCGCTGAACCCGCACCACCGAGGAAATCATCCACGCCTTCGGCAAAAACTTCAAAGGTGTCAGCCGGGATGTCTAAATGGCGTGCCGATAAAGGCGTCCTGCAACTCCCAAAAGGAGTGTGCCCCTGCATATGTTGGTCGAGAAGTGGCAGGTAGGCATTGGCATCATCATCCTGCGAAAGCTCCCGCCAGAAATTGTCATTGTAATTGTCACCGGCGATAACAGTGATACTACCTCGAAAGCGGGTCGATGCACGATGCGTTCCCTGAAATCCAAAGCTGGTCTGCAAGTCCGCAAGATACCTCTCGTTCATGGGCGATGAAATAACGAATTCGTCCAACCCGTCATTATTCTGGTCGCCCATAGAAGACACCGTAGTTCCGAAAAGCCCTTCGCGAGGTCCTTGTGACAACTGTCGGGCATCGACAAAATCATATGGCCCCGCTATAAACCTCGAACCTGCGATTCGATCCGCCTGCGACGTATCGGTCCCGGATGGCTCAGCCAGCGAGTTATCAGCTCGCACAAAAATGCCCCCTCCCGTCTGTTCTTCGCCGTCACTATCGAGAATAACACCCGTTTCCGTCCCTACGAGTTCCAGCGTTATGACAGTCGAATCCAATCGAGCAGGATTGATTGCAGTGTCGCTATTATTATCACGATTTTGACTGTTGATCACGAAAGCAGCTCCACCGGCATAGAACTGACGATCGAAAGCATCCTGCGTGGCATCATCGGAAAAGTTGTTGACCAAATCATCCGGATAACAACCTGCATCTCCAAGGGTATCGCGCTGTGAGTAATTGATCGTCAGAATTGGGCGGTCGTCAACACTCCCACTAAACTCGCTTGAACGAATTGCTGCTTCAGATGTGCTGTCACCGGGAATTGCCCTGATAATAAAACGCAGTTCATCACGCGATCCGCTGAGTACCCCGTCAATCAACTCCCGAACCAGATCCCCGACATTGAGGTCCAAAATTCCCGACGAACTTCCGTCGACCGAGGCTAGTCCGCCCTGACCGCCAGACTCGGTAATGATGTAGTCGGCGCTAGGATCGCCGCGCATGGCCCCTACCGGCGCCCCCCCCGCTCTTGCAAAGTTGGAAAACGTCGTCGAGTCATCGAAATCCGTCACAACCTGATGAATGGTCCCACTTGCGCCGGGCCGAAACATGCGTACCTGAAGGGTTGCCATAAGTGTTGAGGTATCGATGTTTGCGAGGTTATCCGGCAACTCTGTCAAGACATCACTGAATTTCAAGAGTGCCCAGGATTGCTGTCCCGCGCCGTCATCCTGCCACACTAGCTCGGAAGACGCCCCCAGAGGTGTACCCGGATCCTGGATATCGATCGTCACATCCGTGACACCACGGTACTGAAAATTCGTAATGGGATCATCATTCCCGACGGTGGACATCGACTGCCCTTGACGCAGTGTGACTTCTACATCTACCGGCGTCGCAGACGTAATCAAATTCGTGTCCGTCGGATCAAAATCCATGCCATCGATCATGCCATGAACATGCGGCATACCGACGAGAAGCTCCGGGCGACCGTCTCCGGTCTGGTCTGCTATAAAACTTACATCGGTAATACCGTCTGAACGCGGATTGCTATCTCGAATGATTTGCTCACGAACTGGTGGCGCTTCAAGCAGGAAACCCTGGATAACTCCACTGACGGAGTTCACGGCGATTGAACCACCGAACCGTAGGCCGTTTTGGCCGTAGATTCCATACGCCTCACCGGCAAGCCCAAGATTTCTCGGATTTCCAAACTGGGCGGCTATAATAAAATCGTCCACGCCATCATCATCGAAATCCGAAATTGTCGAAACACTCGAACCCGTACGAGCCCCGGGGTTGAAGCCGTAAAAACGCGCACCAGAAACGACTTTGCCTATGTCGAATAGATCAACCAGCCCTGCTGCGAGCGTCACGACATTGATCGTACCCACGGCGTATCGATGCACGCGCGGGTTCGTAAGATCGTCAGCCGTTACGCGAATGAAATAGGGTTCACCATTCGGGCGGGGTGGAATCGTCGACAAATCAATCGGAATCGAAAATGTATTCGGTTCGGATTCCTCCGCGTTTATTACACGCTCGCGCAGAACGATTATTTGGTTTGGGTCGGGATTTGCGGGGTCGTCATTGTTTGGGTCTTGATCCAAATCCAGCATGACAAAGAGTGTTATGTTACTATCCGGGTCAAAAGGGTCTTCCTCATCTGAGGCAAAGTCGGCAGGCCTTACTTCCACTACGAGGGTATCATCCTGTGCGACGCTCTGATTAAACGCAGGCAGGGTTACGGCAATGGCGGGTGGTTGAGTTTGCGGGCCTTGGCCTTCCTCTACAACCGTAATTACAATTCGCTGAGCTACTGCACCATCATCCGTCGTCGCAAACACAGTGACAGCTGGATTAACAGAATCATCAACGGTTGCAAGCAGGTTGTATGTTCCGATCGGGATAAGGGACGTTCCAACGGTGAACTGATCCGGCCCAACCGTGTCGTTTTCGTCGATGCCATCCACGAGAACGATCAAGGCGTTCGTCTCGGTATTAGTCAGCGAAAAACTAATCTGCGCATTTGAGTCGCGATCCGCATCGGTCCAGCTAATGAGGAAGTTAGCGCCTTGATCGATGGTCACATCGGCAGCTGGATCAACAAACGACAGCTCCGGCGGAGCATTCCCTGTCCCCCCCACGCCGAAAATCGGAATGGGCTGCGGTGCCGTACTGCAAGAAACGATTGCCGCAACGACGCAAATCAATGCGCTAATTATTGCAGCACCCGCTCTAGTAACTGTTCGCTTCGTGGCTCGACTCATAAGACAAACTCCGAGTTTCTTTTTCTGTTGGCACCCCAGGAGACCGACCTCGCGGCGATCAATAAACGCCAAAAAAGGCAGGATCGGACAAAAAGCCCCTCACCCAAGAGAAGGAGCCGGGCATAGCTCAACCAAACACACCCATTCTGACCGCTAAGACAGATCGCCAGCAAAACCGGAGCCGACAAAGGTAAGCCGCACCGCCCGGCAGGAAATACCGCGTTTTCGCCGCCCAGCCCTCGCCCGGGAGTACCTGGAGGCCACCCAGAATGAGGCTACTCGCCGAATCATAGAGTCGGGACAATTGTCTCGTCAAGCACGACCATCAATCGGAGACTCCTCGGCGGTCCCCGTCCACGGGCCTATCAGCAGACATTTGCCTGAATGGCACGGCAAAAACGCCGCAGAGACAGCCGCACAACCTGGAAGAGCCTTGCGCAGTCTCCTATTCTACTTGAAGTCTTCGGATGCACTCTTCGCTCGTGTGATAGTGCAATTCACCACTACACTTGACCGTTCACGGCTATGATCTGAAATCCGAACCCTTTGCCTCTGGGCTTGATGCGACAGCCCTTTCGTTTACGCTTCCTCAGGAAATGTACGCTCCGGCAGTGGTTTGACCATGTTTATGGGAACAAGCGACGAATTGAAGTCGTATCTTGCTCTTTTGGCCGCGAGCGATCACCCGCAGCACGGAATCCCTACCGTGTGCAGGAAGAAATTGTGCGTCAGGCGCGACCATTGAATAGAACTTGCTCCAGCTGGAAGGATCGTAATGACTGATTTTCCCCCGCAGGCAGATATGGAACTAGCTGGCAATAACCCGCGCCCGATGAGCGCAACCGCCGTTGCGGGGTTCATCCTGTCACTTCTTGGCATCACGGCAGTTTTAGGCTTGGTGCTGGCTATCATCGGACTCTATCGAACAAGCCGAGGGCGGTTGCGTGGAAGAGGCTTGGCGATCGCAGCGATCCCGATTTCTCTCGTGACCGGAGTCGTGACGGTCATTGCGCTCTATGTGCTACTTCTCACAGCTGGCGCCTTGCAGGCTATGGAGCAGGTTCGCGAAGCGCTCGCCGGAACTCCGTCAGATGGCCCGGCCGTTCTGAGATCCATCTGCACGGACGACCTGAACAGCGAGGTCACGGACGAGAGAATCATCGCGTGGATTGAATCAGTCCAGGCAAGCCACGGCCCTCTCATGTCACTCGGCGCGCCTGAGCCGCAGAGACGCAATACTGACACAAAAACCATTCAGGCCAAGGTGTTGTCAGAATTCAAGAAAGGATCCGAGCCAATCATCTTTGAGTTTGCTGGCTATGACTCAGGCTCCCTCAAGGTCGCAAACCTGTCAGTTGGAGATGTAAGGCTGCGCTGATTGCGACTTATCACTAATGCCAAATTTCCTGACACTGCTCCCTTAGGCCCATCTCTCTTTAATTGTCGTAAATTGTCGTTTCGAAAAAAACCAAAGATAGTCAGTTTTTTCTTGGATGCTGGCCTCCCGATTGCTACAATTGCACCATTACCGGACGTTCGTGACGAGCGATCAGGCTAAGAGTTGTTGGGGTATTCCAGTGCTTTTTACCGCGCGAATTGTAACTGCCGGCCAAAGGAAAGGCGATCGTGTTTCTGCACGATCTGGCAACCTCTGCAGTAGTTTCTCGTCTTTGTTTATTGTGCCAACCAGATCGGCGGCTGTTGGACGCCGATGGGTTGGGTTTTTGATCTTTGCGGTATCTCGTTGTCACTCAGTTTGGTTTGGTCATTAAAAAGGAGGGTGTCATGCAACAGTCAAGATTGATCAGCACCATCGGAGCGCTATGCAGTCTAGCGCTTGTGAATTCCGCTTTTGGCCAAGGTAGGCCGGATTTAACTGCGTCCGTCTTCGTCGATCAAAACGGCGAAGCCATCATCCGCGTGAACAACTTGGGGGAGGTGGCGTCGCCCAGTGTGCAGGTCATCTGTGACACGAACGGATATGTGTCACTTTTTGTTGATGGCGATCTTGAGGCGGAGATGTGCCTACCCTCGATTGCCGCAGGCAGCAGCCTTGATTTGCAGTCAGGTGTGTTTTTGAACGGATCGAACAGGCGAATTCTGGTCTATGCCGATCCGAAGAATGAAATCCTTGAGGAGATTGAATTCAACAACGTTGCGTCGGGTGACTTGAGCATTACCTATCGAGAAGGCCACGATTTGGCAGTGGATCTAGTCATCGATGACGCAACGGGAGTCATCTCCTTCGATGTCACGAATGTGGGCAACGAGGACTTTGCCAACGAAAGCTCGATGACGGCGTGGCTTACCGTTACGGAAAGAACAACGCCGAATGGCTCGTTCGGGACATTTGGTTCGTATGCGTTCACGTTACCTACATTGCTCGTTGGCCAAAGTACTACGGTTGTACCATCGCCTGCATTGCCGGCAGCGACACTGAGGAATGCCTACAAGGTGGTGATGCAATTGGGGGCTGGGCAGGACCTCGATTCGACAAACGACAGAACCGTCGCGCGGTACATGCGTATGACAGAGGTTGACTCGGACTACGATGCGCCGGGCAAGCTCCTTCAAAACACCGGAATCACCGACCACATCAAGTGGTATCCGCCATGTGCTTCTGGGAATTGTCCATCTGCTGTCTTCTATTCATCGTGGGCGGTCGGCGACGGCTCCACAGTCGGGACAGCCACTATCAACCGACTCAAGTATTTCCTGCTCTTGCTGGAGCAGGAACGCGATCTTCACCTTACGTTGCCGCCGGTGACATTCTGTGTGACGGGCCAATATGAACCCTGTTATGAGCCTGATGATGTGGTAGACATTTACTTGGCACATGTTGCACATTCACTTTGGTTCGACGAACATGGCTTCGATATTCACGGGAACTCTCAATGGAAGCTACTCAACCTATCTGCTGCCGACCGAGATCTGTTAATGTTTGATAGCTCGGTTCTTTATAGGCAAATCACTCCCACAGACGGATCACTCAAATATGGAACTACTTCAAGCACACCTTGGAATCCACAGGTGATATTCGATTTCATGAAGAATGTAGGCATAATAAACGGCATTTATTCTGAGGCGGCGCAGGATCAGATGGAATTGAACGATCGCGGCAAGCCGGAAGGGGCCGTCTGGGCATTCACAAACTGGTTCAATGCCTATATAAGGCATAAATTGCCAAACTCCCCAATTAACGGTGGCTTTGAAGGGTGGTTCCCTGACGAAAAGTTCATATTCGGATTGAGAGGACCTGAGATTACAACGCCATTGCTTGGCGGTTGTTTCACTATTACAAAATTCGTCAGAAGTGTGTTTCGGCTGCTAAACATACCCGCCAGTGCTCCCGGTGCATTTTTGTTTGCAGGCGTCGGAACCGAGTGTGGGATACCGCATAATCGGTTCAAGTTGCCAACTATTACGAAGCCTGGCGCGACGAATCCGGGAGTAGTTGTTAATCACACGGATGATCTGCACGCTTCATGGCTCCGGTCCTGGGATTACCAGATCGGGCATGTGCCAGCATACAGGTATTACTTCTCGGCGGATCAAGCGGCACTGGAGCTGGAGAACCAAGCGCCCGGCGTTCTTTGTCCGGGACAGTGTTCAGCCATCAACGATTCCAATTGCGATGCGGTCAATCCGGTCGTGGACATCGTCTGTGATTGCGACCCCAATCATCCTACGGACCCTGTTGCCAGTTGCACGCCTCAAGACTGTAATCCACTTACGGACCCTGCATGTAACACCTGTGCCCAACAGGCCAACGTAAACGGTATACGGTTGATGATGCTTGCCGCCAAGGATTATTTACCTGCGTATTGGCTGGAACAGTATGGTACCCATTATGTCGATGACACGCTTTCGTTGCTTGAGGTGAATCTTATTGCCACAAATGGTACACAGGTTCCCCAATGGGCGTTTCCCGTGTTGGATTCCACAGAGCGTGTAGCGTTCATGGATGCGCTCAAGGTGAAACTCATGTCGTTCGGAGCTGGCGGTTCTGAGGAAAATCAAATTGCGACAGGACTGACCTGGGTGCAGAAAAGGTTGTTTACTTCGCCAGAGAGACCACTCGGAACCCTTTGGCTTGACTGTAATAATAACGACACCAGGGATAGCGACGACATCGGCAATGGCAGTCTCGACTGCAATGGGAATCTGATCCCGGACGAATGCGAGAACCTGCCGGATTGCAACGGTAACGGCACGGACGATGCCTGCGATGTCTTGAACGCGACAAGTCCGGACTGTAACGCCAATGGGTTTCCCGACGAATGTGAGATTGACCCGGCAACGACAACCGCAAGCGGGTCCTTCTATTGCGGAGTCTCCTGTACGGCAGGGTGCCCTGCGACGTGTATCCCGGATTGCAATGCTAACGGCGTGCCGGATGATTGCGACCTGACTGCGGCTACGAGTAGCGACTGCAACACAAACAACTATCCCGATGAATGCGAAATCGACGCATCCAGCGCGGCACCGGGTGGGCCCTATTTCTGCGGCGTCTCTTGTGCGGCCGGCTGTCCGGCAACTTGCGAATCAGACTGTGATGATAACGGTACTCCGGATTCATGCGATCCGGATTGTGATGGGAACTCAGTTCCCGATGTGTGCGATATCACTGCCGGCACACATCAAGATTGTCAACCCGATGGCGTGCCGGATTTGTGTCAAATCATCCCGTTCGTTGACCAATCGCCGGATCTAGCGCCAATCGACAAAAATAACCACCCGACGTACACGATCGGAAATCCACCAATTGCTTACGGACCTGTCACGCTTACGTTCACCGCACATACATTCCATGTTGACCCTGACAACTTTATACTTACTTTTAGGGACAATATTGCCGTCAAATTGAATAATAATTTTATCGATTTTGTTTTTGTGGACAACGCCGTATTTCAATCTTGTCCAGCCAACCCGGATGAGGATTCGTTGGTTGTCGATGCCGATTTGTTCAATTCATATGTAAACGGCGGAAATGTTACCATCTCATTCGCACCTGGGACTTTCGTTCAAGCTTGCCAGAATTCCTTTATTAATGTCAAGACCGAATACAACGACCTTGATGGAAATAGTAACTCGATTCCAGATGCGTGTGAGCCGCAGGTTCCGCTTGCAGCCACGGGCTACCCCCACGAAGCAACAAAAAACCGTTATATCTCCTTCGTGCCGAATCCGCTCAACGCGGGAGCGTTGATGGGATACCAAGTGACACACGTTGACAGCGGGCAGAGCTGGTTCATCAGCACGCCGAGAACGACGCCCGTAACCATCGATGGTCTCGGGTTGACCTATCTGGTGTCGGATGCCAATCCGCCGCTTTACGATTTTGGTGCGGAGCCGATTATTCATGTCGGAGGCTGTATGATTGCACCGGATGAGACGTACGAAGTCCGCGCGACAACGGATGGCATTGGTTTCACAAATGCGATAACGGTGATTACCACGCCGCAACCGAACAACAGCAGATTCTGGGCAGACGTTGCTGGAGCGTTCAGCACGAATGGCGACGCTACTACAATACCTGTTACGCCTGCAGATTCCTGGCCGCCACCGGACGACATTCTAAATGGGAATGATAACGTGGCCGTCCAACGCGGTACTACTGGCGTGGACGCGCCCCACATAACGTGGACCGACATTCATCCGGAGACACCGGATCGAGTAACCAATGGTAATGATCTCTTACGGGTAACGAATGCTTTTGCAGTGGGAACTGGTGTGGAGTTCTATCCATTCAACCATCCGGATGGCGGGCCGAATGGCGCGGGATGCACGATTTGCGATCCCAATAACCCTCCGGGGGTTTGCCCTGATCCGCCGTTGGAGTCGGCGCTGGCGCCGTAGAAGAAGTAGGGTTAGTTTCGGTAATTGATTCGATCGGGTTGGGGAGTGCTAATGTCGCTCCTCAGCCCGATTTATTTTTTTTGCCGTGTGGAACTTGTTTCAACCCGACTCTCACCCCTCCAGCCTTCTTGGCGTGGCGAGTTGCTTGGCTGCAGCTTCCGCGGCGCTTCGAAGCAGGATCGAAACTGTCACAGGTCCGACACCTCCGGGGACGGGTGTAATCACGCTCGCCAGCGGAGCTACTTCATCGTATGCAACATCGCCGACTACCTTCCGCTCGCCGTCTGATGATGTGACGGAGTTTATACCCACGTCAATGACGATAGCGCCGGGCTTTATATGCTCAGCGCGAATCAAGCCAGGCTTCCCCACCGCGACGATCAGCAGGTCCGCATTTTGCGTGTGCTCAACGAGATCGCGCGTTGCGATATGGCAGGCGGTAACCGTAGCCATCTCGTGCAAAAGGAAAAGCGATATCGGCTTGCCGGCAATATCACCCTGCCCGACAACCACGGCGTTCAAGCCCCGAGGCTCAATCTTCGCCTCTTTCAGGATTTCCATAACCGCGAGTGCAGTGCATGGGGCCATGATCGGATTGTCGTAAAAGAGCAGGCCGATGTTGGACGGATTGACGCCTTCGACATCCTTGTATGGATCGATGGCAAGTTGCATCACAGCTGTGTCAATTCCTTCGGGCAAGGGAAGGTTCAGAACAATTCCCGTCACGGCGCTGTCTGCGTTGAGCTGGCGAATTTTGTCGCGAACGGCCGACTCCGATGCATCCATCCCCAGGGTGTGAAGGCGGTAATCAATGCCCACTTCCTCGCAGCGTCTTCGCTGGGATCGCGTATAGATTTCTCCCGCGCTGGGATCGCCCACGAGAATCGCATCCAAACTAACGCGCACGCCTTTCGCTGCTAGCGCCTCGACCTGCGACGTCGTTTCGCTCTTGATGCGACGACCGAGAGCCTTTCCGTCTATGACCTGTGTTGTCATTCTATCGGCACCGTTTTCAATATAAGGTAATGCGTTCATCTTTTCAGAGAGCCTGGCAACCATTCAATCAACATCTATCATTCCGCAGGCGACTCCACAGGGGCAAGCTGTAGAGTCATAATTGCAGGCTGAGAAACGGTCTGCCAATAGTAGGCGGAGCAGAGCGCCCCCGCTACCGCGACGAAGATCATTGTTTTTTTTGCACGCGCAATGACTCGATCAAACCGGCGAGCCTGGATCGGATCGCCAGCCAATGCCATCAAGAACCGTGTGCGTACTCCAATTGACGAATGTCGCCAACTATGTTCTTCGTGTGGAATGCCATTGAGAATAGCGACTCGATCGAGCGCAGACGCAAACCTATGGGCACCGGTCATGCAAACCCGGCTCTCATCCCGTCGTTCACTGATCCGATCGGCATGAACACTGCACGGGTGGATGCACGCTTGCGGGCCTGGGGTTACGCAGTGCGCACCAAACAGATCCGCCTGGCGTTCGAAACGCCTGGAAAGCCAGCCGAATCCAACCGCCCAAAAAATGATCGTCGCCGCAACGCCGACCCCTTCTACCGTTAGCAACATGCTGCCGGCCACCTCTCCCTCGCCTCCGAGCAAACGCGCCAAGCCTTCCATCGTGCCCGCGACGATAACCCAGCCTACAAACGCGAATACGAGAAAATGCTGTATGTGCCGATGTTTCACATGACCGACTTCGTGACCAAAAACGGCTTCCACCTGGGTTGGCGTCATGGACGCGAGCAGCGCGTCGGAAAGCAATACATAGCGAACAGTGGGCAGCACACCCATGACCGCCGCGTTAATCATTACGCCACCGCTCTCCCAAACCAGAATGTCCCGGCAGCGCAAACCCACCTTTTGGCAAATCGCCTCCAGCCGATCCCGAATCGGTCCTGACTCAAGCGGCCTGGTCCGCCATATTCTCCGAAGTATCACCGGCGCAATAACAAAAACGACAGCGGCCACAATACCAAGCACGCCATCCGCTGCCCATATGACACCAGTCCAGCTTTGCAGCGATTTTTCGTAGTAGCGAGTGATGTTTGCCGCAAACAAGATGAAGGTCATGGGTATGGCAACGATCAAGAGGTAATGCCGAACGTGAAAATCCAGATACGCCCCGAAACGCCAGACATCCTGTGGACGGGCGGAATCTGTTTCGTCGCCAGTCGGTGATTCGACCCGCATCGCTTCTTCGAGCGGATACGCTGTGATCCAAAGTAGAATCAAACCGACCACGAAAGGGCTGACCGCGATCAAATCGCCAACAATTTGCAGCGAAGGCAACTGTGTTCCAAGTGCCAACCAAGTGCACCAATTTGTAAGGAACACTGCCGCAGCAAGACCCGCCAAAAGCAGGCCACGGAGCACCGCCAACACTCGTTGGTGAAACTGATGGGCGAGATGAGGGGCGTGTGGCTGCTTCCGGAGCCGATGACGGGCCCTCGCAGTAGCTATCATCCCACAAATCGTAGCGACTGCCGCAGGCGCCAGGGCAGCCGACAGGGTCCACCAGACATCATCTTTGGCTACGAGAATCCAACGTCCCGGATCCTCAGCCTGCCAAAACAGGCAGGCAAACGCCAGGATTGTCAAAAGATGCATGATAAACGTTCCCAAAAGGGCCAAAAGCACCCACCACGACCAGCAAGCTTGCACTCAGTTTCCAGTTCCGCCATCTGCAAACAGAAAATGCGCACCAAAACGCGATCGATGATGGAAGCCTTTTACCCGGCTTGCGACACTCACGAAAGATCAGCTGTAAAGTATCGGGGATTCAATCTGACTATGTTGACCAGGCCCAACTGAAGAGACTTTGAATCTGTCCAACCCGAGACTTGAAAGAATGACCGACGTACGATATACATGGAGCGGTAGTATTCTGAGGGAGAGTCCAAACATTGCTCGCGGTGAGCCATCCTGAGCGTTCAGGGGGAATGTCAGCGATGGCCTGATTGCAGTATGACCTTCTTCGGAAAAGCAGTAATCTACTTGTTTGGGTTGTAGACGGCAGGGATCAGGGATTTTTGCCGGGCGCATTGAAGAGTGATGGGGTAATTTGCGGGAAGCCGCCAGAAACTGAGGAGAACTCCTTTGAGTACACTGACGAAGGTTTTCGCCATATTGTTGGTCCTGTTCAGCATCACTTTCACAGTGATGACGATTTCAATTGTGGCGCAGGTACCACCATGGAAGGAAACAGCGGAAAAGTATCGGGAACATGCTCAGATCGCAGATACAAATCTGCGAAATCAGATTGCCGCCAGTTCTGCGAGGCTCGCCACGGCGAACGATGCGATCAGACGAAACGTCGCTGAGATAGGCAACGTTGGTCTGAAACTAAAGGAAGCAAGCAGCAAAGTGGGACAGCTCCAATCCGATATAGCTCGCGCGGAGTCGGAAAAGAGTAGCGCGGAGGCGATTAATCGTGGACTCATCGCCCAGTTGCAAAGCTCCGAATCGACAAGGCAAGAGTATCGCAAGCAACGAGATGGCTTGGAAATCAAAAACATCGACCTTTCGAAGCGCAATACCGAACTCAACGATCGCACCAACGAATTAACAGCGCAGATCGCAGTGATGGCCGAGCAAAAACGTCATTTCGAGCAACAAATAAATATCTTGCGTGCTGAAAACGACAAGCTGGCTAGCACCGGTCGAGGTGGGTCATCCGGGAATGCATTCGAGGATCCAACCGGTGCGGCGATGGGACATGTTGTAGCCTCATCGCCCGTCGCAAAAATTGCTATTCGTGGGGAGGTCATCGATGTATCCGGCGACATCATCACACTCAGCATTGGCGCTGCGGATAATGTCAAAGAGGGAATGGTGTTCGTTGTGCATCGTGACGACCAATATATTGGGGACATTCGTATCAGCCTTGTTTCTCCCAAGCAAGCAGCAGGGCGCCCCGTTGGGAACGATTTTCAAGCCGAGCCGGGCGATTCTGTAACAGACGCCTTAACTCTCAGTTCGTCGCGAGGATAGACTTAGACTTGAGTTCGCAACGCCAGACGTAGAGGACGTCGCGTTGTTCTATTGCGATAGGAGACGGTCGCTATGAGTGAAGGCCCGGTCGGCACAAAGCCTGAAAACGATGTTTACACTGTTCTTCTCGTTCTCGCGACGGTGCTCGTTGCGGGCGCGACGATTTACCTGGGCATTCGGAGCCAACAACTGTTTGGCTCCTGGAATCCGTTCAGCTTCACGGGCGCGTAATACAGACGACCGATTCCGACACAAGAGTTTTAGTCGGCCGCTCGTCTAAGAAGGCACTTTGGCTGGAAACGCCTTTTTCTTTTCACGTTGTTGACGAAAATCCTTTGGTTCTCGTCGGCTTTCGAGTAAAACACCGTACTTGTGTTGATTCCACATTCGCTTCGTTGCATCTCGTCATGAGAAAGGAAACCGCGTGATTTTCGATTCACTACTCGGCATGTTCAGTGTCGACATGGGGATCGACCTGGGCACCTGCAACACACTGGTTTGTGTGAAGGGTGAAGGGGTTGTGCTTAACGAGCCGTCGGTTGTGGCTGTTCGTCGTGGCACCAATCAGGTTCTCCGTGACGGCAATGCGGTCGGACTGGTCGCAAAGGAAATGCTTGGGAAAACGCCCGGCTCAATCAGCGCGATACGCCCCTTGAAAGACGGAGTTATCGCGGACTTCGATATTACTGAAGCGATGCTCGGCTATTTCATCCGAAAGGTTCATGGACGTAGCCGATTCATAAAACCCCGTGTCGTCATAGCGGTCCCCTCTGGAATCACAGCCGTTGAAAAGCGAGCCGTATACAACTCTGCTGAACGTGCAGGCGCTCGTCGCGTGTACCTGGTAGAAGAACCTATGGCTGCGGGTATTGGCGCTGGTCTGCCCATTGCCGAACCAACCGCGTCGATGGTTGTGGATATCGGCGGCGGCACGACCGAAGTCGCCATCATGGCTCTCGCTGACATTGCTGTGTGCAATAGCATTCGGGTCGCAGGCGACGAAATGGACGCGGCCATCATTTCATACATGCGGCGAAAATACGACTTGATGGTCGGTCTACAAACCGCTGAGGCAATCAAAATTGAGATCGGAACGATCGCGGACGGTGACGGCGAGGTAACGAAGGAAGTTCGCGGCCGAGATGTCGTGGGCGGGTTGCCACGAAAGTGTACGGTAACAAGCACCGAGATTCGAGAAGCTCTCCATGAGCCTGTCAGTCAAATCGTCGATTGCGTCACGCGTACGCTTGAGGATACCGAGCCGGAACTAGCGGCCGATCTCGTCGAAAACGGCATCCACCTTGCGGGTGGCGGCGCATTGTTGCGCGGACTTGACAACATAGTCATTGAAGCAACTGGGCTTGATGTAACCGTCGTAGACGATCCGCTTAGCTGTGTCGCACGAGGAACGAGTGTATACCTCGAAAACCTGACGATGTGGAAGGACACGATGGAATCGGACGCAGACGACTATTGAGTTGCCCTTTTCGTCGATCAGCCAACAATTCACACCCTGTCTCTAACTTTTTCAATCTTCTGTTTTCGTCTTCGCCTCAAATAGTATGCAGGGTATAATTCCTGAGTGCGGTGGGTGACGAAGCCGGTTTCGTTCCCTCGTCTTATTGCTACGAGCGATCGAATGCAGCGGCGATGCGCGAATATCGATGGGCACATCGTGACGCTACAGTCGAAGAGACTTTGCTCCAGGCCTTTGGGCGGCCATTGAGATATGCCAGCGACAAGAGCTTCAGGTTCAACCCGAAAACTGGTTTTGGTTTCGTTAGTCGCCATCGCGATATGCCTGGTGCTGATGCCCACGCGGTGGACTAGCAACCTCATGGGGTTAGTCCAGGTCATTATTCCGTTCCAAACGGCTGTTCAGGTCGGCCTCGATTCGCTGGACTCGTCCCTCCCGCCAGCGTCTGAACTGCTTACGCCTGAGAATTACGATCGACTTCACCGTCAAAAAGAATCGCTCGAACACCGGGCTGCGACCTACGCTCTGCGGATTTCCGAACTCGAGGACGAGCTAAAGATTCTGTCGGCTACTCGACTTTGGGATGTCGATGGACAGCGCATCGGCACGGAAGGGAAGTTGATTCCCGCGCGAGTTTTAACCAAGGATATGATAGCCTGGCGCGATTCGCGTCTTATCAACGCGGGAAGCTTGCAGGGGATTTTGCCCGGTGCAGCCGTCGCATCAAGATGGTTTCACATCGACCGGGGACAGTCGGAAGGGCTTGTTGACGGCATGGCGATACTCCTTGGGGAGGTTCTCGTCGGCATCGTTGAAACGGCCAGTACGCACACGGCACGGGCGAAACTATTGAGCGACATCAGCGTCGAGACGAAGGTGCGCATCGGGCGGTTTGAAGGTGAAGGCTTTTTCGCAATCGAACAGTTTTTTTGGATGATCGGTCGTGGGCAAGGCGTCATGGAAATCCCCGACGTAGATAGACGACTTGTAGATGGCGGAACAATCAGCGAAGGTGACATAGTTTTGGCAGACAGCATCGCCATCGGACTCCCCGCACCAATGACCGTCGGTCGAATCGAGAGCATTCAACCTGATCGCAAAAACCCGCTGTTAAGCATACTCACGGTGCGCGGCGCAATCGACATGGCGTCTCTTCGGCAGGTTTACGTTTTCGTCCCAGACAACGCCTTCAACGAAGGCTCGGCGGGTTCCTAGAGTTTGTTCTATTCTGGTATCGATGGCTCTTTGATGTCCCTACCCGTGCAAGATCGTTCCCATCGAAACGCGTGCTTTGCGATCTTAATCATAACAATTCTCGGCGCGGGTTTGCGGTTTCAAGGGCTGGGGACGCGCGATTTTTGGTTCGACGAAAGCTGCACATTTGTTTATGTGTCCAATTTATTCGATTGGCAGGCGGACTCGAACCTCCTTGTCGAGAGTACAAACCTCCCCTATTACGCCCTATTGCGCGGGTGGGTGAACGTATTCGGTGAGTCGGAGGCGTCTTTTCGCTCTTTTTCCGCCGTCGCGTCAACTCTCACGATTCCGTTGCTGGGCTGGTTAGGCTGGCAGCTTGGCGGCATCGCGTGCGGCATGATCTGCTCTGCACTATGCGCGACACACCCGCTTCACATTCATTACGCTCACGAAGCACGCGCGTACGCGCTTTGGGTTTTTCTGTTGACTGCCGTTTTGTGCCTGCTCATTCAGGCTGTTCGACGAGATCGTTGGAGATGGTGGGCAGCACTTGGATTCGCGCTGTGGACGTGCCTCCATTTGCACTACTTCACCGCGTACTTCGTCCCGGCCTGCGCTATCACAATCCTACTTGCCAACAACAGGCGACAGGCGTGGAGACGATGGATTGTCACTGTTGCAGCCGTTAGCCTGGCATTCATACCCTATTTGCTTTGGGCTGTTCTTCCTGCAGCTCGAGGTGGAGGCGGGACCTGGATTTCGCAATCGTGGAGCCCGTACACTGTGATTCTGGAATCGCTCTGGGCCTTTCTTCCAGCAGGAGGCTACCCCGCCCATCTCAGAGGCTTGTCGCTGTTGTCGCCTGACACGGTCCCATTTTCGCCTGATTGGCTTGCCCGAACGGTAAGTTATCTGCCTCTTCTTATTGTCATAAGCATGGCGACATTGCTGATGCTCCGAAGATCGGCGCAAGGGCCTGCTACAGCGGAACAGCCCAACAGCCAGCAGGCCTTAAGGCCACTATTCCTTCTTGCATTACTCCCTCTTGCGCTCGCGTTATTCTATTCAATACTCATTCGACCGAATTACCTACCCGGACGATACGACCTCGTTTCCTGGCCTGCTTTCGTCGTCTGGCTTGGCTTGTTGATAACTGCATTTGCTCGAACAATGGCCACCAAGCGAACGAATCAATCTGCAACCCCGCCCCACTCACATCATGGAAGAGAAAACATGATCGTGGCTATTTTGTGCCTTATATTTGTCATGTGTAGTGCCGTGCCGATCCTCCGCATGGCAAACCTGAATCCCCCGACTTCGTTTCATCATGTGCGTGCAAATCAACTCGCGGAGTTGGCGCAGCCAAATGATTTGGTAATCACATTCTCCTACGACCGCGACTACTTGCAATACTACTTACACCGTGCTGGCTTTGAAGCCGAGATGGTTGCTTACCCCTCTTGGTTAAGCAAGCAAGTCGGGTGGGTGGATACCAAAGCGGATCTTGCTCCCGCGCGAGAGGGGTCGCTGATCGAAGACACCCGAAACCTCGTAAGCGGAGTCCAAGAAGAAATAGAGAAAGGCTCCGACGCATGGGTATTGTTAGATTCGATCGATCCTCAAGGAACCACCGGGCGAGGACTCGTCAACCGGACGCTTTTTGACGGCCTGCAGCGTGCTGGTTTACGTTGGACTCTCGTCGATGAGCCTTTGATGATCCTAAAAATCGCGACGGAAACAGAATAAGTGGAATAAGTTGACCGCGAATACCAACAAATGCTATGATCGAGTGACGAAGATTCATGCGATATTCCATCCGATCCCATACTCCCGATTCCATGCACAATCGCCAAGGCTTGATGCACTCCAAGCAGGAGAGCCGAAGTCGTAACGACACAGATCAGCCTGAGCTGGCTGTTTTGGTAAGTGTCATCCTGCCGCAGAGCAAGGCGGACCTGCGAGACCCGCTGGGCGAACTCACGGCCTTGGCAGAATCCGCGAATACAGAAATCGTGGACAAGATGACGCAGAAGCGAATGAAGATTGGCACCGCCTACGCGCTGGGTAAGGGCAAACTCAGAGAATTGGCGGAGCGAGTAGAAGCCAACAACGCCAGCGTGGTTATATTCGACAACGATTTAACTCCCAGGCAAATCCGCGGCCTCGAAAAAGAACTCCAGATCAAAGTCATTGATCGAACCGAACTCATCCTTGATATTTTCGCTTCACGTGCAAGCAGCCATGAAGCGCAATTGCAGGTGGAACTCGCACAACTGCAATACACTGCGCCACGCATTCGGGGCATGTGGACTCATCTCGAGCGAGTCGCCGGCGCGGGTGGCGCTACGGCAGCCGGTGCAGTCGGGGGCGTTGGTACGCGAGGGCCCGGCGAAAGACAGATCGAAATTGACCGACGACTTGTGCAGAAGCGAATCAGTCACCTCAAGGGACAGATCGCAGAGATCGATCGACGCAAACAACGCGAAGCTCGGTCTAGAACTGACCAGTTTACGGTGTCGCTCGTGGGATACACGAACTCTGGTAAAACGACGCTGTTAAATCGGCTGACCGGCACCGAATGCTACGCAGCAGACCGCCTGTTCGCCACGTTGGATACAAAAACCTGTCGATGGGATTTGGGAGAAGGACGGGGCGTTCTTCTGAGCGACACAGTTGGATTCATTCGTGATCTGCCGCATCACCTTGTGGCGTCCTTTCGGGCTACGTTAGAAGAAACGATTCACGCCGATCTACTATTGCATGTTGTTGACATTTCTTCGCCATCGGCATACCAGCAAATGGAGGCGGTCGATTCGGTATTGCAAGACCTGGGGTGCGCCGACCTACCTCAATTGACTTTGCTAAATAAGATCGACGCCATAAATGACACATCAATGGCAGAGTTTCTTGCCCAGCACCGGTCGGATTCGTTGGAAATTTCCGCGCTGACTGGCCAAGGACTCGACAATCTGTCTGAGGCGATTCTCCAAAGGATGCTCGGCGCAACGGCTCAGGCAACCATTCGGCTCGACCAATCCGAAGGCAAACTTCTCGCGGAGATCGCTCACCACGCCAACGTTTCCGACAGACGATATATGGGCAACGATGTAGAGTTGGATTTGAGCATGAATCAAACACAGTTTCTGCAACTTTGCGCGCGTTTTGGATCGATCAACATAGTACGAACGGATGAACAAACCCGCCTTGCTTTGGAATTCCAGGAAGACAATCTGCCGCACACCGAAACATAGAACGAATCAAGAAACACGATCCGGCAAAGGTGAAGTTGCATCCAAACCCCATTCTAATGAAATGAGATTTGTTACCGATGTATTTCAGCTCGGCCTATAGACCTAGAAGCCGCTTCAGCCAGGGCAGAATCCTCTTGCTCTGTTCGGCATTGTTTTTCTTGCAGCCGATGATGCAATGCCTTCTGCATGCAGAAGAAAACCAACCAACCGTTCGCGTCGAATTAGCTTTGAGCACTGGTGGGCAAGTCGAAGGATTGGTCGCCGCTCACGATGAGTCGGTAATCATTGTTGTCCAGAATAAAACGGCGTACGCAATCGCGTGGAATGAGATTGAGACAAGTCACGCATTTATCGCAAAGCGTGCGCTTCTGGCATTAGCACGGGACGGAGAAAAGAACTTCACCGCCGAGGATCACTATGAGCTGGGTTTATTCGCGCTGTCTCGAAGCCGAGGCCCCACTGCTGCCGCACAGTTCAAACTGGCAGTCAAAATCGACTCGACGTTCGAGAAATGCACGAAAGAGGCTATGGACGAGTATAGGAATGTGCGGCGGGCTGGCGCACAAACAACCTCTCCTCCCTTAATCAAGAAAGCTTTGGAGTTGCCTGCCCAAACGCGCAGCGAGCACAACGAGAATCAATCTTCGGATTCGATGGACAACGAAACGGCACCGAAGGAAAGCCCTGTCTCTGATGCAAACAGCCAAATGCTTTTGGTCAATATGACCTTTGGGCGTGAGGTTCAGAAGAAGATGGGCCGGGACGTCGTACTCATGGAAACCGATCACTTTCTGATATGGACGGACTGGACGTCCAACACACGCAGCCTGCTTCCGAAACTTTGTGAAGAAATGTACGCGGCGCTGAGCGCAGAGTTTGACCATAAGCCCGACAAGTCGGTGTTCATGGCGAAGTGCCCGGTATTCTGTTGGAAGTCAAAGGCACAGTTTCAAAAATTCGCTCAGCTTTTTGATGGCTATAGTGGCAAAGACGCGGTGGGTTACACGCGTTCCATTGAGCGTCACGGCTATGTCCACGTTGCACTGGTTCGACATGGAAGTGATCCGCGAGACTACGATCGCTTCGCCACAACGCTCGTCCATGAAGGTACGCACGCCTTCCTGCACCGCTATCATTCGCCGCGTTTGATTCCACACTGGGTAAACGAGGGTTACGCCGACCTGATGGCCGAGCGCGTTCTTGGCGATCGATGCTTTGCCGGCGAAAAAGCAAAGTTGCTCGCTCAACAGTATGTCGCTCATGATTGGCCGATTGGCGATTTGCTGGCCAAAGCTGGACCTATTTCCGTGCAACAGTATCCGCTGGCCCACAGCATTATCGCCTTTCTGGAAACGCGGAATCCGCAGCAACTCAAGGCATTTGTTCGAGGCCTCAAAGACGGGCAGTCCATCGAAGAAGCACTCGATAAGAACTTTGACGGCTTAACCACCCAATCGCTCGAAAAGCAATGGCGGGCAGCCATTCATGAAACGCTGAAAGCGCCTGCTCCTTAGATTGAGTTTCACGCTTTAGCGATCTTTTCCAGCAATTGTTTTGAATAAAGACTCCGGGAAAACCGACTTTGAGACCGCTACTCAAAGAAGAGTCAAGCACCTTCGATTCGGGCCTAGACTTCTGCAGGCCAAGCGCTCTGCGCGTGCTGAATTCTGCGAGAATGGAGACCGGACGGCAAAAGCTGGCACCTGGCGGAACGAGATAGAATAATGTTTAGGATGAAAATCCTCATGTCTATGTTGCGGCTCGGATTCCTGCGCTGGACTTTGCTGGCTTTCTGCTTTGGCGGTTTGGCAGCAATCGTGTCAGTTTGGTTGATCCTTGCCTTTCCTCAGAATGCATCGAAATTCTCTGGTCGCGCTCCGAAAGCCTACCTTGTCCAGATGCCTGGCCATGGTAGTTACTTGCGTATTGGTGTCGGCAAAGAGCAAGGCATTTATCACGGCGGTGGAGGCAGAGCCCTCTTCTTCTACGAACGCGATTTCAAAATAAGATTTACAAGGACCGGATATGGCCTGTCGTGGAAATCCAGAACAGACGTACCGTCTAAGTTTAAGAAGAGGAGGTTTCGGTTCGGCGGGTTCAAGGCTGATCAGAGAGTCCGGAAGGGCCGCCACCACCCCATATTCCTAACCTATTTGCATCGCTCTGTTGACCTTCCGTTGTGGTTTCCGATTGTGCTTTTGACTGTCTACCCGGCATATGTAATA
>JAJDEA010000075.1 GCA_029260035.1 Phycisphaerae bacterium
CTTTCACATGCGATCGCAAAGTATCCGGTTGTTTTCATTATTGGTGTTTCGTTCTTCTTGGCTCAAGCGGAGCGAGTTGCCTTGGCGGGCACGGTCGACCTGCCGAAGACCGGACAGACCAGCTGCTACGACCAAGGGAACAACGTCATCCCGTGTGCCCGGACCGGTCAGGATGGCGAGACCCTAAGGGGCGTGGACTGGCCTGCAACTCGATTCACCGACAACGGTGACGGCACGATTATGGATGAGCTCACGGGGCTCATGTGGGCGCAAGATGGCGGCACGCCCACCTTCGGACCATGTGTAGGCGGCGCCCTTCGGTGGCAAGAGGCATTGGATTACGTGAAATGCCTGAATGCCAACGATTACCTCGGCTATTCCGACTGGCGTTTTCCGAATGCGATCGAGCAGGCGAGCTTGGCTCATTCAGAGGAACAGACACGAACTTGGCTTGGCACGCAGGGGTTTAGCAATCTGGTGGGCGCGTACCCGACCTCCACGACAGACCAAACCTTTATCGAGCGAACCAATTGGGCTGTTGGCTTGGACGGTACCATGCGGGCGCAACAAAAAAGCGCAAGCGATGATGTCTGGCCGGTGCGCGGCGGACAGCTTGATGGCAACCCTGACCCAGCTTATCCGGCCAACGTTCGGAGAACGGGGCAAACTGGATGCTGGGACCTGTACGGTAGGTCAAGGCCGTGTGCCGGCACCGGCGAAGACGGCGAGTCTCAAGTGGGCGTGGACCCGCCGGTCGCCAGGTTCACGGATCATGGAGACGGGACGGTAACTGATGAATTCACCGGTCTGACCTGGACCAAAGACGTGCTAAGTCCGGGTCCGGCTATCTGTAATACCGGCGTACTCCGCGGATGGATAGAGGCTTTCGATTACATCGTTTGCTTGAATACGAACAGCTATCTTGGCAGGACAAACTGGCGGATTCCTAACCGAGTCGAGTTGTTTAGTCTTTCCGATCTCGGTCAGATTATCCCGTCCTTGCCGACCTCCCATCCATTCCTGAATACGGGCCCGAGCCACTACACCTGGTCTTCGACTAGCGCATTCTCCAGTGCGTTTGTTCTGCACATCAACACGGGCAAGATGGAAACGCGCGGCAAGGCCGGGATCGGGACGCGGTACAATGTTTGGCCCGTCACAGATGGGCCGTCGCCACTAGTCCCGGACATCGAGGTGACGGATTCCGTAGCACCGGACGATGACTACGAGATCGACTTCGGAGACCTGCCGGCCGGGACCACGGCCGACGAGATCATCACGGTCACGAACATTGGAAACACCGATCTCATCATGGAGCAGGTGGGCCAGAGGCTCGCGCCGGTGCCGCCACTCAGCGTCGTAGACGATTTTTGCTCCGGACAGATCCTTGCGTCTTTGTCGAGTTGCACATTCACGATGCGGTATTCGCCCACATCCGCGGGATCCTTGTCCAGGAGCGTCGATATTCCGTCCGATGACCCGAACGAGCCTGAGATACGGATAAAAGCAAGAGGACGGGGGACAGTCCTCGAGCCGAACATCAGGGTGTGGGATACGAGCGGCAGTGTGGGTGATCATTATATCGCCTTTGGCGACGTGGGGGTGGCGACCTCTGCTGCCGAGACCGTGACCGTCGAGAACACCGGAACGGATGATCTGGTTCTGGGAGACATCGCCCAGGCGAACCCGCTGGCCGCGCCTTTCAGCATCGTAAATGACACGTGTTCAGGTCTGACCATGGCCCCATCCGAGACTTGCACGTTAGATGTGCATTTTCTTCCGGCCGCTCCGGGTTATGTTTTCGATCGTTTTGACATTCCATCGAACGATCCCGATACCAGTTCGATTACCATGTTGGCAGACGGGACCGGCACGGATGATGGAGACGGCGACGGCGTGCCGGACAATGCAGACAATTGCCCTGCGATTCCCAATCCAAATCAGGAAGATGGGGATGGCGACAATCAGGGAGATGCCTGCGACGCCTGCCCGACGGATAATCCAAACGACAGTGACGGCGACGGTGTGTGCGAATCCGCTGACATATGCCAGGGATTCGACGACAACGTAGACACAGACGGCGATACCGTTCCGGATGGCTGCGACATCTGTGCCGGTTTCGATGACGCAGTGGATACAGACGCAGATGGATCGCCCGACGATTGCGACTTGTGTCCGGCTGACAATCCGGATGACACCGATGGAGATGGAGTTTGCGATTCCGACGATATATGTCCCGGTTTTGACGATAGCGTCGACAGCGATGGTGATGGTGTTCCGGATGGTTGTGCGGGATGCCCGCTTGGTGACCCAGACACTGATGGCGACGGTGAGTGTGACTCGACTGATATCTGTCCGGGCTTCGACGACGCGATAGATGCTGACGGTGACGGCGTGCCGGATGGCTGTGACATCTGTGCCGGTTTCGATGACGCCTTGGATACAGATGGGGATGGATCGCCGGACGGATGCGACACCTGCCCCATGGATAATCCTAACGACAGCGACAGCGATGGGGTTTGCGACTCTGATGATGTCTGCCAGGGCTTCGACGACGCGGCGGATACGGATGGGGACGGTACGCCGGATGGCTGTGACGCGTGCGCGGGTTTCGATGATGCAGCCGATACCGACGGTGATTCCGTTCCGGATGGTTGCGATAATTGTGCAAGTGTAGCAAACGCAAACCAAGCGGACGCCGACAGCGACGGCGAAGGTGACGCATGTGAGGCATCTCCGCCGCCGCCAGCACCTCCAGCCACTTCCGGCCCCGAAGATACGCTTGCTGGATTCGGGTTTACGGATGATGACGGGCAATACAACGTTGATGCGAAGACCGCGGGGGGCATTACCCTCGCCGAAATCGACATGACTGACGCGGAGCCGCAGGAACGCGTTGACTATCGTGTCACAGATGGGTCACCTCCCGGTCCTGGCGAAGGAACGTTTGCAGGCTTTGTTGGCGAACTGGGTCTGCCCAGGACCGTAACGGTCAACACTTCAGCCGAACCGGGAACGTTTGTTGTGACGATCAAGTTGTTGTTTAACGATGGCGATTTGACAAATACGAACGTCAGGCCGGAAGACGTCACACTGCATGTTTTTGACGACACCGTAACGCCGGGCGAGTGGGGCCCTGCGGGTAACCATATCGGTCAGTCAATGCCTACCGGTGTCATTGGGGACGCCGGATATTTTCTGAGTAACCGAGACCGATGGGTTTTCTGGGTCATCCGCGACGAACTTAGCGATTTTTCCGCCGGGGTTCCTGCTCCGCCTGAAGAGGAAGTTGACCAGCCGATCGAGGAGGATGAGCCAATCGGCCCTGCGGAAACCGACGAACCTGCGGTGAATGACGATGAAGAGGCACCGGAACCGACGGAGCCTGAAGAAGAGCAACCGCTTGACGAAGATGGTGATTCGATTCCCAACGATCTCGATCAGTGTCCGAATACGGAAGCGGGTTTCATTGTGGATGAAGTAGGATGTCCAATTGTTCTTGAGGAAGATGACGTGCCGAGCGAGCAGGAATTGCCGGGCAGCGCCCAATGCGGTTCGGGAGTGGCTCCGTGTGGCGTGATGGGTACGCTATCCATCTGGGCACTTTGCCTGGGCTTGGTCGGAACACGAGTTCGCAGAAGAATCTGCTAGAAATAGGGCGTCGCTCATGCGGCGGACGTATTCAAGGCTCCTGTGCCTTCCGTTTTATTCGTAAGTCCTTTGTTGACATGTAGTACGGATAAGACGGGAGACACAGGTAAGATCCGCAGCATCATTGCTGAATCCTCTGACTGTTTCGAGGGTTTCATCTTTGCGGACAACTGAACCTGCTGTCGTTCCTGAAAACTCCATCCCGATGGAAACAGGGGTGTCGAGTGAAGAATTGGCGTAGACAAACGTCGTCAAGATTGTGGAGTGCGCTCAGAACATGGTGCATTGTGGCACGAAAATCACCTAATTCGAAACCGTGCGCATACTTCATTCCCGGAAAGTCAATGCAAGCGAGTTGTTTCAAGCGTTCAAACCGCGCGGCAATACCTATGATGCAACCCGCCGACCATTGGGGTCGCAATCACCTTGTCACGGTCCGGCGGCTCAACATTGCGTGTAGCTGGCGAGTTGCGATCCAACGACAAGTGCGTGCGGGCGTGATGATAATACTCAAAGTAGTCGCGCAGAATTCTGCGAAGATGTCGCTCATTCAAAACGGTGACATGATTGAGGCACTCGCGGCGGATACTTCCATTTGGGCGTTCAACGTAAGGATTTTGCCATGGAGATCGTGGTGCCGTTACGATTTCTTCGATGCCCATGTGCTTGATGCGTTTCCGAAAGTACTCGCCGTAGATCGAGTCACGATCACGAAGCAAGAATCGAGGAACCTCGTCGAACGGAAACGCTTCGGCGATCTGTTGAGCTGTCCACGCAGCGTCGGGGGCGGCGTGAAAATGCCCATGTTACGGCGATGTTTGCGGGCAACGAGAAGACTTCGTGTCGAATTCCGGATCCTCAAGCAAATCGATCACACAACTCCTATAATCCCAACCGCAATCGCGTGCTCGAACTTCGGGGCCATGGGTTCCAACGATTCGACGCGCTGAAGTTCGGGTTGGATGGCATTTCTGGAAGGCACAGAGAGAATACGGCAGACTCAAGTCGTCAGTTGATCTTAACTCGATATTCGACATAAAGCGATCTTGGGACTTCGGCGGAATCCAATCCGGTCCCAACACCTTCGGGATGGTCGGGGTCCAGCAGGTTCCTGACGCCAAACGCGATTGACGCATCATCTCCGTCGAACTCGTGGATGATTCCGAGATCAAGTCGAACGTAAGAACCCACATGGGACGTTATAAAGGGAATACTCGGGTCCTTGCCATTGACACCACCCACATAGTAGAGCTGGCTTGATAAATGCCAAAAATCTGACACATCGTACCGTACGGCGGCCATGAATTTATGCCTTGGTGGATAGATGGCGTCGCCTGGCAATTCAGTCAGACCAGTATCCGTCTGCTGGAAGGTGTAGTTTCCTAGAAGCGTCAGCGAATCGCTCACCGCATATTTCAAACCGAGTTCGACACCATAGAGACTTAGCGAACGGCCATTCTTGCTTTTCAGTTGCAAGATACCTGGCGGTCCGAGTTCGGGAATAGTCTCGAGAAGATCGTCATAGCGATTCCAAAAAACGTTGACATCAACGTCGAATCGATCCCACCACTTCGTACGGTAGCCAACCTCATAGGCAATAAGCGTTTCGGGATCGAGACCGCGCTCGCTCGTGACTTGGAGGAACTCTCCGACGACCGGAAAATCCAAGAAACGTCTTGGGCCTGCAGGCATGTGAAACGCGCGGGACACCGCACCATAGACCAGGGCGCCGTCTTCGAGTTTGCGCGCGAGAGCGATTCGGCCAGTGGGATGAAAACCGCCATAGAAATCATACTCGACGCGCCCACCAAGATGCAGCATCCACAGAGGCGCGACGCGCCACTCGTGCTGAGCGTACAATCCGATACTTCCGCTACGAACGACATCCTTTGCGAGCATGAATGGGTCTGCGTTGGCCGCGCTGGTCAGATCCCATCTTGTGTCGAGCCCCCAAATGAACGTCTGGTCTTCTGCGGGCTTAAACGTATGGCTGAGGAGAAGCGAGAGTTGCTGGTATCGAAAGTCGGTCCAGTCGAGCCCCGAAGTGAGGTAGAAGTCGTTGACATAACCCGTCAACTCGAAAGCGTTATCCTCTTCAATGTAGTGGGTCCACTTTCCCAGGACGTAATTCGCTTGTGCATGCGCCTTAGGATTACGAAACAATCGCGAGGCCAGCGGGAGAGGCCAGTTGCCATCAACGACGGCACTTCCAACCGAGTAGGTGTATTTGTTCTCATCGTCAGGTTCGTAGATCGCATGCAAGCCGAGGCGCAGGTTGCGATATTCGTCATCGAGATTCCCGAATGCGGACGTGGATTCTTTGAAGCCGCCACTACTCTCATGTTCCGCAGAAAACCGCAAACGCAGGTCGCCTTCGCGCAAGCCGTAGCTGACACGCTCCTTGTAAGTATCACGCGAACCACCGCCCACGGAAACGGTAAGACCTTCCTGTTCATCTGGATCCTTAGTGATAATGTTGATCACGCCATTCACGGCGTTCGCCCCCCATGTGACACCTGCGGGTCCGCGAATCACTTCGATTTGGTCGATGTCTTCCAGTTGAAAGGGCCACGCTCCCCAAAATGTACCGCTCATCAACGTGTCGTAGATTTGGCGACCATCGACGAGCACGAGTACCTTGTTGGCGTTAAAGCTGGCGAATCCTCGTGGAGACACCGCATAGTTTCCGTAAGAAAGCTCAGCGATATCAACGCCAGGCGCAAGGCGCAGCGCGTCGGGGATTGATCTTGCTCCCGAGCGACGTATGTCATCGGCGGTAATAACGCTTATTGCGTAGGGGACGTCGGTAATGCTTTGTTCGTGCCGACTTGCGGTAACAACGATTGGGATATCTAGCTCTAGCAGCTCCACTGCGTCGAATTCGTCTTCCATCACTAGTTCCGGCGGTGATTTTTGTTCAGCTTTCGGTTCGTTTTCGTCAGTGGGAGTTCTTGTCGGCTGGGCAACCGAAGCATTGGCGACAAAAACGGCGAAGTAAATACCCACCGCTACACGCATCGATCCATGATGTCGGAAATGTGTTCGCCGCTTTCGCCAATCGTAGGAGCATGTGGACGCTAATACCGCACATGACGCGGGATACTCATGAGATGTCACGGTTTCTCTCCAAATCTCGTGGTTTCAGGTTTTAGAATGTTGCCCCCGACATCGACACCGATCAGATCCGCAGTTCGTACGTTGATCGCCTTTGCAACCACTGCGGGATATTGCACGCCTATTTTCTCCGGAGCTTCACCATCGAAGATACGTTCGACGATCTTGGCAGCTTGCCTGCCAACTTCAGCATTGTCCAGGTATTGTCCGTAGAGGGCGCCCGCTCGCACAACGCTTGCAGAGAAGGCCCAGACTGGCTTCTTACTTCGAGCGCCCCAGAGGATGAGGTGCTGTACGTTCGGCGAATTGTAGATGGCCGGGTCTGGGAGCATCAACACACTAGCGCATCGCTGACGCGTAAGTTCATCAACTGCCGAAGGAAAGTCGTCCTTTTGTGCGACGATGCCTGTAATCCGGATGCCGCGGCGCTCCGCAACCCTCCTAAAGTTACTCATCACATGTGCGCTGGACGCGCGGTACAGGATTCCTATATCGCTGCAATCTGGCTGAACTTCGGCGATACTATCGAGCCATGCCACAGGGGACACGTCCCCGGCGACGCCAGCAAGTCGCACGCGATCGGGGTTATCAGCCCTTAGAAAAGGCGCGTCTGCGGTGTTTGGAACCAACATGAAAACGACGGGGACATCAGGAATAGAACGAAGTGCGATGGACGTTGCTGTTTTTCCAGTCGCAACGATCACTGTGGGCTCAGATTCGAGGAGGTCCCTGATTGCAGCCGCCTGCCCATCCGCATCGCTGGAATGAGGCAAATTGATCACGGTATATGTGTAACCACTAGCTTCGAGTTTCAGACGCATCGCATCCGCTGCCGTTTGATAGGTGGCAAGGTGCGCGGACAGAATGGTTAAGCGGCGCGGCTCCCTGTCTGCAGCTGCGGATGGCGTATGCACCGCCAGCGATATCAGTGAACTCCAGCACAGGATAGCCAGTATACGTGACATGAACACCAGTTCACTTTGTCAAGACATCGACCAAAGCTGAGACAGATCGCACAGTCGTATTAGTAAATACACCTATAGCTTTCCCACGAATGCTCGTCCCACAGGTTTATCGGCTTAAAACCAATCGAGCTTGGGACCCAGTTGCGATGGAGAGACAAAACACGCAAAGCCGTATCCAAATCGTACCTTTCAATTCGCCGATGTACTTGCAAAACTCTATTATTTCAGCATCCCGATCCCTATGGCCACCACAATCCATCCATCGACAAACCCTCGACGCCCCGCCCGCTTTTGTAACGCTAGCTTGCAATGCAAAGCGACTGTCTTTTCTGTAGTGGTAGTCGTTGCGACGACCGGCGCCGTGCTCACCAGCATGGCGTGGCAGACCCATCGCGACGAGGTGAAGGAGCTGTCCGAGGAAGCCTATAGCTTTGCCGAGATCATCACCCACACGGTCGAACCAGCCATATTAGTCGGCGATAGGACGACGTTGGATCGGATCATGAAGGGCGCGGGCATAGTTGATTCGCTTTTGGTTGCACAACTCGTCAGTCCCAGCGGCGAGCTGCTGTCTGCGTTTCGCAGGAAGGACGCGAGCGAAGCCAGATTCGAGACGGCAACTAACACGACAACGCGGGTTAGGCTCAAGAATTTGACGTAGTTTGTTCGATATTTCCTCCAGTGACAACAGGCTGGAGGTGTGGAACATGGATGTTCGGCGAATGGGTCGGCTGGCGGGTGATCTGGATCGTTTCTTGGGG
>JAJDEA010000076.1 GCA_029260035.1 Phycisphaerae bacterium
TCACAAGAAATGAAAAGGAACTCAGACATGCTCGTTCTCTCTCGTCGTGAATCAGAAACAATCCTCTTCCCTTCGCTCGGCATCACCCTGGAAGTTTTGCGAATCCAGGGCAAAAGGACTCGTATCGGCATCGATGCGCCGTCAGACATTCCGATTGTCCGCGATGAAATTGTGGATTTGAAGTCGATTGAGTTTACGCCCAACGAAGTAACCACGGCGGAACGTCTTAGCTCGCTCGTCCACGCGGTTTGCGGTCGGCTGGAAAAGGCGACGACCGAGCTGAATCGACTTCATGCGATACTGGATGAAAGCCAAGTCGACGGCGCACAAGCCAGTATTGAAAACGTCTTCCGTGAGCTTCAATCGCTGGAACGTGAAGCAAACGACGCTCTTGAGGATGCTCGATCTGCCAAACAAACCACACACGCCATGATCGTTGAAGAAGACGCAAGCGAACGTAAGCTGCTAGAAAGTCATCTACGTTTGAACAACTTTGAGGTTACAACGGCCAGCGACGGTGAGGATGCCCTGGATTATTTGTCGATGCACGCAGCCCCTGATGTGATTTTGCTTGACATGATGATGCCGTGTTGCGACGGTCCTGAATTTGTTAAGAAGATCCGCGCCGATCAGCGTTTTTCGGGCATGAAACTCTTCGCCATAAATGGCACTGAATCCGACACACTAGTAGGTGCGACTGGCGAGTGCGGTGTTGACGGCTGGATTCCCAAGCCGCTCGATCCTGAGAATCTTGTCGACACGCTTTGTCGACAGGTGGATCATGGTGCTTCGGCAGTTTAACGTTTGGCGAAAGGAAGCAGTTAACACTTCTTTTACTTATGAGTCACCACACTGAGCATTCGCGTTACGGGAGCTACGGGATTCATCGGGCGCTACATCGTACGTCACTTATCCAATGCAAGACAGCGTTGGAAAACACCGCATGGAATTGCTCCGAAAGGTCGAAGTTATGGGCGTCACCAAGCTCAAATTAAATATAAGGAAACTGTCGGCGAACTTCGTCAACCATCGCTGGTGAGTTGTCTAGTCCAACGACCTTTGCTCCTGACTCAGCAATCTGAGAGGTTAGTTGTCCCAGTCCACAATCTAGATCAAGAATGCTTTCTCCACCTTGAGGAGACAGAAGTTCGACGACCGACGAACCAAGCTTCCACACGAATGAGTGTTTGTCATCATAGAGTTCGGAATTCCAGTCTGTGGCATTTTGATTGGCAGGCGTCAAAACTATTCTCCAGGCATAACGCAGTTGGTTGCGGATTGACCTGCTACTTCACCAAGGCGTACAGCATCGAATCGATAAACTCACCGTTCTTTTGATGGTGCTTCTGCATTCTTCCTTCCAACTGAAAACCGTTTTTTATCAGCACCTTGGATGAGGCATCGTTCCCAACGAAGACATGAGCCGTGATGCGGACCAGCTTCCATTCAGCCACTGCAAAATCGCAAAGCGCACCAACAACCGCCGTCATGATACCACGACCCCAAAAAGGCTTCGCCAACCAGTAACCGATCTCCGCACGATGTCCGTAGATCAAGCCATCGAAACTAATTCCACCGATGGCCATTTCAGATTCATCACGAATCGCAAAGTGAACGGGATTGCCATGCTTGGAAGTCGCCTCGGCAGTGATGCCGATGAATTTTTCAGCATCGGCTTCTGTGTAGGGCGAAGGAATGCGGAGCGTCGTCTTATAAAGGTCTTCATCGTTCAGGTATTGAACGAACGCCGGTTTGTCGGAAGGCCGGATTTCAGAAACAACAACACGATCGTCGACGACAAGCCGAAATGAAATTTGTTCTTCACTATTCATCTGTATTTACCGAATTAGAAACGCAATTTACGCCAGCGGAGACACAGGTTAAGGTAATTGGTTCATGGCCAACCAGATTTGATGAACCATTAGGGTAGCCGCACGAACTCTTGGTCTTGTCGGTACTCGTCAATGACGTATTCGCTCGTCATCTATCACTTGTCGACTCTTGTTGGGATAGAATTTCCCGGACGCTCATTGCCGACTCGCTATTATGGCGCACCCTCCTCGGCGGTTGTCGGAACGAAGTCGAACCGGTAGGAATCGCCTAGCTGACAACGAGTCATGTGGACAATCTCCTGAGTAAGCCCTCGGAAATGGGCGACTGAGTGAAAAATGGCCTGCATTCCGGTGACATCATTTCCTTGAATGTGCCGAACCCGCAGGAGTTCTCCTGCCGTGGCCGAAGAGAAAGCGGTCTTTGCCTCGGCCAAAACGTCTTCTATTCGCTGGACGATTTCGGCCGTTGGCATCGGGCTTCGTTCATCGAACTCTCTCTGCCTTTCGCGAACGTCTACCGCTCCACCAACGCCCGAGACGATTCACTGTCTCAAGTTGCCACACAAATGCAGCAATAGATTCGCAACGCTGTTCATCGATTCCGACGGAGGACGCCAACGTATCCTGGCATTGTCGTTAAGGATCGCCACACGAATCGCTGGGGAATTCTGTACGGAACCAGGT
>JAJDEA010000077.1 GCA_029260035.1 Phycisphaerae bacterium
GACTCCGGACGTCGGGCAACTCAGTTTTATCGACCTATTCTGCGGCATTGGCGGCTTTCGCATAGCCTTTGAGCGCACGGGTAGCCGGTGCGTGTTTTCCTCCGACTACGACAAATTCAGCCAGCAGACTTATGAGGCTAATTTCGGCGAGCGACCGCAAGGCGACATACACACGGTTGCCGTCGCCGATATTCCACCACACGACATCCTTTGCGGAGGCTTCCCGTGCCAGCCCTTCAGCCTCGCAGGTGTGTCGAAGAAGCTGAGCTTGGGCCGCAAGCACGGCTTCGAGGACGTCAAGCAGGGCAACCTTTTCTTCTCCATCGCCGATATCCTCGACTTTCACCGCCCCGCCGCATTCGTCCTCGAGAACGTCAAGAACCTCAAGGGCCACGACGGCGGTAAGACCTTCAACATCATCCATCGCACCCTCACTGAAGCTCTCGGCTACACCGTCTATCACAAGATTATCGACGCACAGAGCGTGGTCCCTCAGCACCGCGAGCGTATCTTCCTCGTAGGCTTCCGCGAGCGGCGGCATTTCGAGTTCCCGCAGTTTCCAACCGATGGCCCGAAGCTGGGCAGTATCCTCGAACCAAAACCGGACCCGAAATACACGCTCTCTGACCATCTCTGGAATTACCTACAGAATTACTCCGCCAAACATCGCGCCGCTGGGAATGGCTTCGGCTTCGGCCTTGTCACCGAGCGCGACATCGCACGCACTCTGAGCGCGCGCTACCACAAGGACGGCTCGGAAATCCTCATCAAGCAGAACGACGGGTGCAATCCGCGACGACTGACGCCACTCGAGTGCGCACGTCTAATGGGCTACCCGAAGTCGTTCGAAATCGTTGTGTCGGACACACAGGCGTATCGGCAGTTCGGCAATTCGGTTGTCGTGCCTGTGGTTGAACGCATCGCGAAGAAGATGGTTGAATCGCTGAAAATGCCGGAATCGAGCACCTATGACCTTGTGCTTCAGGAGAAGCCGAATGCCAAGCGCGCAGCGGCCAAGTAAATCAGTCACATACACCAAACCAAAACAAAGGAGAATCACATGAGCGAGACAATGGAACTGCTCCCCGATCCAGTGAGAATGACCGCGTTCCTTCGCGAATTCAATCTGAAGACGGGCGACACAGTGATCTTGAAGCGTGAGTCACCAATTCAGATCTGAATCACGTTCAAATGGGCACGGGAGAAGAGCAAGGTGCTGAAGCTCTCCACAATGTGGAAGGTCATTGAGGACAAGTTTTTGATAGTCGTCCGCCGGTAAGATTTATTCTGGCAAATCCACCGCGGCTTGGTAGTGTTTTTGCGTATGAACAACAACATTGTCGTTCCTTCCACTCTTCGATGTGCAGGGCGCGAACTGCGCCGCGCATTCGACGCCCAACTTGAACAACTGACGAAGCCAGACTTTGTGCGTGCATGGTGCGCTATCGCCTATGCATTCCCGGGCCTGCATCCTGATGGATATGTTGAAGCTGAGAGCGCTTGGCCGCGCGTGCTGAGACGCTTTGCCTCCGAGGCATGGCGGCGAGTGGATGCAGGTGAACTCGTCGACGAAGAACTCTACCCATGCGATGCCCAGTGGACGGATCTATACGACCGAATGAATCGGCACGAGGAAGACGAAACAGCACGCCGTTTACAAATCACCGCTGACTATGGTGAGCTTGCCGATGGCTGACGTCTTCACACAGAGCAAGCGTTCACAGGTGATGTCGCGAATCCGCTCGCATGGCAACAAGAATACTGAACTTGCGCTGGCGAAACTTTTCCGGGCGAATGACATCACCGGATGGCGACGGCATCAGCCCGTCTTCGGCAAACCGGATTTTGTTTTCCCCAAGCTAAGATTGGCGGTCTTCGTGGACGGCTGCTTCTGGCATAGTTGCCCCCAGCACGCCACGAAACCAAAAAACAATGCGTCTTTCTGGCGGAAAAAACTCACGGCAAACCAATTGCGGGACAAATTGGTTACGCGAACATTGAGATCCACCGGTTGGAGTGTTCTGCGTATCTGGGAGCATGAGCTTGCGGCAAAGAATACATCGCAATTGGTTGCGCGCATTCGGAAGCGGACAAACGAAGCACGCAGGCGAACCAATTCAAGGACAGCAAAGACCCGTTCCGCATCGTGATCGTGCGCGACATGCGGCTGACTGGCTTCGACGTGCCCTGTATGCACACGATGTATGCCGACAAACCGGTGCAAGGTTACGGCCTGAAGCATGACATCGCCTGTGATATTCTGCACGGCTTCAACTTGGACAAGTGGACAAACGGCAAGCCTACCGAACGCTTTGCGCTCATCCCGCCGGACAGGAGCACATCCTCAATCAGGAAGACGGTAAATGCGCTTCGTGCAAGTTGTGACCGATCTCTCCCGCTTCTTCGCCCTGTGCGTCGCAAATGATGAAGCGACGGAGATTCACGATGACGAGAGTTTCTTCTAGGCAATCTAGGCTGCATTGAACATACAGAGCACGAACTACCAAACGCGAGGAAAAGCTCGGCCTGACTGATTACGAAGTTGCCATTTACGACGCTCTCGCGGCGAACGCGTTGGCGGTAAAGCTATGGGTGACAACAAACTCAAGGTCATCGCCGCCAAACTGATCATCCAAGTGCGCAAGAGCGTGACGATTGATTGGACACTCCGGGAAGGAGCCCGCGCGAAGATCCGCGTTTTGTGAAGCGTATCCTGAACAAACACGGCTATCCCCCCCGATATTCAGGAAGAAGCGGTGAGGACAGTGCTGAAGCAGGCTGAGCATTTATGCGTGGATTGGGTGTGAGGGCGCTCATACACATTTAACTGTGCGATTCGGGGACATCATTTCAATTGCCGTTTATTTATCGCTTCTGAGAATGGGTCCATAAAACTCGTCGGAAGAAGCGATAAATAGGCAAGTTGGAACAATGGATAAGACCCTGTCAGTTGAGGCCCGTAAAAGATTGGGGTGGATCAGGCATATTATCAATACGGTCATGCAGGAACTGTTTGTCTAAAGTGTAAAAGCTAGAATTTGATCATTCAGACAATGTCGATCTTTGTTGGAGTTCTTAATCAGATCACTTTTCTTTTGAAATTCACCTTTCCCTTGAAACTAGGGTGAATATCGAAAGGGAAGTGGACGTAACATAGATTGGGGTTTTCACGTTATCTGACACTGTCCAATTGGTCGAGTAGTGGCAACTACATCTAAAGTATGGAATCTCTCGACCGACACTACGGAAATTGAAACTATCTGGGTGAATCACACAGTCAATACGATCTGAGGTTATCGCTGGCTACTATACACAAAGTTTTTCATCGCAATGGAGTTGCTCATCTCAAATTACCTAAATGGAGGAAGAAAACTTTTAAGCGTTATAGCCGTCCTATTCCCGGTGATCGAGTTCAGATGGACACATGTAAGATCGCTCCAGGCCTGTTTCAATATACGGCTATTGACGATTGTTCACGATTTAAGGTCGTAGGGATATACCCCCGCAGAAGTGCATCAAACACGTTGATTTTCTTCGACCGTGCAAGCGAAGAGATGCCTTTTCCCATCCAGCGTATCCAAACTGATCGAGGCCGTGAGTTCTTCGCCGTAGAGTTCCAAAAAAGGTTGATGCAGTGGGGAATCAAGTTTCGTCCAAGAAAACCTCGCTCACCGCGACTCCACGGGAAAGTAGAACGCTCACAGAAAACAGATCTGATTGAATTTTGGTCCGAAGTTGACCTCCAAGATCCAAATATACTTTCGCTATTGGATGAATGGCAGCACTACTACAATTGGCATAGACCACATTGTTCCCTTGGTGGGAAGACGCCGATGGAAACTGTCTGTCAGTTGTC
>JAJDEA010000078.1 GCA_029260035.1 Phycisphaerae bacterium
CGCAAAGAAATCGGCCCCATTGCGGCGCCGGATGTCGTACATTGGGCACCTGGGTTGCCCAAGACGCGATCAGGCAAGATCATGCGACGCATCCTGCGGAAGATTGCCGAGGGCCAACCCGATCAGGTCGGAGATACCTCTACGTTGGCCGATCCGGAAGTTGTAGCTCAGCTTGTGGAGACGTATCAACCACATGGGAAATAGTTTGAAAGAAATCATCCAGGCCAATAAGAACAGTCGGCTTGCCTTTGAACGCCTTCTTGATTCGAGGCGTCGCAAACCCGTATTTTTTTCGATGCGCGTCGTGTTTTGTTTCAGGTCTATGGCGAATTTGGCGGTAGCAGGGCTGGTGCTGGTTTCGTTGGGCTGTGTTTCCGGTGGTTCGACAGCACGCCACGATCCGATTGTCGTTGAAATCAATCACGTTCTTGCGGATCAGGCAGACGCGTGGAATGCCGGCGATGTGGAAAAGTTCATGTCTTCCTATTGGCACTCCAAAGACTTGACGTTTTCATCCGGCGGAACCGTTACGCGAGGATGGGAGTCAGCACTGCAACGATACAAGCGAAAATATCCGACGCGAGAGGCGATGGGGCAGCTGGCTTTTGACGGCATCGAAGTGGCTGTCCTGGGCCGAGATTCGGCTTTGGTGCTTGGAGATTGGCATTTGGACCGGGAAGGGCCAGTAGGTGGTGCTTTTAGCCTGGTGATGCGGCGAATCGGAGGGGAGTGGGTCATCGTTCACGATCATACGTCGAGAAGAGAGAATTGATTCGTCCGAATCTGAATCCGCCATGAAAAACACCGCACATGAATCCAAAGTGATGGACGGACGCGTCTTAGCCAAGCGCATTCGCGATGCGACCCGAGCCAAGGTGGAAACAATCATCAAGGCAAGCGGTGTCACGCCGACACTTGCAACAGTTCTCGTTGGAAATGATCCGGCGTCTGCGACCTATGTTCGAATGAAGGCCAAGCGGTGTGAGGATGTTGGTATACATTCGATCCGACGAGATTATCCTGCTGATATCCCGACCTGCGAATTGGTTCAGGAAATCAAGAACCTGGGCGATGACCCGGCGATCCATGGTATTCTTGTTCAGCACCCTGTTCCCAAGCCGATCGATAAGCGAGATGTTTTTGAGGCGATTCCTCTCGAAAAAGATGTTGATGGTGTTACATCAGCGGCACTTGGAAAGCTGATTTTAGGAATGCCCGTATTTGGAGCGTGTACCCCTCGCGGTATCATACGCCTGTTGTTGGAATATGACGTCAACCTGCGCGGCGCAGATGCGGTCGTGTTAGGGCGGAGTCCGATACTGGGTAGGCCTATGGCTTCGATGTTAATCAATGCGCACGCGACGGTGACGCTTTGTCATTCCCACACGAAGAGTCTGCCAAGTTTGGTTCGGCGCGCCGATGTCTTAATCGCAGCCGTCGGAATACCTCGATTTGTGGAAGGCGATTGGATCAAGCCTGGCTCGGTGGTTATCGATGCGGGGTATAACAAAGGGAACATAGGGGATGTTGATTTTGACGCCGCCTTGGAAGTGGCATCGCTTATTACACCGGTTCCCGGAGGCGTCGGTCCAATGACGATCGCAACCCTTGTCGACCAGACAGCTGACGCCGCGGCGCAACAACTCGACGTCAAAATATAGGCAATTTTTGGTATCAGGCGAAGCTGAGTTGATTATGGTGCAGAATTGCAGGGCTATCAAAGTGAGGCGGGTTCGGTTGCCAAGTCGTTGCACTTTTTTGCCATTGCTTTGAAGCATTCGTCATCAGGGTGGATCGAAAGCCATTGCATACAAAGTCCAGTTAGCCGAGGTAGATCTATTTCGACGCCGGAGCAGAGCATAGCATCGATGCGTGCTTGGATGCCTTGCGTCACTTGATGGAGCTTAGAATCCCCTCTTCCGCCGTCGGGAACGCAACGCAGGAATTCGATCATGAGCGTCAGCGCGTCGAGTGGTTCTGCAGTCATTGTTTGCTGTATGGCTTGGATGACGAGCGGAGTGGCAGCGCGAAGCCCATCTGAAGATGCTCGGCTGATTTGCAGAAGCTGAGGCCAAATCACTCGTAATTCGGGTAGTTGCATCTTCGTTAATCGAGTTGCCAGTTCCCCCTTGGCTGCCACGACAAGTTCCTCGATCGCGCCTTTTTCTTGTGAGGAGCGTTCTTGCACGAAACAGTTTGAGAACGCCTGAAGCATGCCATCCGTATCAAGTGACTCGATGGAATCCGTTTGATTGTAGATACGTGCGACTCGTTCTCGCGCCTCAAGAGACGCATCATCGACAATGCAATTTGTTCGATCGGCAAGCTGAGTCGTAGTCCCTTCCTGCCAATGGCCGTCCACCATCGCATGCCATTGGGAATTTGGTAAGTCGAAGTCTTCCGCGTGATTCGGATCTATATAATCGACCTGCTGTCCAGCAGATTTCGTGCGTGTGTTGTCCTTTGGGTCAAACAGGAGATTAATGCAGTGGCATCGTCCCATGGAAAAACGCATTCCTGCACCGATGGAAACCCGTTTTCGCAGAGCACCTGGAATCCCAAGTAGAAGAACCTCTGCCATGGCGATCCAGTCGCCGTCGAAATTGAGAATGGTATTCCGTCCTTCAAGGCTGTCTTGAAGGATTTTCTTGCGAAAGGGTGAAGCCAGCGTTGATAGCGCGTTCGCCTGTTTGGCGGAGCCGAGTTCGACAGATAGTTCAATCTCTTCAAGCGGATTACTCGGCTTGAGCTGCGGCGTGCTCAATTCGGTGCGTATCATGGCACGGCACAAATGAAACGGGTTATTTTCGGCGTTACTGAGTTCCTGCGCGTCGAAAACAATAGCATGCGTGTAGACGCGCTGTCCGCCTCGGCCGGTATGTTCGGCTCCGGCTAAGCTGGAGAGCGCAACGCAGAGTCGTCCGGTTGGCAGTTCATAAAATGAAAACCCGTTCAACGCGGACTCTGCGGACAAACCCTTGTCTTCGCGCTGGCACAGTCCTTCGTGAGAAGGTGATTTTTGCGTGATTGCCTGTTTTTCTTCGGGGCGCACGCCTTTGCTGGCTGCCACGATTCGGTAGCCCTCGCCCATGGGTGTTCTGATGGACGTGAAGATCGCTTGGTCGCAGCGGATAACGATTGGATTCATGGCAAGATCGCCTGGGGGTTTACAACTTGCTCAGCACCCACTCGAAAGGTTCCAGGATGCCTCGCGGTGCGACATGGAGCGGGTAGGGGATGACATTGTCATACTCGTCCGTACCATATCCCAACGAGCCGACCACGCTTGTCGCAAAGAAGTCAAAGTGTTCGAATCGGTTATGACAGATATTCCACAACCGATTGAGGTTGGTTTCTGCAAATGCACGGGGATTGTCAAAGCAATCCGGGCAATAGTCGGATTTGGATAGGACGATTGCGACCGGTGTTTTCAGTCGATCCTCCTGTTTGCTGGCGATCACGCCGTCGAGATAGCTCATGAGCTTGAGTGCGAAAAAGTCCGGTTGTGGGGAACCCACTCCAGCCAACGCCGCATCGACCAGGAGAATTGCTCCCGAGCTTTTCTCGAGAAGCGAGCGGATGACTTTGAATGTTTTGGGTGACGCGACTTCGGCAGCCACTGCTTCACCAGCCATGTCTGGCATGACGAGATCGTAAATCTGAGGCCCTTTTTTCTTCTTGGACGCTTGGTAATAAGCCCATTGCCATTCGTCTACTTCCATCGCGGTTTTTGGAGGAAATTGTCTACCGCCCAGATAACTGATTACCTGATGTTGGAGATTGACAGAGTAGGCGCCTTTTGGGACAGCGTCGAAGTCGTCAGCGCGTTTCGAAAGCATGTCAAGCAGCATGCCGAGGTAAACGGTCTTGCCGACGTTGCTGTCGCCGATAACCGTAATAATGCACGGATCACGTTCTTGCGCCAAAGCCTCCTGGATGAGCGCCATAGGCGCGCTGCATTCAGCGCAGACGACTGCGTCCGGCGAGTTTTCGACTTCGCATATTAAACAAGGCAGCGTTGTTGGCGCTGTATAAGTCGCGGTGCCCACGATGAATCTCCTGCTATTACAGCGTTTTCATTAGTAGCCTACTGTTGATTCGACTCGGTCTTTCTGGAATAACCAGGATTCGACTGATACAGAAAAATAGAGTTAGCTTTAGCTTCCGTTGATCCAGCCTGCTTCGCTAAGGTCCATCGCACAACGAAATCCGGTGTTGTGCGTACGGGCCAACGCGATTTGTCCGGTGCGAAATTGGCTGGTCGCCTGGGTTTCGAAGTAAGTGTCGAAAGCGCCGCCGCGAACAACGTGCATTGGCATTTCGCCAACGATGGGTCGGCCCTGCTCGTCTGTTACGACATATTCCGTATCCATCCACTCCCAGCAATTGCCAATGAGTTGTAGCACTTGATTTGGGGCTGCCCCCTTTGGAAAGGAGTTAACGGGAGCGGTTGTACTGAGTCGGGCGCTCCAAATATTGCATTTTCTTGCATCCATCGCATCACCCCAGGGGAATCGTCGCATGA
>JAJDEA010000079.1 GCA_029260035.1 Phycisphaerae bacterium
ACTACCTTAACGGTGGATCAGTTCCAAGGGGTAAGGTCACATGACGTTATCGAGTACGCTGAGCAGCGCAATCAGACGCAGGTCTTGAAAAGTGCGGGAGACGCCAGCTTGGACGATTCGGTACGGAGGTAGGTGCGTCAGTTCTGTGTCGCCGAGAAAGACCCCGCCCTCATCCGGACACAAGAAACCGGTCATGACGTTGAGCAAGGTTGTCTTGCCTGCGCCGTTTGGGCCGATGACGGCGAGGACCCCGCAATTCGGAAACGAAAGCGTCACGCCGCCGAGAGCGGTAGTGCCATCAAAGGACTTTCTCAAGCGCTCGCAGCGAAGACACGACTCTGCTGCCGCTCCCGGAGAATTGAGTTGGCTCTCGTCACTGTCCGAACGCATATTTACCTACCAAGCCTCGCGGTCTGAAGATCATCATGACGACAAGCAATGCCCCGTAAAGGACTTGGCGTAGGTTGGCGGCTGCGGCCATGGGGAGACCGAGGAACCGCAGTGCCTCCGGTAGACTGACAAGTACCACCGCTCCCACAAGCGCCCCCCTCAGACTCCCAGCACCACCGACGATCACCATCGAAAGCACTAGAATGGACTCCGCCACCGTAAAGCTCGTCGGGCTAACGTAAGTGATGTAATGGGCATAAAGGGCCCCAGCCATCGCAGGCAAGGCGGAGCTGACCGCGAATACCACGACCTTGAACCGCGGCGTATTCTTGCCGCACGCCCTCGCAAAAACCTCATCTTCACGGATCGCATGGAGCACACGCCCAAACGGTGATGTCACAATCAGACCAACTACGACATATGCGAAGACAGCGAACGTAGCGGCGAGGACGGCGAATTCGAGGTTACTGTTCACGTTCCATCCAAAAACATCGGGCTGCGGAATCCCTGCAATTCCCAGTGGCCCGCGGGTGAGCAACATCCAGTTGTTCAACACGCTGAAGAAGATCATCTGGAAGCCGAAGGTAGCAATGACGAAGTAGTCACCGCGCAACCGCAGCGATGGAATGGACACAAGCAGCGACGCTGTTCCGGCCACGACCATTCCGGCCGCTACACCCACCAAGAATGGCGCACCACAGTGTCCGGCCAGAAGCGCAGCTGTGTACGCCCCGATACCGTAGAACACGGCGTGGCAGAGCGACAGCAGTCCCGTTCTCCCAACCAGCAAATCGAGTGACACCGCCAGCACGCTGTAAATGCTGATCATGACGAGGATGTGGAGAAAGTAGTCCAATGCTTCATCAGTCCTTCAACCGGTCGCGGCGCGCAGGTGCCGACCGAGGTAGCCCTGTGGGCGGAGGAGAAGAAACACGAGAAGCAGAATGAACACGCTCATATCCTGCCACTTGACCGCCCAGGCGAGCGCAAGCACATGCTGCATCGCAGCAATGATCATGGCTGCCACGAAGGCTCCTACCGGACTCTTGCCGCCAATAACAGCAGCCACGGCGCCGAGCAAGATCGCCCGGAACCCCAGCGCCGGCGTCAAATCCTGATCGTAAGCCCACAGCGCACCGCCCACGCCGGCGAACCCAGCCGCACCGGCGGCGACCGCCAGTCGAAGTCTTGTAACGGCGATGCCGATCGAGCGAGCGAGGTGATGGTCAGCGCAAACCGCGCGATACGAACGTCCGAAAGGTGCGAGGTACATGAGCATGGCTACCAACATTAGGAGCAGGAGATTCCCAGCGATCGCGGCGACTTGGATGTACGAGATTCTCGCTTCGCCCATGATCATCGGCTCGGTCCACCATCCTCGGGACAGCACTTTTGTGTCCGCGCCGCAACACAGGCTGATTGCACTCTCCATGACTACCAGAATCCCCAGTGACGCCACGAAGAGGTTCAACTCACTGGCTGCACGCCGGCGCAGCGGGAGGAATACGCACGCTTCAAGCACAAGGGCGATGCCGCCTGCCACGAAGAAGGAAACGGCGATCGCGACTGCGGGATGCCGAAGCGACGACAGCGAAGTAACATAGGCTGCGTACGCGCCCACTGTGACAAAGGCGCCATGTCCCAAATGAAAGAACCCGTTAAGTCGGTAGTACAGCGAGAAGGTGACAGCGACGAAGCCCACAAGCGAACCGCTAAGCAGAATGTTACAGGCGAACTGCGACATGGTATGATCTCAGCGAGTAAGACGCCTCATCTTCTCGTTCACAGTGCGCACCTTGTTAAACTCGAGGTCTTGCTCCTGCAGCGCCTTAGACGTGCTCTGTAGGACACCACCTACCTCGCTTTCGCTTAGCAGATGTTTCGGATAATCATTCTTGTACTCAATGTCGTGCGATACCTCCGCCCATCCATGCATCAAGACCGACCGCAGCTGGAGTTCAAACCGTCGCTCCGCCAACCCACGGTACTCGATCAGCTTTCCTCTGCTCGCGCCGAGTGTAAGTACGATGTGCAATGATCTATAGGCGTTCTTCTTCTCGCCTTGAGCCCCATCGGCAGCGTTCCCGTCTTGCTCCTCGGCTCTCGGGCCGTGCTGTGTGACGCTCTTGATAGTGAAGTCCGCGAACTCCTTGTCCGCCGGCCTTCTATCTTCCGGATCGAAACCGTGCCAGAACTGGTTGACTTCCGTCTGATCCCACCATGCATGAGCGAGCAATTTCTCCATCAACTGATACATGACGGACTCGAACGTGCATTCGATGCGCACGCCAACGATGTCATTAAGTTCTTTAAGCTCGGTATCGAGCTGCTCCCGTTCGCCGCTCCTGATGGCCGCCCACGACCGCGCCCATGTGTCAGTTTCCCGCGTATTCACTATACCGACTAGTTTCTCGAAGGTGCTGCCGGAAGACTTTACGCGCGCCGCAGGACGAGTCCATTCAACGGGCACATCCGCTGCATCGACGAGTGCCTTTGCAAGCAACTTCGTATACTGCTCGAGTCGCTCGTATGGTTTAATGAGCTCAGGGAAGTACCTATCCCACTGCTCCTTGAAGAACATATCTCGGGAACGCCGCTGAAGCAGTATGGCTTCGAATTCGGGCAATTGTGACAGAACCTCGGACAACTTCGTGCAGATCGCTTGCATATTGTGACTCAACTCAGCATTGCGCGGCGTAGTGAGGGCCAAACAGGAGTTAAGCTCTGTCTCGCCATCACCGGGAGGCACGAAGAGGTGAACATCATAGGGATGGTCATAGAGCCGAAACAGCGTCAGCATCTTCCAGAGTGGCAGCGGTTGTACATCCTTCAGGCCAACCTTCTCACTGAGCATCGTACATAGCCCTTCCAAGTGGGGCTTGCAAGCAGAATCGGCTTCGCCACTGGCCTTGGAGTAAAGCAACTCCATTTGTTCATCTAGTTCGCGACTGAACTCGTCGTCGAGAATGCCATCCGCAGTGCTCGGTTGGCGGCTGAGCATGTTCAACCTCTCCATCTCGACAAACATGGCTACGATTGAGTTGTAGGGGACGAACGTGTTGGCGGAAATCGGGAGCGTCACTGTTGAGTTGTCGAGATCGACCTCCAGATTCGTGCCGCCCTAGAGTCTCAGGTATCTAGATGCTGGCGGACTTGCTGGTCTTAATCGAGGAACGAGATAGAGAATTGGATTATGCTCGCGCCCCAACCTTCGCTCCAGAGGACGAAAGTGATAGTAAAACGCGCGTTTCAACTGCGGGTTGCTCCAGCGGCTCCCTTTGTAGAAGAAGTCGTCTCGCCACGCAGGAGATGGCTTGCCCGCGTGACCATCGGCGAGTAGGTGGACATAGGTAAAGAGAACGCCATCCGCAAGCTCGTTTTCGCCGCCTGAACTGGGCTTTAGGACCTCAGGCAAGCCGACGTCACTGAGCGGATAACACGTATCATGCTCACCGCCGAAAACGTGCTCAAGGACGCGCTTGCACCGCCAGCGGCATTCTTTGATGGCCCGAAGATACTCTCGCTCGCTGAAAATGGGGTGATCGATATGAGGCTCTGCGCCGATACGGTCTACGTGTTGCGCTTTTTCCTTCGTCAACCAGTCACGTAATTCATCGATGTGCTGCATCATCTCGACGAAAGTGACGCGGTCTGCCGTTACAGCGCTTGAGCTTGCTGGACTGCTCGCCATATTGAATCTCCTCGGAGCCACCAACCATTAGGGCGCATCGCCCTGCAACGGGGCAAACTGGCCATTCCTCACAGTGTACATGCGGAACGGAATGGTCGAAGCTCCCTTGTCGATGAACTTGATGTGACCAGATATGCCGTTGAACGCCTTGAGGCTCGCGATGTGCCGGCGGATTTGCTCTCCCGTCGTGCTTCCATCGCCGATCGCTCGAAACAAGAGCATGGCCGCATCGTAGTGAGAAGCAATGTAATAATTGACCTCGCTCTGGTTGAACCTGTCACGGACGGCCTCCCGCAGCGTTGCGACGATTGGCTCGTTTGAGGCGGCGTCGAAGGCGGGGGCGGAAAACTCGACCCCTTCGGCGGCATCCCCTGCGATCTCAAGCACTTTGGGCGAGTTGAACGTAGTGTAGGCAATCACATTTAGGGCCATGTTTCGCTCGGCTACCTGCCGCACGAAGGCTGCCACTTCGGGCCCAAACGATGCCACGAAGACGACATCGATGCTGGGTCCACGTGCAAGGCGGTCAAGATACGGGCGAAAGTCAGTGGTGTTAGGCGTGTGTGCATCCTCGAAAACCACTTTCCCGCCCAGTTCCTCCAAACGGCGCTTGAACGCGTCGCGAAACGCAACGCCGGACGGATCGTTGCGGTAAATGACCGCCGCCTGTCGGTGGTTGGTTGATACCGCGTGCTCCGCCAGGAAACCGCCTTCAAACTTGGCACTTGGTAGAACACTGAACACGTGATCATCCGCGTCCTCGATCTCGGTGCTGATCGCAGACGCGTTGATCATCACGACCTGCTTGCGATTAGCGATGGGCTTCATCGCCAAGGTCACAGCACTTGTCGCGGGTATCACCGCCACCAGGGTCTCCGTGGCAATGAGCTTTTGGAACGCGGTGACGCTTCGTGCGGGATCGGCGGCGCCATCCTCGATCGCCAACTTCACCCTCGCAGCGTCGATGGCACCCTCTTTGACCGCGTCCTCGTAGGCAAGCTGGATGCCCTGGCGCATGTATTCGCCATACTGAGCGATCGGACCGGTCAGCGGCAGTACGGCCCCCACGGTGACGGGCTTCGGTTCTTGGTCCGAACGCTTGCAGCCGGTCACGAGGGCGGGGAGAATGGCGAGCAGCAACAGGGTTACTGGGAACTTCAACGCGTGGCAACTGAACATGGAGAATCTCCGTGGAGAAATCGCACAACATTCGGGTCAGAGTCTACCTGGAGGACACGGACGCTCTGGGGATCGTGTACTACTGCAGCTTCCTGAAGTACATGGAGCGCGCCCGGTGCGAGTGGCTCCGGTCTTGCGGTCTGGCCCCTGCGGGCTGGCGCAGCCAAGAGGTGATGCTCGTCGTACGCAGCCTGAAGATGCGTTTTCACAAACCGGCCCACTTGGACGATCTCCTCAGAGTGGATACGCTCGTTCAACATCAGCGTGGGGCCTCGCTGCTGCTCCAACAGCATGTTTTCCGCCTCTCGGACGATGAGCTTCTGTGCACGGCAACCGTCGAGATCGCCTCGGTCGGGCAGGACGATCTACGCCCACACCGCCTTCCGTCTGCGCTTCGGCACAAGCCTGCGAAACAGATGGTCTGCGCTTTCGCCTAAACACGGAACACGCCACAGAATGTCATCATCCTTGGTTTGTCGAGAGAGTCAACACGGCGAGAGCGCGCTATCGGGAGCCCGCAATGGCGAACTTGAGCACCCTGCGAGTGGAACGGCATGCCCTAGAGGAGGAACCGCGGCAACGCGAGAATCGGCCGACGGAAGCAGTCAGGGTTGAGATCGCGGCACCCCATACGGTTTGCAGAACCAGGGACAGCGAGCCGTAGCTCGTTACCTCAGAAGAAGTTTGCGGCCGGCGGTGGGACGTCTTGGGACAACTAGCGAACCGCATGGCAGGTCTTTCCCGCTGCAGCCGCGTCGCCGGTCAACCACCCGTCGGCAGGTGGCGGGAAGGGATCCCCCGGCCCGGCACCATACTCCACTTATAACTCGGGATGTTAAATTAGGCAATGCTGGCTCGGATGGGTGCTGGTCAGCCACTGATGCGGATGTCGGTTTGGCGACCCCCGCCGACGTGCGGCCATGAAGACGCGAAGGTTGAGTCTACTGGGGCGGCTCGGGATTCGCGCCGCGAGCGAAAACGGCATTTTCAGAGGGCACGAGGGAGTCGGACGTAGGACGCCGTTTCGCCGGGACGACGATGCGGAGCGTGTACCCGATCAGGTGAAGGTCGGGCGGCCGATGGACTCGTAAGCTGCTGGCAGCAGCCAGCTTACGATCCGTCCGCGCGGACGACTCGCCGATTCTATGGCCGTGCTTCCGTGCCCGCCTTGGCATTGAAAGCCCGTTTGCAAAGCGATGGTAACTTTGAAAGAATATGCCCATTGACTTGCAAAGCAATCTGCGCACGATAGGCCGGCATGGACCGGGAACAGTTCAAATCGACGACCGCCGGACGCCTCGTGCGGGGTGCCGAAGGTTATTGGGCCTTCGTGCCCGCCCCGCTGCCGCCGCCGCTGGACTATGATCGCGAAACGGTTGTCCTGCTTTCCCAGGCCGACGCGGCTCTGAGCGAGCTTTCAGGCCTAGGCCGCCACCTGCCCAACCCGCACCTTCTCATCACACCGTATGTTCGCCGCGAGGCGGTGTTGTCGTCGCGCATCGAGGGGACGAAGACGAACTTGGCGGAACTGCTCCTTGACGAGGCGGACGCGACGGCGATTGCACAAGACCCCGAGGATGTGCGGGAAGTTCGCAACTACGTACGTGCGCTCGAAACGGGTCTTCGGCGGCTTAAGAAACTCCCGCTCAGCCTACGGCTCGTGCGCGACATCCATAAAGAACTCATGCGTGGTGCAAGGGGAGCGCATGCGACGCCCGGCGAGTTTCGTCGATCACAGAACTGGATCGGCCCCGCGGGCAGTACAGTCGAGACTGCGACGTACGTTCCCCCGCCACCAGATGAGATGAACGAATCGTTGGCCGATTGGGAGCGGTTTCTGAATCAACGCGACGAACATCCCGACTTGGTGCAGAGTGCGTTGATCCACGAACAGTTCGAAGCCATCCATCCGTTTCTCGACGGCAACGGTCGCGTGGGCAGGTTGTTGATCACTTTGTTCCTGATGGAACGTGGTCGCCTGTCGCAACCGTTGCTTTACCTCTCCGCGTTCTTCGAAGCGCACCGGCAGGAATATTACGATCGACTGCAGGCCGTCCGCATGAGCGGTGACTGGATTGGCTGGATTCGGTTTTTTCTTCGCGGCGTGAAGGACGTTTCCTGTGAAGCCGTTGTAAGAGCCGGGAAGCTAATGGACCTTCGCGAGCGCTATCGACGGCGCCTCGAAGATAACGCCAAGGCGATGGCTCTGCTGGACCGGCTGTTCGAGAATCCGTACGTCACGGTGGCCCGCGCTGCGAAGCTGCTGAAGACCAGCAATCCGACGGCGCGCGCGGCCGTGAAGAAACTCGTGGATGCGGGGATGCTGAAGGAAACAACCGGGCGTTCGTGGGGCAAGGTCTTTCTGGCAAGACCGATTCTGCGGGCGATCGAAAAGTGAACGTGTCGACCGTATCACCCTCGGCTGTGTTGAGACGCAATGAAGGCGTATGCAGCAAGAGCGGTGCGAAAGCGGGCTGGCAAGTACGGCCAGGAGTGGAGTAGCTTGGCGAGATCGGGGTCAGTCGCTCCGATATGCGCAAGCGCCGCCCCAAGACGCTTTTGTGGATCGTCGTAAAACCTGAAGTAGCATTGGTTTACGTCATCTTGGCTTCGGTTTTGTAAACCGCAGGTCTTCGGTTCGAGTCCGAACGGTGGCTTTTCAGAAGTGCTTGTGGGGTAAGGAGTTATCTCTGCAAGTGTCATCAACCGACCTTCCTATTCGGCGGTAATTTGGCTGACATTGAGAGATCGAGACATCCGCCTCCTGTAGCTTGTCAACCACATCCTCTGGCAAATCTGAAATACACCTGGGTTTTGCGCAAGTTGCCAAATCTATAAGTTGTTCTAAAACATACCCGGTTTTTGCGCAGATTGCCGTTTCTATAAGTTGTTGTAAAATAAGGACTTACGGAGATTGTTGATCCTAATCAATTGCGCTGCGCAGAACGGATCGGCGGTAGGAATCTGGGATTGGGCGCCGTGAAGGCGGGGGAGAATCGGCAATCGGCAATAGTAACGGCAATGTCCGAATTCGGACGAACGATATTTCGCAGTGTGGCTGCAATTTCAAGACAACTGCCGAGCATGTGGTCTTCGACGGAATCGCTGGTCTTGGACGTCGTTCGGACCGCCTTCGACGGGAGTTTGGAAGCCGTTTGAATTGTGTCTGAAAACCATTCGTTAGGTGCTTCATCCAACTATTGCTCATCCTTCACATTGAGTTGATCTGCGAGGCCTCTGATAACTGGGTGCAACTTTATCGATGGAATCCTGTTAGACAATTCTCTATAAAAGGGCTCACGGCGATCGAGCATTTCCCGCACAGGATACGCATCGCTATCGCTCGTGACCAGTAATAGCATTCGATCAAAAATGCCCATTGCACTGAAGCGGTTGAGTCTGACAGAAGCGACGAGCACGGCTTCGAGTGCAAGAGTGCGAATATCTGTGTCATCTGTTGATTCGTAAATGATTCGCATTCGTTTGGCGACTGAGTCTGCATAGGGAAATGCTTGGTTTCCAACGGCATCGTCAAGTGCCTGTACATATGCTTTGAGGACAGGTCGAAAATCATTTGCCGCCAGAGTCGCGGCGTTCGGGAGTATTTGCTGTGGGAGACGGTCAACCAATTCGAGGTAGGTTTCGCCCGAAGCGGGGATTGATTCTTGCGCGAGAAGCTGTAAGGCCTTGCGCAGGTCCTTAGCGCGATATTGGTGCCTCGCAACGCGTTCCTGGATTTGGGTGACTACGGCTTCGTATGCGCCAATCGGATTTGCTTCTGGGTCTTTTGCGACCCGGTAAATATTCACTCCGTCAAGCAATTCCCCAACGGTTTGATATCGCTCGTCGGGATGCTGTTCCGTGGCCCGTCGCACAGCGTGTTGGAGTCCAGGAGGTAATGCGCTTGGATCAATCAATGCAGGGTTGAGACCTGTGACAAGCTCATATAGAGTCTTGCCGAGTTGAAAAATGTCTGTACGTTCGTCCGCATCGCGACTACCTCCATCGATTCGCTGTTCTGGGGCGAGGTATCGTTCTGTGCCGATAACATGACGCTGTTTGGTTAGAATTGTAGTGTCACGCTTGCTTAGCTTTGCCAAACCAAAATCTGCGAGAACAACTGTCCCGTCAGCAAAGATTAGACCATTCCCCGGTTTTATGTCGCGGTGAAAAGCTCCTGAGTTGTGGATCGCTTGTACACCTTCGCACAATTGCGTGAACGCGTCAAGTGCCATATCTTCGTCCTTCGACAGGGCATCCAGGCGTTTATCAAGACTGCTTTCGGCATAAGGCATCACGAAGTACGGCGGTTCTTTGTCAAGTTGAACATCTATGACCTCAACGACGTTTGGATGGACTATATCCACGGCAATGCGTACTTCGCGACCGAATCTACGGATGGATTCATTGTCATCTCGATGGCAGTATTTGATAGCGACTACTTTTCTATCGGTAAGACGCTCAGCCTTGACGACGGTGCCCATACCCCCAAACCCTACCTTGTCAAGTATGTGGTATTTGCCATCCAGAGTTGCGCCGGGTTTGAATTCATCTAGCCCCATAGGGTTTGCCTCATTCTTGTTTACGTTTCTTATTAGTCATGCCCTTGTCACGCGGCGAGGCTTTCTTCCTCGCCGCTTTCGGTATCTTTCGCTTCGTAGTGGATGTCGCGCGACTCTGCTTTGGTGACTTCTTTGGTTTGGCTTCCGAACGCGACTTATCCGCTCCGACGTCATCGCTACCATCAAGGATAAGCTGACCTGACACAAATAGCTGCTCCACATGGCTGTAGTCCGTCGATTCAATGGTCCCTCGTCGTAGCTCCCTGCGAATGCGCCTCTCTACTTTCTTGAGCAGATCGATTATCTCCTCGCGCTGCTCGTCAACACCGGGATCAAGTGCGTCTGGGCGTTTTGCGAAATTGAGCTGGAGTGGTTGCCGTCCAAGCCCATGAATCGATGACCAAGCGTGTGCATCGCTTAAGTTGTAGATTGTGTCGACGACGCATTGTAAGTTGAAGATCAGAGCCTCTCGTCCGAGCGACGCCTTGGCGATGTCCGATGACAAAGTAGTGGTGAGGGACCCCATGATTGAAGGTCCAAAGTCGACGCGATCGGGAACATAGACATACTCACTCCGAGTTCGCGCTTCCTGTGTGCATGCCTCGGATATAAAAAACTCAACCTGACGACCGTTAACAGCCTCAACAACGTCACATGACACGGCATCGACACGAAATGAATCGTCGTCATTTGGGTTGCTAAACCGCATCGTTAGAATCGTATCGGCGATTCCGCGCTCAATCGACCAATAAGAAAGTTGGGATATACACTCGTTCAAGCGGTCAGTACTGCTTAAGAGCCACCGACGATATGCTTCAGCCATCACTTCGGAGTATAGTCTCTGAAGCAGGTTTTTGTCGGTGACACTCGTAGCAAGGCGTAGCTCCTCCGACACAAACTCCTCGGGGATTGAGTATTCTGGCGTAGTTTCATTCTGGTACTGCGAATCGATCAAGCCAAGTTCGTACACAGCAGGAGGCCATGCAAGCAACCGAAAATCCAGATCAGCATGTCCCGATCGCAACGCCCACAGCATGAGCACCTGACTGGCTGAGCGCACTAGCGCGGATGTAAGGTCCGATCCCGCCGGTGGTGAGTCGATGCCTTGAGGTACTTCATGATTCTCGACCGCCAACAGTCCGGCGATCAAGTTTTGGGCAATATCGTAGCCTGAGCTATAGAGTCGTTTGGCTTCAGTAGGTGAATTCCGAACATCTGCAAGGTGGAATAGTTGTCGGCGTTCGTGGTCAGATAAATCGAGCGCGTCAACGACTTGAAGAAGCACATACTTATTGATCTTACGACGTGAACGCTCCCAGTCGGAGATGAAATCCGGATTGCGGATATCCTTGAGACGTTGCGACAACGCGTGCGCGCTTATACCGCGAGCTTTGCGAAGCGAGCGGAGTTGCTCGCCAAATCTATCTGGGGGGCGTTTCATTCCGGGAATCTTACCACCTTCAGGGTTTATTGGTATCTTACTGGGCTTTCCAAATAATCACGGCAAATTTCCGGATTATTTTATTGACATTCCGGATTTAATCTGGTATTCCCGCGTTCGTGGAAACTATGGAGCCGAGATTTCGACGCGATGCGATCCGGGAGTTAATGGAACGTGAGGGTCTAAACGCCAGCGCCTTCGCATCCCGAGCCTCGGTTCAAAGAACGCTGATTGGCGGATGGTTGGCAGGCGTCGTGACACCGCAGGTCGGAACGCTTACGCGTCTATGTCGCGTGTTCAATGTTCCGATCGATTTCTTCTTCGACCAGGCGCCGAGCGATCCGGTTAAGCAAGGAATGGTATGAGTAGAAGCACAGACAACACGAAGCCAATCCCACGGGTAACGGTGCGGTGTCTGAATCGGGTTCTCATCGGCGAGCGCATCCATGATCTTCGAGTCGAACGCGGCTGGAAGGCTCTTCAATTAGCACGCGCGACGGGAATTCCACGAAGTACGATTGCTGCGATCGAAACCGGTCGAATGCTCCCGGACCCTGACAGATTTCTGGTACTCGCCGCAGTGTTTTGCATTTCGGTCGATTTTCTCATGACGGGTAGATCATCGCCCGTCGAGGCTATGCATGATGGCAACGAGCACACAAACGAGAACTGAGGATATGAACGCAAATGCAATAGGGCGAAGCGTACCTTTCCCAGGCGAATGGGTGACGATTTCCGAAGCCGTACGACTGACGGGCGAACGACAGGGAATATGGTGTCGACGCGCTAACCGTGAATTTAGCAATGCACTAGACGTCGGTCGCGCCTCACATGCGATCAAAGCACCCATTGGCGGTGGCAGTTCCCGAATCATTTGGTGGCTATATCGCGGGCTTGACGCACGCTTGGCATTGGATTTGGACGAACAAATTCGTCGAGACAAGGCCAGTGTTTTTCCATTCTCGAAAGAGAAGCAAAAGCGAGCTTGGCGCCGATGTCGTTGGGTCGTTGAGTGGCGTCGACTATGTAACGAGGAACCCAAAGGTGGACGAACACGAAGACAACTCGCCGGGCTAGTTGTGAGCGCGGCGAAACTGATAGACGGCAATTGCTTCAAGATCAGTATCCGATCACTTCAGGGATGGTGGCGTCGCTATGCTGCCATAGGCCGTGGTGGCGGTATCGTCGGAGTCGAAGGGTTGATATAAACGATGCGACTGGTGAGAGTCATAGGGACGACACAAGGATGATGGAGGCAACGATGACGAGTACCAAGAAGCGAGCGAAGACGAAACGTGCTCGAAGCGTAGCCAGCGTCAGTCGCAAGACGGCGACGGCCAAGACAAGAAGCAATCGAGACCGGAAGCTCGTGCTAAGTGTTTCTGACGTTGCGATTTTGGACCGAATGCTTGAGGACGGTTCAATCAGTGAGGTCGTCACTTTGTCAGCGAGTGATCTGGCGACTTGGGTTCACAACGCCGGAACCGACGCGGATCGAGCGGAAGCGCTCGTGGCAGTCTTACCGGTAGCGAGGCGTGTGTACGCGCGATGCAATTAGAATGACCGACACGATCGACAGTCCACAGGTCTTTCCGTTTCGACCGGACATGTGCCGAGCTATTGAGCACACGGACACGCCGGAGCGTGAGGCGGCACTACGGCAGGCGCACGCGCTCATCGATCGGCTCGGAACAGCGGACGTGATTGCGACACTCCCGGTGTTGGGCAAATACGCCCATTCGGTAGAGCAGGAGCGTAGGCCTGTTTGAACGGAGATAGGCTGGACAGAATCGCGAGTAGAAATCCATGGCGTTAGTGGCACGAAATCTTGCGACGGAAATCGACGAAAGGGATTGGCTGACAGTCGATCAGGCCGCACGTCTTACCGGCGATTCGCCGCGTACGATTCGCTGGCGTGCTTTGAATGAAGCTGGTGATTCACGTCGTAGCGGACGAATGCCGCTAGCCCGGAAAGCACCGTCTCGCGATGGCCGAACGAAGGCCGTATGGCTGATTCACCGACGCCTGGATCATCGTTTGTCCCGCAACGTAAGTAAGCCCGACCGAGAAAGCCGCGATCGTAACGTGCTTCTCGAAAAGTATCCGAAACATGCCATCGATGGAGCCTATCGCAAGGCTCACTGGCTCCGACGATGGGATCAACTTTGTCAGGAACATCGATTAGCCGGTGAGTCCGAACTGACACTTGCTCGGAGAGTCGTTGCCGAGGCCAAAGCCGTTGAGGCGGGTCAATTCACTGTGAGCGTACGAAGCCTGCAAATCTGGCGAAGGGCTTATAACGACACAACACCCGGTGGTCGAATTGCCGGTATTGCAGGGTTGATCGATCGGCGCTCGTTATCCGGGAATCGCGACGGCGGTGCTACTGGCTCAGTTGAGGGACGGTCGCCCGACGCGGTCGAGTATTTTTATGGTTTGTATCATTGCCAGAGCAGGCCGAGTGCCAAGACGTGCCATGCCGCAACACTTCGAGAATCCAATCGGCAGGGATGGGAATGGTCGGTGAGTTATTCCGCAACATTGAAGTGGCTGAAAGTCTACGACGATCGTTCGGTGACGTGCCTCATGCGTGAGGGACACGACAAGTGGGCACGGAAATACATGGCGCACAATGAGGTTGATTACTCACTGATTGATCCGGGAGCGCTTTACGTTTGCGATCACACTCAGCTTGACTGCTGGTGCGAGCACGACGGGAAGCAACTACGACCGTGGCTGACGGCGATACAGGACTGTCGTAGTCGTCGGATCGTCGGGTACCACGTCGGCATCGCACCGCATCAAGACGCGATTGTTGCAGCCATGCTTATGGCATTTCGAGAATGCGCCATACCGGAACGTATGCGGATCGATAACGGTCGGGATTTTACGTCTCGGCTGTTGACTGGCATTACCAAGGCAACCCGCGACCGGCTGCGCACAGAGCACGGACCAGACTGGCACCGCGTTCTCAAGCGAGACGCGAATCTTGTCGAGTGTGTCGATTCGCGGTTCATGGGTATCGTGCCGGAGCTTGGCATCGAGCTAGTCTACGCGATTCCGTACGCGCCTTGGTCCAAGGGGCAACTCGAGCGCTGGTTCCGAACCTATCACGACCTGTGCTGCAAAACGTTTGCGAGTTATTGCGGGAATTCGGTGCTGACGAAACCGGAGTGTTTGGAAGCAATTCGTCGCGGCTATACGAAGGATCAAAAGCGGCGCCTTCGCAAGCGATACGGCAGGGCATGGAAGAAAGTGGCCGTGCTTCGGTTCGTCGATACTCGTGATGTACCAACACTGGATCAAGTGCGAGCGGCGACGGCTGAATCGATCGAAGTTTATCATCGCAGCCCGCACAGCGCCGACGATATGGGCGGTCGCACGCCCTTTGAAGTGTGGGGTACAGCGACGACGCTTCGCCGTGCCGAGGATCGCGACCTATTGTTCTTCATGCAGTCGCGTGGCGTCTACAAAGTTGGCCCCAATGGTGTTGGGTTCCGGGTTGGGAACAGGCGGCTCACCTACGGTGCTGCCGCACAGGAGCTTTACCGGCTTCGTGGCCGCGATGTGTTCATCACGCTCGATCCGTCCGACTTGTCGCACTGCTACGCTTGGACGCCAGAGCGTGCCAACCGCCGATTCATTGTACGGTTGGATTCCAATGATCGACTATCACCTGCTGCAACGGTCGATGATTTGCGGGAAGCCAGCGCCACGATAGAGCGGCGGCGGAAGATTGGACGCAAGGCGCAACGTGAAGCACCCAAGCGAATGCGGTCAGTATCACAGGAACTCACGGCTCAGCGTCGCGAGCATGTGCAGGAACTTCGTGCGACCGGCACGGATGGGAAACCAAACGCCAATGTGAAGGTCGTCCGAACGGGGTTTGAAGGGGCATCGAAACCGGTTCGGACGCCATCCGCAAGCGGAAGTGCAAGAGACTTGAGTGCCGAGCGCGAGGCGCTTGGGTTTGTGCCGCCGCCTCCCGATCCTGAACCGAAACAGGAACGCGCGACGTTGGATATGATCGCTGGGAATGTGTGCTTGCCCAAGGATGGTAGCGAGCAAAAAGACGGCAAGGACGCCGAGGAGCCTAAATCGGACTTGCTCAGTCTGATTGCGGGGAATCGGCATGAACGAACAAACGAATAACGAACACGCCTTTGATCTTCTTTCTGAATCGTCGCGCGTGGCAAGGACGGCAAGGATGCTCGATCCGGATAAACAACTCAAGGACAATCAGCGTAAAGACACTTGCGAACGTGTGCTTCGGTTTATCGAAGAACACGGCATCACCCAAGCAGCCGTGGCCCGCGAAGTGGGCATTAGCTCGACCACAATCAGCGATATACTTCGTCTCCGGTACAAAGGCAAGACGTGTGATGCGCAGCTCGTCAAGTTGCATAATTGGCTTGAACTGGCCGCACGCCGCGAGAACCTCTTGCGTAACCGTCAATTCATTGAGACTTCGGTTGCGAAGGAAATCCTTCAAGTGGCCTCAATTGTCGCGGAAACATGCCGTATCGGTGTCATTTTTGGACCTGCGCAGATCGGCAAGACGTTTGCGCTCACGGCGATCGAAGGTGACCAGCGATTCGGCGACCCGGTTCTCATACGGATCGATGAATCGATGCTCCGCCCTATGCCGGTGTGCCGTGCACTCGCGTCACGGTTTGAACTCAGCACGAATGGTCCGTTCGATACGCTATTCAGGCGGATCATCAAGCGGTTGGCAGGCACCAAGCGCATGCTGATATTCGACGAAGTCGAACGCGTGAACTACAAGACGCTCGAAATGATCCGTGACCTGCACGACAAAACCGGCTGCCCTGTCTTGCTTGCAGGTAAACCGATGATCTTCGCAAGGCTCGGGTTTCGTGAGGTAGGCGATTTTTCGGAAGTAACGGACCAACTGGCCGCACGTGTTGTGATTCGGCGCGACCTTACTGAACGCACGCGTGGCGATCAACCCGAGCCGTTATTCAGCCTCGAAGACATACGCAAACTGATTGGTCGATCTGAACTGAATCTGCGAGTATCGAAGGACGCCGAAAAGTGGCTGCAAGAAAGAGCATCCACGCTTGGCATGGGTGGCATCGGAGCCGCGCTCGTCGCACTTTATCTTGCCGCGAAAGTGGCATTCTCGAAGGGCGGCGAATCGATCACAAATACTGATTTGGAAAAGGTTTCCGACTTAACGATCGGGCATGAGAGCGCGTCATACATCGCCGATGTGGTAGCAGAATCATCCGGTGTCATGCGGAGGGTTGTTTGAAATAACAAGGTTGTTCCGAACGGAACTCAATAGTTATCGCGGTGGATATGATGATCGCAAACATAAGAACAGAACGAGGTTCGAGCACACCAAAGCAACGGCAACTGCTTCACCAGCTTAAGAGGCGGTGGGGTTGGACGGACGATCAGCTTCACGACGCGATCGGCGCAGTAAGTACAAAGGTTCTGTCCGCCGCCGACGCGAGCCGTTGCATCCGTCGTCTAGGCGGCGGAGAGTTGCCGAATCCGCCCGGTCGAAAGCCAGCCCCGTATCAGGGAAGGAGACAGAAGACTGACGCAACTCGCATGATTGCTCCGGGACACGAAGAGCAAATCGAACGGTTGCTCCGCGAGCACTTTGGCGACTTGGAATCCGGCTTAGCTTGGCTCGAAAAGAACTTTGACGTGCAATGTACGCGCGACCTTTTGACAGCGAAAAGAGCGGGTGAAGTGATCTACGTTCTCAAGGAGATGATCGCCCGAACCAATAAATGAGACGGCTTTGACCGTTATTTGAAGTGCCTTCGATGGCCGTTCAAACGGCCTTCGGAATTTGAAAACTCACAACGCTCCCGACGACTCGTTATACGCAAAACCCGAGTCGATCAGGGAGCGTTCGTCTTATATCCGTCGCGCAGAGTAGTTCCGTTTCGCGCAGAGTACGGTTCCCCTTTAGAGTTGTTGTAAAATAAGGACTTACGGGAATTGTTGATCCTAATCAATTTCGCAGCGCAGAACGGATTGGCGGTTGGAACCTACAATTGGGCGCCGTGAGGGCGGGAGAGAATCGGCAATCGGCAATAGCAACGGCAATGTCCGGAATCGGACGCACAAAACTTCGCAGTACCGCTGCAATTCCAAGCCAGCCTCTGATCCTGTGATTTTCGACTCAACCGCTGGTTTTGGACGTCGTCCGGACCACCTTCGACGGCGGTTTGGACGCCCTTCGATAGTGGTTGGACGAGGCTCGATTATAGAGTATTCCATACCTCGATCCCCCCTTCGCCGACAACCCAAAGAAATAGAAGAATCCCAGCCGCGAAGAATGCGCCGCTTAGCCAAAACCAGAACTTCCGAGCATACTTTTCGACTTTCAGCACTGCCGTAAAAACTCGGTTGTGTCGAATCTGGACTCCTTCGTGGTCGTGTTTCCGATTCATTGGCTGAAGGTTTGAATCAATAATCCTGAATGCGTCATCCGGTTTCAATGGTTGTAGCCCATGCGCTGAACCACACATTTGAAGCAAAGCAATACGCATTTCTTTCGATGCACGCCTTTCGGCAATCCACAGAAATTCCCGCAGTTGAGCTGGACCTGCATGGTCTTTTCGGTAGTCACCAAAACTACCGTACCTTTTGACGATCTCGGGGCAGGCGATCCAATAGATTGCTTGCCCAATTACGAAGAGACCGGACATGAGGTAAAAACGCTGCCAACTGAACGGCAGTGCAATCGTAACAGTAATCGGAGCATCAATGCCGAACCCGAGATGCGAGAAGTCGAGGGTATGTTGACCTGCAAAGGGAGCGAGCAACTTGGCAGCGATGGGCACAACGAGTAGCCAAACAAATGAAAATGTGACGAGTCGGCTGTTGCCGAGTGCTCGGAGCAAGCCCCAGTGGAAACCGCTGTCCCAAGTTGCCGTCTTAAGGTCTACCATAACTACGATTTGCGTTTCTTCTTGGCTTTACCCTTGGCACGTTTGGTTGTTTTCGTCGTTTGCTCATTAGAAACGGTTGAATCGGATCGTGTCTCTGTCTTCATGAGAGTCTTCGCTGACAATACAAGCTTCAGCATATTGGCCATCTCGCTCTCGGCCTCATCATAGACATCGCCTAGCGCATCCATCTTGTCAATGTTGCGCCTTGGAGCATCCGCCAACTGGAGATACATGTCGTACATAGCAACTATGACAAGGTGCTTTCCTTTTGGCATTAACCTCAGACTGAACGCGGCGTCGTGGATGATCTGTTGGACGTATGCCGAGACTGGCTGTTCCCACTGTGCGCGGTCAAGAAATTCTCGTGCCAGAAATGCTGCGTGGACAGCCATTACGTCTACTGAGTCAAGTGGGTGCGGGAACACACGGAGATTGTCAGACTCGCTCATTGCACTGCAGGACGACCAAACTCTATCAATCAGCAGGCGTTCACATGTACGCGAAATAACTTTTGCACTTACACCTTGCGCATTCAAAAGTCGGTCCGCTCGACCGTCGGCAAAATCGAACGTCAACCTTGTCTGAAGCAGCGGATCCCAGTCCATCGAGTACCGACTCATCGCGGAAGCCAGTGTCATTGACCGATCTAAATCAGAGAAAAGCCAGAGGCGGTACACTCCGGCCATCGCCCTGCCGTTAATGGAAGTTCCGAGGGTCGAATTTACAAACCGCTTTTCCAATGAAGAGGGTAGAGCAACTGTTGATAACAGTCCCTTGGGTATAGGATGCGCCGACTCTTTCCGCTTCACGATCTTATTTTTGTAGACCCATTCTGGCCACTTAATGGCGTCTACACCATACTCGGTGAATCCACTTATTGCATAGAGAGCCAGGAGAAAGCAGGCTGGTACAGTGGCGTCAGACACCCCGTCCAACACGTCTTCGTCGATAGGCCCATGCTCGACATATGCCAAGGCGTTGGCTACGTTCGATGCGGCTATTTGCGCATCGTCTGTTAATTCGCTCCAGACATCTGGGTGATTTCGGTTGAACGCCAACTTCATGAGTTGCTGGCGTTCAGACGGAGTCAGACCCAGTTTTTGGACAACCACACTTAGAATATCCATATTGACGGTGCGGTTGTACCGTTCCCATCCACCAATATATGTATCGCTTTTCCCGACGGCGCGAGAAACGGCCTGGGCGGTCATTCCTCGCTTTGTACGGAGTTTCTGTAGATAGACGCCGAATTCGTCGTGTGTTTGGGACATGGCCGTATATTAGCCTCACAAGGTATATCCGCAATGATATATCGTCGCGGCCATGGAAAGTGAAAATTATTTCATTTATTCTATAGACAAAGTAATTGAAATTACCGATAATCGAATCAGAATGAATTTCTATGAACCGAGATTTCGACGCGATGCGATCCGGGAGTTGATGGAGCGAGAGGGGCTGAACGCAAGCGCCTTCGCATCCCGAGCGTCGGTTCAAAGAACTCTGATTGGTGGATGGTTGCCAGGCGTTGTGACACCGCATGTCGGAACGCTTACCCGCCTGTGCCGTGTGTTCGATGTTCCGATCGATTTTTTCTTCGACCAGGCGCCGAGCGATCCGGTTAACCAAGAAACGGTATGAGTAATAACACACCCAATACGAAGCGAATCGCACGCGTAACAGTGCCGTGTCTGAATCGCGTTTTGATCGGCGAGCGCGTTCACGATCTTCGAGTCGAACGCGGCTGGAAGGCTCTTGAATTGGCTCGGGCAACCGGAATTCCACGAAGCACGATTGCCGCGATCGAAACCGGACGGATGCTTCCGGACCCTGACAGATTTCTGGCGCTCGCCATGGTGTTCGGTGTTTCGGTTGATTTTGTCATGCTCGGCGAACCGGTTCCCTGCGACGCAAGACAAGGACCAACGGATGCGTAAAACGGAAGTCAACATTCCGGAAATTGTAGTGCCGCGAGTGACAAAATGCGGGATCGGCGTGCGACTCAAGCAGCTTCGGAGTAACCGCAACTTGACGGCTGAGTACGTTGCCCGAGCGATCAAACTCCCTACTCGATTTATCCGAACCGTGGAGCGGGGACGCATGATGCCGACGGCTGCGGAGCTTGTGGCACTTGCGGTGGTGTGCAGGACGTCCGTTGACTATCTCCTGATTGGCCAGTCTGCAACTCTCCACTGCTCAAACGATAGATCGAGACGATCTCGCACGCTGCCAACGAGACCGATCGAGCAGCGCACGCCAGCCGCAGGCGAATGGGTCACCGTCCGTGAGGCCGCCCGGTTGAGCGGCGTGTCAGTTAGCAATTGGTACGCGCGTGCTATCCGCGTAGCCGAGTATGCGATGCGTACAGGAATTAAATCGCTAGCCGTCCATGCGCCGATTAGCAGGAACGGATCGCGGCGCGTGTGGTGGTTGCATCGTTCGCTGGACGAACGATTGCGATTGGATTTCGACGCACAATTCAGGCTGGATCAATCCCGCAAGTTTCCATGCTCCAAGGCACAACTTGAACGTGGAAGGCGACGGGCCAAGTGGGCTGCCGAATGGCGCAAGGCGTGCGACGCCCAAGCAAAGGGAAAACGAAACACGATTGCGCTAGCGAAGCGCACAGTACGAAGGGCAAAACGCGCGGAAGGCTCGGGTTTCAAGATCAGCGTTCGATCTCTTCAGGGATGGTGGCGACGCTATGCAGGCTTAGGCCCTAACGGCGGTATCGCCGGAGTCAAAGGACTGATCTGAATGGTTCAGTGATTAAGAGTCATAGCAACGGCACAAGGATGACGGAGGCAGCGATGACGACGACAAGGAAACGAGCGAAGACGAAACGTGCTCGAAGCGTAGCCAACGTCAGTCGCAAGACGGCGACGGCTAAAACAAGAAACAATCGAGACCGGAAGCTCGTGCTAAGTGTTTCTGACATCGCGATTTTGGACCGAATGCTTGAGGACGGTTCGATCAGCGAGGTCGTTACTTTGTCAGCGAGTGATCTGGCGACGTGGGTTCACAACATCGGCACCGATCTGGATCGGGCGGAAGCGCTTGTGGCTGTCCTGCCCATAGCGAGGCGCGTGTACGCGCGATGCAATTAGAATGACTGACACGATCGCCAATCCGCAGGTCTTTCCGTTTCGACCGGACATGTGCCGAGCTACTGGGCATGCGGACACGCCGGAGCGTGAGGCGGCGTTACGGCAGGCGCACGCGCTCATCGATCGGCTCGGGACAGCGGACGTGATCGCGACGCTCCCGGTGTTGGGTAAATACGCCCATTCGATCGAGCAGGAGCAACGGCCTGTTTGAATGACGATCGGTTGCATAGAACTGCGAGTAGGAACTCATGGCGTTGGCTGTACAGAATCTTGAAAGAGAATGCGACGGCAAGGACTGGCTGACGATCGATGAGGCCGTGAGTCTTACCGGCGATTCGCCGCGAACGCTTCGCTGGCGCGCCTTGAAGGAGGCGGATGATTCACGTCGCAGTGGGCGAACTCCACTAGCCCGAAAGGCACCGCCACGCGATGGTCGAACGAAATCAGTGTGGTGGGTTCATAGACGCTTGGATCGACGTTTATCTAGCTGTCCGAGCAAGCCCGACCGGAACGATCAGGACCGTGGAATGCTCTTGGAACGGTTTCCTGCCCATCAAGTCGAACACGCCTACCGGAAAGCGCGTTGGCTGCGTCAGTGGGAGCGCGCGTGCCAGCGCCGTCGGTCGAGCGACGTCACACAAAAGGCACTGGCGGAAAGCATTGTTACCGAGGCACGCGAAGTTGAGGGCGCCAGCTTTCACATTAGTTACAGAGCGCTTCAACACTGGAGACGGGCATACAATGCGCGCCATGCGAACGGTCGAATTGCTGGGGTCTCAGGGCTAATTGATTGTCGGTCGATTGAATCGCCAAAGGAAACCGACAGTGATACCAAGGGGTCGTCGGGAACTCGCGCTCCACAGTCCATAAATTTCTTCTATGAGATGTTCCACACCGAGCAACGCTTGAGCGTAAGGTTGTGTCACGAGTTGACAGCGCGTGAAGCCAAAAATAAGGGCTGGGCTTGGCCGCCGTCGTACAGTGCAACGTCTCGGTGGTTGTCACGCTATGACAACCGGTCCACTTCGTACCTGCTTCGCCATGGTACCGACGTGTGGTGCCATCGCTATATGCCGTTTCTTGAAATCGACTATACGGCAATCGACCCCGGCCAGTTCTTTCAGACCGATCATCACCAGTGCGATTTTTGGATCGAACACGAGGGAAAGCAATTGCGCCCGTGGCTCACGATTGTGCAAGACCTTAGAAGTCGGGCTGTGTGTGGATGGCACCTTGGCGTCAGTCCACACCAGGACGCCATCGCCGCTTGTTACCTCTCGGCATTCCGAAACTGGTCAATTCCCGAAACGCTCCGGATCGACAACGGCAAGGATTTTGCGAGTCGTTTGCTGACCGGTGTCACCAAATCGACGCGTGAACGGTTGCGCCGAGAACACGGTTCAAATTGGCGACAAGTTCTCCGGAGAGACGAAAACCTAGTCGATCAAATTGATCCAAGGTTTGTTGGAATCACCGAAGAGCTTGGCATTGAAACGATCTACGCAATCCCGTACAGCCCGTGGTCGAAGGGTATTACGGAGCGTTGGTTCGGTACGTTTGAAAACCGATGCGGAAAATCATTCACAACCTACTGCGGGAACGCGGCATTCAACAAACCGCAGTGCCTGGACGTGATTCGGCGAGGCTACACCTCTGAACAAAAGCGTCGGCTTCGCAAGCGCCACGGTCGTGACTGGAAGAGAATCGCCGTATTGCGATTCGTGGACACGTCCGACGTCCCTACGCTGGATCAGGCACAGGCCGCAATCGGCGAGTATGTCGAAGAATACCACAATACGGCACATACCGCAGACGATATGGCGAATCGAACCCCCCTTGAAGTTTGGCAGACCGCGACGCAATTGCGACGGGCAGATGACACGGCTCTGCTTTTTCTCATGCAGGCTCGCGGTGTGTACCGAGTCGGCCCTAACGGCGTCGCGTTCAAGGTCGGTGGTGTCCGCATGACGTACGGCATGGGGAATCAATACCTGTACAAATACGTCGGTCGTGATGTGTTCATCACGATTGATCCGAACCACTTAGACTGTTGCTACGCCTTTACGCCAGACCGCGCCAATCGCCGCTTAATAGGACGGTTGGATGCGAACAAGCGAATCAGCCCAACGGCTACGGTGGCCGATCTTCGCGAGGCGAGTGCCGAAGTGGGACGGCGTCGGAAGATCATGCACAAAGCGGTTCGCGAGTCACCAGCCCGCACGCGGACCGCTGTTGACGAAATGGCCGCCAAACGTCGCGAGCGTGTGCAGGAACTCCGTGCGACCGGCACGGATGGAAAACCAAACGCCAACGTGAAGGTTGTCCGAACAGGGTTTGAAGGGGCATCGAAACCAGTTCGGACGCCGTCCGCAAGTCGTAGCGCAAGAGACTTGAGTGCCGAGCGTGAAGCGCTGGGATTTGTGCCTGCACCTCCTGTTCCGGAGAAAAATCAGGAGCGTGCTACGCTGGATATGATCGCTTGGAATGTGTGCTCACCCAAGGATGGGAGCGAGCCAGATCATGGCACGGACGCCGAGGCGCCTAAGTCAGACTTACTGAGTTTGATTGCGGGGAATCGGCATGAGCGAACAGACGAATAACGAACACGCGTTTGATCTTCTTTCTGAATCATCACGCGTGGTAAGGACAGCAAGGATGCTCGATCCAGACAACCAACTCAAGGACAACCAGCGCAAGGATATTTGTGAGCGTGTGCTTCGGTTCATCGAAGAGCACGGAATCACCCAAGCATCCGTGGCTCGTGAAGTGGGAATCAGTTCCACAACGATCAGTGATATACTTCGTCTCCGGTACAGAGGTAAGACGGGCGATGCGCAGCTCATTAAGTTGCACAATTGGCTTGAACTCGCCGCGCGGCGTGAGAATCTCTTGCGTAACCGCCAATTCGTTGAAACCTCCGTTGCCTTGGAAATACTCCAAGTGGCTACTGTCGTAGCGGAGACGTGCAAGATGGGTGTCGTGTTCGGTCCGGCACAAATAGGCGAGACGTTTGCGCTCACGGCAATCGAAGGCGACCAGCGCTTTGGCGATCCGGTTCTCATTCGGATTGACGAATCGATGCTTCGTCCGCTTCCTGTGTGTCGTGCGATCGCGTCTCAGTTTGAACTCAGTACAAACGGCCCGTTCGATACGCTATTCAGACGGATCATCAAGCGGTTGGCAGGCACAAAACGGATGCTGATTTTCGACGAAGTCGAGCGTGTGAACTACAAGGCGCTCGAAATGATCCGCGACCTACACGACAAGACCGGCTGCCCCGTGCTGCTTGCAGGTAAGCCAATGATCTTCGCAAAGCTCGGATTCCGAGAGGTAGGCGACTTCTCCGAAGTGACAGACCAACTGGCCGCACGCGTTGTGATACGGCGCGACCTCACCGAGCGAACGCGTGGCGATCACCCGGCGCCGCTGTTTACTCTGAAAGACATCCGCAAACTGATCGGGCGATCCGATCTGAATCTAAAGGTAACGAAGGACGCGGAAAAGTGGCTGCAAGAGAGAGCATCCACACTTGGCATGGGTGGCATCGGGGCGGCGCTTGTTGCGCTCTATCTTGCTGCCAAAGTTGCGTTTGCGAAGGGTGACGAATCAATTACTAACGATCATCTGGAAAGAGTCACCGACTTAACGATCGGGCATGAGAGCGCAGCACACATTGCCGACTTGGTTGCGGATTCTTCCGGTGTCATGCGACGGGTCGTTTGAAATAAAAAGGTTGTTCCGAACGGAACTCGACAGTTATCGCGGTGGATATGATGATCGCAAGCATAAGAACAGAACGAGGTTCCAGCACGCCCAAGCAAAGACAACGGCTTCATCAACTCAAGAGGCGGTTGGGTTGGACAGACGATCAGCTTCACGAAGCGATCGGCGCAGTGAGTACAAAGGTTCTGTCCGCCGCCGACGCGAGCCGTTGCATCCGTCGTCTAGGCGGTGGAGAGTTGCCGAATCCGCCGGGTCAAAAGCCAGCGCCTTATCAGGGGCGACGACAAAAGACCGACGCAACACGCATGATCGCTCCGGGACACAAGGAACAAATCGAGCGGTTGCTCTGTGAGCACTTCGGCGACTTGGAGTCCGGTTTGGCGTGGCTCGAAAAGAACTTTGACGTGAAGGATCCGCACGACCTTCTAACGGCAAAGCGGGCCGGTGAGGTGATCTATGTTCTCAAGGGGATGATCGAACGAACAAACGAATGAGACGGCTTTGACCGTCATTTGAAGTGCCTTCGATGGCTATCCAAACAGCCTTCGGAATCTGAAAACCCACGACGCTCCCGACGACTCGTTATACGCAAAACCCGAGTCGATCAGGGAGCGTTCGTCTTATGCCCCGTTCGCCAAGTAGGTATTCAACTCGCCAAGTACGGAGCGCCTTTAGAGCAAATAACGTTTCTTCATGACCATTGCCTCCTTAGATCCAAACCGAAAACACTTCCCTAGCGGTGGATTGGTTCCAGGGGGTAAGGCCACTGGCTTATTGATGATTGACGCCTGTTTTCGAAGACTCAGATTCCTACTGTCTGCGTCCACCACGAACGCATCCTGGGGGCACATGTATAGACTTGTCGATCCCGCTTTTGAATACCACAGAAAGTCCTAGGATGTTAATTGGGTGAGCCTAACAGGTGGAGGATTTTATCATGTCGAGAACTACGAATTTCAAGTGCATCACGATTATCTTGAGCATTTTCCCGGGCCTTGTAGCCACCCAGAATGTAAACGCCGAGTGGCCGCAGTGGGGCGGGCCTGAACGCGACTTTACGGTTGACACATCGCAAATCGCTGATCAATGGCCCGATGGCGGTCCCAAGAGACTTTGGCACCGTCCTCTCGGATCAGGCTATTCGGGAATTGCCGTGGATAATGGCGTTCTGTACACGATGTATCGTACGAAGAAAGCCGACATGTACGAATTCACGGTCGCCCTTGAGTCAAAGACCGGCAAGACACTCTGGCAAAAGCGGCAAATGGCCACCGTGCCCAATGATACTGCTGATTATGGCAAGAGATTCACAGGGCCAAATGCAACCCCGCTTGTCGTAGGTGATAGGCTCTATACCATTGGCAGAAATGCGAGGCTTTGCTGTTTTCGGAAAACCGACGGAAAGTTGCTGTGGAAACACGCGCTGAAGGAAAAATTCGGGGCACAGACGCAGACCTGTGGCTATTCGAGTAGCCCGATCGCCTATGGCAAGTCGATCATCGCACCAATGGGCCGTCGCGAAAGTGACAAACGCGAGGAGCGCTCCTTGGTCGCGTTCGATCAAGAGAGCGGCAAAGTCATTTGGAAGAGCCAGACTTTCCAGATCGAACACTCGTCACCTATTTTGATCACGATCGGCGGTGAAGATCAACTTGTTCAGTGCACAAAAAAGTCGGTAATAGGCGTCAACCCAAAGACCGGCACGCTGATCTGGGAATACAAGTATCAAGAGTCGGAGGAAGCGAATAAGGGCATTTTTGCCTCACCGGTTTGGGACGGAAAGGACACGCTGTTTTTCTCCCCCCGGCAGCGTGGCTGTGCCATCAAACTGGTCAAGAACGAAACTGGCACATCTGCGGAACTGCTTTGGTCCAGCAACAAAACACCAATGGGCATGGGCACGCCGATCCTGATTGATGGCATGCTAATCGGCCCGAAACGCGGCACGGTCGCCATTTTCTTGGCAGTGGATATTCACACTGGTGAAGAGCAATGGGTGAAACGAGATTTCCCTATGTCCACGCTCCTCGGTGACGGCGAAAAACTAATTGTACTGGACCAAAACGGACTGCTTGCGTTGACAAAACCGACTCGGAAGGACTTAACGATAGTATCGCAGTGCCAAGTTACGGAGAAGGAGTCGTTTACCGCGCCAGTGCTGGACGGAACGACACTTTACGTTCGTGATGAAAACAACATCATGGCCTTCGACCTTGGGGCACCAATCCCCCGTGAAACTAGCTGATACGGTGCGTTGCGTTTTTGACTTTGACCTTCACCCCGTATCTTGATCCACCGGTAGAGTTAGTTTATTGGGTAAATGTTCGGATGCCCCGGAGGCGGCACTCAGGCCTTCTGCGACTTTCCGCTCAGCAACGAATAAAAAACCGGGAGCACGAGCAGTGTCAGCATTGTCGATGTCAGCACGCCGCCGATGACGACCGTGGCGAGGGGGCGCTGAACTTCTGCGCCGACGCCTGTGTTGAACGCCATCGGAACAAATCCTAGCGCAGCCACAAGTCCGGTCATCAAAACAGGACGCAGACGCATCATGGCGGCCTGTTCGATAGCTTCGTACATCGCCATGCCCTTATCTAGCAAGCTACGCAAGTACGACACGAAAACCATGTCGCCGAGAACAGAGACCCCGAACATGGCGACAAAGCCGACGCCGGCTGAGATGCTGAACGGCATGTCTCGGAAATACAATGCGAAGATGCCCCCCACTGCTGCAAGCGGAAGCGTCATGAAAATGCGGATCACATCGGCGACTCGACCGTATGTGATATACAGCAAGACAAAGATCAGGCTGAGCGCAAGCGGCACGACAAACATCAGCCGGGTCGCCGCCCGTTCCAGATGTTCAAACTGTCCGCCGTATCGAACGAAGTATCCCGGCGGAAAGTCAATCTCAGACTCGATTCGTTGCCGCGCCTCAGCAACCAGGGTAGCGACATCAAGGCCGCGCGCATTGCACTGGACAACCACGCGACGTTTGCTCCATTCGCGGTTGATCGTGGCTGGCCCATCGACGATTTCCATTTCCGCCAGACGCGAGAGAGGCAGGAGTTGTCCCGAAGCGGTGGGAATCAAGAGGCTCGCGACGCGTTCCGGGTCAGTGCGATATTCATCGGGCAATCGCACCGAGAGTGGAAATCGAACCTGCCCTTGGCGAATCTCGCCAATGCGTGTGTTTCCGATGGCGGCGACGAAATCCAGCACCTCGCTTGCGTGTACGCCGTGTCGCGCGAGCTGGTCTTGACGCAGCCGAATCTTGAGCATGGGTAGGCCCGTGACTTGCTCGGTTACGGTATCGGCGGTGCCGGGAATGGATTTTAGAATACCTTCGATCTGTCCTGCGATGGTCTTGAGCTGAACGAAATCGTCACCGAAGACTTTAACGCCCAGATCGCTGCGGATACCCGCCACCATCTCATTGACCCGCAACTCGATGGGCTGCGTGAAGATGGATCGCATGGCGGGCATGGTTGCTAACCTGGCCTCCATCATGAGTACGAGTTCGGCCTGTGTGTCAGCATTTTGCCATTGCGCTCGGGGGTGCAGCGTGATGAACACATCGGTCAGTTCGATTCCCATCGGATCGGTCGCAATCTCTGCTGTCCCCGTGCGCGACCATATTTCATCGATCTCGTCCGGGAAACTCGTCAGCAGTTCCTGTTCGATCCTTGTTCCGTAGCGCACGGATTCATCCACGGAGACACCCGCAAGACGAATGGTGTTGATTACAATCGCTCCCTCGGAGAGACGCGGGATGAAGACCGCGCCCAGATTCAAGGCAATCCATACCGCGCCGACCAGAGCGACTGCTGTGACGGAAAGAACCGCGACGCGAGCGCGGAGGACATAGCGGAGCATAGGTGCGTACACGCGCTTTGCGAATCGAATGATGTGCGGCTCACGATCCTTGACTTGCTTCGTTAGACACAGGCTGGCCAGCACAGGCATGAGCGTTAGCGATGCGATCATCGAGCCAGCGAGTGCGAAGATCACCGTCAGTGCCATGGGCGAGAAGAGCTTGCCCTCAATACCTTCCAGCGTGAGGATCGGAAGGTAAACGATCATAATGATGAGTTCGCCAAACATCGTCGGCTTGCGCACTTCGATGGCCGCATCGCGCACGATTTCGATCCTTGATCGTTTATCCTTACTGTCAGCCAGATGCCGGACACTGTTCTCGATCATAATGACCGAGCTATCCACAATCAGGCCGAAGTCGATAGCGCCCAAACTCATCAAACTCCCCGCGATACCGACGCGAAGCATCAGGTTACCTGCGAACAGCATCGAAAGCGGAATCGCCAGCGCTACAATCAGTCCAGCCCGAAAGTTCCCCAGAAAAAGAAACAGGACGACGACGACGAGAATTGCACCCTCGAAAAGGTTGGTCTTCACTGTATCGAGTACGAGATCAACCAAGTCCGTTCGGTCGTAAACTGTCTTGACTTCGACATCCGGCGGGAGCGACATCCTGACTCGCTCCAGGCGCGTTTTCAGCCGCTCGGTAACATCGCGGCTGTTCTCGCCCATGAGCATGAAGCCAAGCCCAAGCACTGCTTCGCCCTTGCCGCCGTAGGTGACAGCCCCCCGGCGCACCTCGTGGCCATCGACCACATCCCCAAGATCGCGCACAAAGATGGGTACGCCGTCTTTCGCTGTCACGACGATATTACCAACCTCTTCAAGCGTCGTTACATAACCGATCCCCTGAACAAGCAACTGCTCGCCGGACCGCGTGATGTTGCCGCCGCCGACATTGGCATTGTTGCGGCGAAGCGCGTTGAATAAGTCCAAGAGTGACAGGTCGTACTTGGTCAGTTTTGCCGGATCAACAACAACTTGATAGTGACGCTCATGTCCTCCCCAGCTGTTGACTTCAGCTACGCCGGAAACGCTGCGAAGTTGCGGCTTGATGATCCAATCCTGAATTGAGCGCAGCTCACTGAGAGTCTTCGTGTCGCTGGAGAGTATGTAGTGGAAGACTTCCCCCAGCCCCGTGGCGACTGGCCCCATCGCGGGTTGCGACAACCCTTCGGGCAATTCGACGGCACTCAAGCGTTCCATCACCTGCTGTCGGGCGAGATAGATGTCGGTTTCGTCGTCGAAGATGACCGTGACTTGCGAGAGGCCAAATTTGGATAAAGAACGGACTTCGGCAAGCCCCTTCAATCCGCTGATCGTCTGCTCTACCGGAAAAGTGATCTGTTGTTCGATTTCAATGGGAGACAACGCGGGCGCGACGGTATTGACCTGAACCTGTACGGGCGTGGTATCAGGAAAAGCGTCGATAGGAAGCCGCGACAAAGAGAATGCACCTGTCACAGCGAAGCCCACAGCGATAGCGATCACCAGAAAGCGATGCCGGAGTGACCAGAAGATAATGGCGTTGAGCATGGCGATTACCTCCCCGGATCGACCTCGCAGCAGCCGGCGCCGATGTTGGACTTGAGAATCTCTGTTTTCATCAGGAAGCTGCCGACGGTGACCACGGATTCACCAGACGAGAGACCAGCGAGAATCTCGACATGCCCGTTAGCACTAGCGCCCAGCGAGACTTTTCGCGGCGTAAAGAGCGTTTCGTCCTGCTCAACGAACACGAGTTGACAGCAGCCGTCGGTTTGGACGGCTTCGCTGGGAATGGACACCACATCATTGTTGTCATGTGTGATGATCCGCGCAACGCCGAACATGTTGGCGCGGATCAGGCCACTCTTGTTTGGGAGATTCGCTCGAACTTTGACGGTGCGGGTTCGGTCGTCCACGGTGTCGCTAATCCACGAGACAACTCCATCGAATGCGTGGCCGGGCAGGCCGTCCACCGTGAATAGAATCGGTAAACCGACGCGCACCAGCGCGAGATCGCGCTCCCGCAAGTCCATCATCACCCACATGGTTGAAAGATCAGCAACGGTAAAGAGTGCGTCCTGTTGCTCAACGACCTCGCCAACAACAGCGCGTCGCTGAACTATGCGACCCGCCGCCGGGCTGTGCAGTTCATATCGTGAAAGCGCGACGCCGTCTTCGCTGCCAATGGCCGCCAGCTGCGAATCACTCAGGCCGAGGATACGAAGCTCGCGCCCCACCGCATCCAGTTCGCTCTTGGCCACTTTGAGCGTGCGCATAGCCGCGAGGCGGTTTCGCTCACTTTCAAACGCGACGGCCTCGCGCGTGGCGTGGAATCCTGCGTCCGCCGAAGCCAGATTACTTCTAGCAGTCTCGAAGTCTCGCTCTCTTGTGATCTTCTTGTCCAGCAGGGTTTGTTCCCGCTTGAGAGTCAAGCGTGCCAGCTCCAGTGTTGAATGTGCTTGCATAAGGCGACTCTTGGCGTCACCGATTCGAACTTCGCTGAGTTTTTGCCTCACCTCATTGGAGGGAGTCGATGCCATACAAACTTCCAGCATCCGTTGCGTTCCTCGGTAGATCGTGTCCACACGCTCGAAGTCAGCCGAAGCAAGCAGGTGGCCCTCGCGCACGCTGATGTAGCGGCTTTTCGTAAGTCCGAGCGTGGGACTCTCCATCACAGCCAATAGATCATCCGCGTTGACGACACTTCCAATTTCGACAGGTGTCTCTGTTACGACCCCCCCCACACGAGGAGTAATCCTGACAAGCCGCGTCTGATCGAAGCTCACTTCTGCTGGACACTCGATCGAACTTGACAGGCGACGAGTTCGGACGACATCCGTTTCGATGCCCGCCTTTCGCGCCGTCGTGCCGTCGAGGAACCGAACCTTCAAGCGATCCACCTGACACTGACTATCGTTGCTCCCCGTAAGAAGCCGACGATTAGGCTCCAACCGAATCGAGCTTTTCGTGTCGCCGCTATGACGGGCCAGCGTTTTCGGCTTCAGCGCATTCCATTTCTCTTTGACTCCCGGGTTGCAGAGCGTGCATTGCAATTCGGGCAACCCATGCGCGCCGCACCAGTCGTTCGTCGCTTTGAAACTGGCGACTAATGATGCATCGCATCGGGTACAGACAAACTCCGGCACGCCATGTTCTGCGCACCACTTTCCCGTCTTGTTGACCTGCCTCTCGCTCGGCACTTTTTCGCCCTTGGCATCTGACGCATCACCGCTTCGGTCGTCTTTCTTGTTGGCCGGATTAAGCTTGGCCCATTCCGCCGCAACCTCTGGATGACAATTCACGCACTGCGACTCAGGCAGATCGTGTTCTTTGCACCAGTCGCCCGCTTCCTTGAATTTCGCTGGCGAGGCGGCGCATCGAGTGCATACCGATTCCGGCACGCCGTGCCCACCGCACCAACCTTGATCGAGCGTTGGAGCAACGGGGCTTGATGCCGGCCCAGGCAGAGTCTTCGCCATTGCGTCCGAACCAGCGTCGTAGCCACTTCGCTCTTCTCGCCCATTTTTCTCTTTGCATCCACCCGTGATGGCCAGCGCAAGAGTCGTTGCTATGAGGGCCACTCGACAGCCATGGCCACATAATGCGATCATCATTCTTCTCCGTTTCTTCGTGATTGAAGCCGCATCGCCGACGTGAAATAGCGCAGCAGATCGACTGCAAAATCTTCGAATATCCTGGCATCAATTACTGCGCCAATTGGCAACAACACAAACGGCAGCCCAAACAGGTGCGCAATGCGGGCGCAGCGCAGCATCAGAACGTCGAGTCAAGAATCAGATGATAAGTGGTCGGTCAGAGGGCGGGATCGGGATATTTTGGTTTAGCTGTAACACGTTCGGGCGATGGGCACAATGTTGATGTGTCAGTAATGCGTCGCAAGGTGCTTGCGTCACGACAATCGCCGCAACCAACAGGGCGGCAAAATTCTCGCCGTCCGCTTGCTTCGCGTGTGTAGACACGACATTACACGACTCCGCGCAGGAGTCGCAGTCGCGCGGATGGGATGAATCGTTATCGTTAGGGGCTTCGTCGCCCTCGCTGCAGGGACAATCACCGAGACATTTGCCCCGCGCGTCGCGCGACTGCACTTGTTTTGGAATGCCCTGCTCGCAGCACTCAACGAGGATGCCCGCGCGACATAGCGTCGGCATCCCCACGAAGCTCCATGTGACGGCAATGAGTGCAAGAATCCGCATAATAGTAGTCTATGTAACGCCTTCGCGCGCGTCAACGAATATCGACCAGATGGCCGTATCCGCGTGGTAACAAAGCCAGTCCCGCGCGAGAGATGGTGTGAGAGCAGCAGCCACGCCCCGATATATCGGACAGCGCAGAACCAAGGTGCAGCAGCTGGACACGAAGTTTCGAATTGAAACTGCAAGGCTAGTTCGCTTGAAGCGGCTCGCTGCATCATGGGTTCACGGGTCCGAGCATCTCAGTATTGACAGATTCGGATTGCTTTTCGCTGCCCTCCGGCTGGTGTTGTGGAGAACACAGGGCTAACATGACAACTGGTGCAGGTTTCACAGTAAAGTGCATTCAGCACAAGACCGAAAACGCTACATAGCAAGGAGCCTAGTCCATGTCTCATGCTCGATTCGCCCGCCTAAGTCTGTTACTGATTGCATCGCTTATCGCAAGCTGTACTCCCAATGCAATGCAACAAGCTGATTCCGATGGTGTAATGGATGATGGCGAAATCGCTTCGGGAATTGCCGCCAAAATGGGCGATCCTCTTCCCAGTGCCACAATGGAACAACTGGCCACCTTTGATCGTGGCAAAAGTGTTTTTCTCAAACGATTCGGCATCGCAGACGGGCTAGGCCCGGCGTTTAACGTCAACTCTTGTGGCGCTTGCCACGAAAGGCCAACTCCAGGCGGAAGTGCTGGACTGTACCGCAATTTCTTTCTCGCCGGTCGACTTACCGAGGAAGAACTTTTCGTGCCCAGCGATTCGGCAGGCATGGCTGGTGGAGTACTTCGGGTCTACAGCTACGGCGGCCCGCTGAGTCGACCGAGGATTCCCTCCGACACAACAATTTTCGCTCAAAGAAACCCCATTCCAATGTTTGGTGTCGGACTTCTGGCAGAGATAAGTGATGAGGAGATCCTCTCGCGCGCCGATCCCGACGATTCAGATGGCGACGGCATTAGTGGCCGACCCAATTTCGATCGGGAATTCGTTGGTCGGTTTGGGCGAAAATCTCAGACCGTTTCCATTGAAGGGTTTATACGTGGCCCACTGTTCAATCATCTCGGGGTCACAACCGATACGCTAACGAACGAAGAACGATCACGCCTTCCGGTCGATAGCTCCACTCAAGAAGTTCTTAAAGCTGTCAGTAAGATTGACTTTCCAGGCAAATCCGGTCCACATATGCAGGTTTCTGCGCCAGAATCTCCGACCACAGATGATGACGGCATTAGCGGCTTCGAAATGACCAACGAAGAACTGTTCGACTTGATTAGCTTCACCATGCTCTTGGCGGCCCCAGAGCTGGAGGAACCTACAGAACAAAGTAACCGAGGGCGCCTTCTTTTTCACGATGCTGGTTGTTCCGCTTGCCATGTGGCGCGGCTGAATGGCCCACGTGGTCCCCTGCCCGTTTACTCCGATTTACTCTTGCATGATATGGGCGCCGAGTTGGCAGACGGGATCGTTCAAGGCGAGGCGACCGGTTCCGAATTTCGAACTCAACCTCTATGGGGTGTGTCAGCGGTTGGCCCCTACCTTCATGATGGCAGGGCCGAGACGTTGCAGGAAGCGATCCTGGCGCACGGCGGTGAAGCATTGGTTTCTCGAAATATATTCGCGGAGTTTTCGCAACAGGAATCTGAAGACCTTATAGAGTTCCTGCTATCGCTCGGAGGGCGTGATCAGTTCTCCACCGGGCTACTCGAACCGGATGCAGAAGTTCCCGCGGTTGGTGTATACGGAGGACCCGTGTCGGTTCTGGACGGCGAGAATATGGCACGGTTCATTAGAGGACGCGAGGTGTTCGATCGTGATTTTGGGTACGACACCGGCGTGGGGGCCTTAGAAGGAGCGGACCTGACGCCGCGGTTTAATGGTGATAGTTGCCGAGCGTGTCACTTCGACCCAGTCCTGGGAGGCAGCGGCCCCCGTGATGTGAATGTCATGCGACACGGCACAAGTAATGTTGACGGGAGTTTCTTGAACCCTTCTACGACACCCAATACGATCTTGCACAAACAGATTCTAATTGCCGCGAGTCTGCCCGAACCTGAATCGGGAATCAACGTATTTGAGCATCGTCAAACGCCACATGTCTTCGGGCTGGGTCTGATTGACTCTATTTCCGAAGAAACTATTCGTTCCAACGAAGACCCGACAGATATCGATAGCGACGGCATTAGCGGGCGGGCGCATGTGCTTGCCGACGGGAGAATCGGCCGTCTTGGCTGGAAGGCGCAGGTACCCAACGTCGCCGAATTTGTCCGGGATGCTATGGCCGCAGAGATCGGCCTTACGCTTCCATCGCAGACGGGTCTCAGTTTCGGAATCACTACCGACAATGATGGCGTGGCGGACCCGGAACTGAGCATCGAGGAAACGGAAGACTTGGCATTTTTCCTTTCAATGCTCGGGCCACCCCCTCGTCAGGATGCCAATGATGTGACGCTAGTCGCGACTGGCGAGACGTTATTCACGATGATTGGCTGCGCAAAGTGTCACATGCCGTCGCTTCCGGGAGCCATGGGCGATGTGCCACTTTATTCGGATCTACTTCTTCACGACATCCTGGCGATCGGAACGCCGGGAATTGAAGACGGCGACGCATCGCAGACCGAGTTTAGAACAGCACCTCTTTGGGGACTGAGTCAGACCGCCCCCTATCTTCATTCCGGCTTAGCTGACACGATCGACGAAGCAATTGTGCTTCACAGTGGAGAAGCGGCAGGATCTCGCGTGCAGTATTTGTTACTGTCTGCGACGGAAAAGGAAGCCCTTCTTGCTTTCCTGGAAACGCTCTGATCAATAGCTGATTGCCGCATATTAGGCTCTGTGCGACATCGATCAGTGCAATCTGTCAGCGATTGAGTCCGTTGTTGCAAGCGAGAATTCGAAAAAAGAATAATCCCTAGCCGCTACGTCCAGAACGTCGGCAACGGTACTATGCCTACGTTGCTTTCGTTAATCAAGGCGTGATTGCATGAGGAATAGCATCTTGAACGTTCATAGTTATCCTTGACTGTTACGCACTCGCATCTTCAAGACTTGGCGTGTCGTTTTTATTGTTGTGCTTGCTCATTTTGTCAGAGATGTTCTTTGTAAAGCCCTTAAGGTCAATGCCAATAATTGACTCAATGACGGCGAGTGATTCCGTCAGCGATTTGGCGCGAGACATGGCAGCCCCAGCTATGGCTTCACCACGCCCGCTATCAATGACGGTAACTTCGCCAAGCGAAATATCACTTACGCTTTTAGAAACCTCAGCTACAACATGAGGCAACGCTTCTACTAACATAACTTGGATAGCATCAGGGTATTTATGGATCGATTGGCCGATGAGTTCAACTGCGGCCGCACGGGCCTTGCCTTCCTCAAGCACATTAGCCGCTTCGCCTTGCGCCCTGGCTAAAGCCACATCACGCTCGGCATTGGCTGCTTGAACTGAGGTTGCATTAAGCCTAGCCTCTTCAGATTTTGCAGCCGCCTCTTGTTGTTCAGTTTCTTTGAATGCTGCTTCACGGGCTAATTCTGCCACGCGGATGCGCAGTTCATTTTTCGATTCGGCAATGGACTTATCTGCGGAGAGCCTAGCTTGTTCGGCGCTTTGCCTGGAAAGTGCTTCTGCCGTTTTGGCTTCCGCATCTCGTTCTGCAGCAGCACGTCTCGATGCTGCGGAGGCTTCCGCCTCTTTAATCGCAGCTTCCGATTGTTGTTGAGCCTCTGTTCGTCGAGCCTGCGAAAGCACTTCTGCACTCGCTTTTCTGGCGATTGATTCGAGGTATTCGCGATCGTCATGCACGTTTTGGATATTTACGCTATCGATGATCATTCCCAGTTTTCTAAAATCGTCAGACACCTCGTTCAGAATGGTTTCGACGAATTTGTCCCGGTCTTCAACAATTTCCTCTGGGGTCATTTTGCCGATGACGGCGCGTAAACCACCTTCGAGCGTTTCTCTGGATACTCGTTGCAGCTCATCTGACGGTTGATCGAGAAATCGTTCAATCGCGTTTGGTCTTTCTGCCGGATCAGATGAGACCTTTACATTAGCAACACCGTTTACGGTGATCGGTACCATCGTTCCACCACCCGCCTGGGCGCTTACCTCTAAAGAAACTTGCATATTATGAAGACTCAGACGGGACACTTTTTCGATAATAGGGATGACCATGGTTCGCCCGCCAATGAGCGTACGATAGCCCAAGCCATCTTTCTGTCGTTTCCCGCTTATGATTAGCATCTCGCTCGGATTGCCGACGATCATCAATTTAGCGACTAATACAACAACGGCCACAATGATAACGAGTAATGCGATCCCAATAACAATTGCTGCATTGAGACTGCTGGCTTGACTAAGTATGGCGGTGTTCATGAAATTCCTCCTTGGTATACTTTTCTGTTCAGCTATGGTTGTTAAGAAATTCGTATTCTTCTTGAGAGATCACTTCGCCGATGCCGTTGCGATAATCTACGATTGCCACTGTGTCACCCACGTTGAAATTCATATCAGTTTGCTTAGACATGGCCGGTACGAAGCGTTGCGAGCGACCCACATGCAACACGATTTCCCCTTTCTTAGGCGGGATGATAGCGATGGTCACCCGAGCGAGTTTGTTGATGTAATCTTTGGTATGCGGCGTGCTGTCACCAGAATGTTTGTTGAGAGATTTTATCAATTGATGAACGCTCTGGCCTACAATACAACCGCCCACCAATGACCAAGCAGCAATCCACGGTGGACCAACAGATGTCAGATGCGTCAATGAAACACCGATGACACCAAACATGGCCGCGAAATAAACGACGAATCGCATCGAAAACCAAGAAGCCAAGTCCGTGGCGCTATCATGATCGGCGTCTACGCCAATATCGACATCTATATCAGAATCAACGTCGATGTCGCTGCTCAGATCACCATCAGTATCACCCCCAGTAACGACGGAAATAATCAGCAAGCCACCACCAACAATTAAGCAAATCCAATAAACAGTAGTCATCGCTGATAGCGGACTATTTTCCGCTAATAGATAAGAAATGTTCACGATTATACCTCCTTGCTCAAAGCGACAGACTGCCAGTAAGAACTGACTATTCCAGCAGCGCCACACTAATAGTTCTACATCTTGTCCATCGCGGCGCCTATTCTAATTGTTTGGAAATTTTCGAATCTACCATGTGTAAACATGTTGGCGTTCGATTTTTTTGGCAGGCAGGATGGGTTTGAGCGTTCGCCTGTCTAAATGACCAACGAATGCCGCGATCTGATCCCAGGTTTTGTTTTTGTGCCACGAGTGTTGTGACGGAATCGCCACCGTTAGAGTTTCGCACCGCAGTACTTGCAGTATTTGGCGTCCGCGTCATGTCCCTCCGTCGAGCACTGCGGGCACGCCTGCGTACTTACCTGCCCCTTTGTCGCATTTGATAGCTCAACCGTGACAATGCCCGTGGGAACTGCAATGATCGAATAACCCATGATCATCACAATGCTGGCGAGCATCTGGCCCAGCACCGTCGTCGGGGCGATGTCGCCGTAGCCGACCGTAGTAAGCGTTACGATTGCCCAGTAAACACCGCGGGGGATGCTGTCGAATCCGTTCGCCTCCCCCTCGATCAGGTACATGAGAGTACCCACAATCAGCACCAGCGTTGCCACCGTGCCGAGGAACACGGTGATCTTCTGCCGACTGGCTCGCAATGCCTGGCCGAGCACGCGGGACTCCTCGACAAAACGAACCAGCTTGAGCACGCGAAACACCCGTAGCAATCGCAGGGCTCGAATAACCAACAGCGTTTGGGCACCGGGTAACAACACGCTCAAATAGGTCGGTACGATTGCGAGCAAGTCCACCACGCCGAAGAAGCTGCCCGCGTACCGCAGTGGCCGACCGACACTGATCAACCGCAAGACATACTCAACGGTAAACAGAATCGTGAAGGCCCATTCTGTGGCACGAAGAAACCATGCGTAGCGCTCGCGAACAGATTCTACGCTCTCAAACAGCACCGCCAGCACACTGAGCACGATGCACCAAAGCAATAGTACATCGAATGCACGTCCCGCCGCCGTGTCGGCTTCGAAAATAACTTCGTGCAAGCGGCCCCGCCACGCCGGATGCGGTGGTTGATCTCGTTGGACCGTCATACAAAACAGTCTAGCCCGCTTCACCCGACTCACCAACTCCTTGGCTTTCACATGACCGTTCCCCCCAGCCTAATCCAAGCATAGGATTTGCGGATGCGTGCGAGTTAATCTACGGCATCTTGCTTGATTTGTTCCGCTTGAGTGAGATCCATGGTTCCGAGTCCTTTGATGTACGACTTGCCTTTCCATTTCCATGAAAGTTCGTATGTGCCGCTGGCTCGTTTTCGTGGGAATGCCATGTATGAGTTCACTCGCCGATATGGACTTTCATGCCGGTCAATCTTTCAAGCCCCTTGGCATAGGCTTCGAGCGGTTCCATACCCATTTGGTTACGCCACTCGTCAACACGTGTGCGATCTTCGAGCCGACCGATCGTCTGGCTGCCGTCGGGGTTGGGCTGCGCCTGGCTTCCGTAGCGTTGCTTTTGCCCAAGCGATATGTGTAATCGGTCGTAGAGCAGTGCGTAGGATTGGCCCAGCTCGCGGTTGTGCTTCACCTCCAACGCCATACACGGAAGAACGGTTCGCATCAACCGAATGCTGCCGCTGTGCTGCACGATAAGGAAAGCGCCGTGTCGTGTTTCGGGTCCGAAGCGAGCCTTGGACAACCAGCCCACATCTTGAATCAGCTCGACCATGCGTTTTGTATTTTCCTGATCGACAGAGACCATGGCCTTTATAGCGGCTTCATCGAAACCGGACTTGGATCTCACGGCTTGGTCCTGCTCCATTCGCCGAGCGATTTCTTTTTGGATGACAGCGTGTTCGGCATCATCCGGTTGACGCGAACCTAATTCGTAGGCGTCGAGACGCACAGAGTCTGGAATCTCATCGAGGCGTCGGTATCTTACGATGAAGTCTGTGGACGGTATGCGCATTACGAGCATGCCATCCTCAAGTGTAAACCCACCGGGTAGTGCCAATCCTGTGAAGGCATCCGTTCGCCGCGCCATTCCGCCTTCATACCGAATGTTAGAAACCATCTGATGACCATCAGACACAATAACACATAGATCGCCGTCGAAATAAAGAACTTGATCGAGTTCCGCGAGCCGCTTCGCTACGACATCCATCCTCATCCCTCGAAACGCGGGCTTCTCGCTGGCGTCATCTAGATTGGTCTTGGAATCGCGTTCCACATCAAGCTGCGGTTTTTCTCTAATGCTGCGCCACGCGCCGCCGATGCTGCGACGTAATTTTTCATCGTTACCGGTGGCACGCTCCTTTGCCGATGACACGGATGAAATGAAGATCAAACCGTATAGAAGGGCGATTCCGCCAAGTCCCGCATATTTCATTCCATACTTCCTTTTCAAATCCATATACCGCATGATCCTACACGTAGCCCGAAGTCGTTCTTGGGGTCAGGTTATGATTGTTGGGTCATTGGGGCGTCTGCGAGCGTGCATGCAGGACGTACTATTCCTTGGCTGTGAGGATAACGAAAAAGCCTGGCCGAGGCTGACGACGCCCAAGGACTTGCTACCATATAAGATGCGCATTACTCATATCCGCTTCCGGGACCGAAACCATATTTTGGCGTTCCGGCATACACTCTTGCAAGAAAGAGTCTCGTTGACCCGCATCTTAACCTGAATCAACGGGGTGGCCAAAGGGTGGCGCAATGAAGCCTAAAACAAAAGGGACCTGCGGCCAAGAAATCCGCAAGTCCCTTTCGTTTATGCGTTTAGATGATTCGGGGCGAGAGGATTTGAACCTCCGACCTCTTGACCCCCAGTCAAGCGCGCTAACCGGACTGCGCCACGCCCCGTAATTAGATGCGACTTCCGCTCGCACCAAACAGTATCTTACTACACAATAACGCTTGGCTCAAAGGGTCTGTTCAAGTAATATGAGCGATTCTCTGCTCCACAAACGACGTTCCGGATGATTCGCTGCCCCTCGAGTGGGCCGGAACCTCGTACATGGAGGTCGCGTGCGGCTCTAAAGATACACTCAGTGTATTTTATGAAGCCGGGCGAATGTGTGCGAGTTTGGATGGGCATGGTTGAGAACGGCGAGGTTGCGTTCCAGATTTCATTTATGCTCGCGCGTGCGAATTTATGAAAGATCCCCAATCGGACAAGTCATTCTCTGGGTCGATTCCCGAGCTATACGACACCTACCTCACCCCACTCATTTTCGAACCTTATGCTCAACACCTTGCACTGCGTGTGAGCGAGGAATCGGTATCGCGTGTGCTGGAGATTGCTGCCGGAACGGGTGTCGTCACTCGGGCGATGGTCGACGAGTTGGGACCAGGTGTGCCCATCTTTGCAACAGACCTTAATCAACCGATGCTGGACTATGGGGCTACGGTTCGGGCCGACCCGAACGTGGTTTGGCGACAAGCCGATGCTCTGGCACTGCCTTTCGAGGACGAATCGTTTGATGCAGTCGTATGCCAGTTCGCCGTTATGTTTTTCCCGGATCGCGCGAAGGCTTACTCTGAGGCACGTCGAGTGCTCAAACGAGGAGGACAATACCACTTTAACGTGTGGGACAACATTGAGGAAAACGAGTTTGCGGACACCGTAACGAACTCGCTCGCTGATGTGTTTCCAACTTCTCCGCCGCGCTTCCTCGCCAGAACACCGCATGGGTATTCCAATATCGACGAAATTGCATCCGATTTGAAAAAGGGTGGATTTACGGCAACGCCGAGTTTCGATACGGTGGAAGCACGAAGCAAGGCCTCACACCCATCGATTCCTGCAATTGCTTACTGCCAAGGAACGCCACTTCGCAACGAGATTGAAGCCCAAGATGCATCACTATTGGAGCATGCGACAGGCGTAGCGGCCTCTGCCATAGCGAAGCATTTCGGAACGGGAGTTGTGGACGGCAAGATTCAGGCTCATGTCATATCGATCCGAGCCTAGCCACCCTGACGTCAGATGCCCCTGTTCGCACTGGACCTATTCAAACTCGAAGAGCTTCAGGCAGTATTTCTTCCATGCCCAGCAACGCTTTCTAGCGTCAGAAGGCAACCACTGGACACATTATGAGTTCTTGGGGTAGTATCAATCGACTCAAGATGGATTATGCCTCTGGTCGGTTCGAGGTGCATAAGCCGTCTGCGAGAGAGCATGTACGCGGGCGTAGCTCAATTGGTAGAGCATCAGCCTTCCAAGCTGAATGTTGACGGTTCGAGTCCGTTCGCCCGCTTTGTTGTTCAGCGTCGTTTGTCCTGCATATCGCCGCTTTTTCTAGGGTAGAACACGCTCCCGGCGCTGGCGTGGTTTGCCGAGGTTGACCGCACGACGGTGTATCACTTCGCGCCGTTTCGCGCGCCAACTGCGGAGGTGTCTGGCGCTCTCGATTTTCATCAGTTTTGCCATAAGTTCCCGTCGCAGTTTCAATTCCATCGAGAACAGGTCATGATGAGGAAAGACTAGTATAAACATTGGCACCACGTTTGGGGCAGGTCAACATGATGGAGACATCGGTGTATCTTAAGGACTGATATCGGTATAGGAGTTAGAATCATAGAGAATGGAATGCGGTTCTTGCCATGCAAGTAATCGCACGATTGGCCTATCTGTTACTCACGATTCATGTTTGATCTGCGAAGCATCTCGAAACGATATGACGCGACCGAGGCGGTGCGCGCAATCGACCTGGTGGTCGAGCCGGAAAAGACCACCGTGCTCATCGGCCCGAGCGGCTGTGGAAAGTCCACGCTATTGCGTTTGATGAATGGGCTGATTCGTCCCGACGCCGGAAGCGTTCAATTCGAAGGCGAGACCTTGTTACCCGAAAACGCCATGCAGCTGCGCCGCAAGATGGGCTACGTCATCCAGGACGGCGGACTATTCCCCCATCTGACCGGCCGCGACAACGCCGCACTGGTCGCGCGCCATCTTGGATGGGATGCAAAACGAATCACTGCTCGACTTGACGAACTGATCGAGCTGACCCATTTCCCGGCTGACGGGCTCGATCGCTATCCAGCACAGCTCTCCGGCGGCCAGCGCCAGCGCGTCAGCCTCATGCGAGCCTTGATGCTTGATCCGGACGTGCTGCTGATGGACGAACCACTGGGCGCTCTTGACCCCATGATCCGCAGCAACCTTCAGGCGGAGCTTCGTACGATCTACCGAGCGCTCGGAAAGACCGTCGTCATGGTTACCCACGATCTGGGCGAGGCCGGTTTCTTCGGCGATACGATCGTCCTGATGCGCGAGGGCCGGATCGTGCAAGTCGGCCCATTCGGCGACCTGCTCAATTCCCCAGCCGAGGCATTTGTTACGGAGTTTGTCAATGCACAGCGGGGCCTGCTGGGAGTCTCAGAGGAGGCAGCGCAGTGACCTGGCTATGTCGCATACCGCTGCTTGTAGGCCTGGCACTTGTGCCGCCGGGCCTTGCCGACGAATCGCCCTCGATGCGCACTGGGTCGAAGGCGTTCACGGAATCCCTGATCCTTGCGGAGATTGTCGCCCACCTGGCGGATAACGAAGGACTTGAAGTGGAGCACGTTAATGGGCTGGGTGGCACGCGGTTGCTTTGGGAGGCGCTTTTGGCGGGCCAGATCGACATCTACCCTGAGTACACCGGCACAATGACCGAAGAGATCTTCGCCGGACAGGGCATTCACGGCATCGCGGCACTCCGCACGAAGCTCGCCGAGTACGGTCTCAAGATGACCGATCCGATCGGCGTCAACAACACATATGTCATCGGCATGAAAGAGGAGCTTGCAGCCAGGCTCAGCATCCGCACAATAAGCGACCTGCGTGAACATCCCGATCTGACGCTACGATTCAGCAATGAATTCATGAAGCGTGCGGATGGCTGGGGCGCACTAGCGCAACGCTATCAACTGCCACACCGGGACGTCCGAGGGTTGGAGCACGCTCTGGCCTACGAGGCACTCGACAAGGGTGTGATTCAAGTCACCGATCTTTATGCGACCGACGCGAAGATTCGTAAGCTCCAATTGCGCCGGCTTCAAGACAACCGCAATCATTTCCCGGAGTACCACGCAGTTTTTGTCTACCGCGCGGAGCTGGAGCAGCGGGCACCGGCTCTCGTTGCCGCACTCCACTCACTGGAGGCGGCCATCGACGACACGGCAATGACAAACATGAACGCGCGGGTCGAGCTCGTTGGCCTCAGCGAAAGCCAGGTTGCCGCGGATTTCCTCGCGGAGGCGCGCGGAATCCAGTCACGCGTTCGAGAACAGAGCGTCGTCCGCGACATCGCTCGCTATACGCTGGAGCATCTCCACATGGTGGCAGTCTCGCTCACAGCTGCCATGTTAATTGCGATACCGCTTGGCATCGTGGCAGCCCGCAAGGCCCGGTTCGCACAGCCGATCTTGGGCGTCGTGGGTATCATTCAGACGGTTCCCTCCATCGCACTGCTGGTGCTTCTGATCCGGCCGATAAGCTACTTCTCCGACGACCTCGGCTATCCACAGGCGGTCGTAGCGCTCTTCCTCTACTCTCTCCTGCCAATCGTACGAAACACCTATACTGGTTTGCGCGGAATCTCCCCGCATTTGCATGAATCTGCTGTTGCTCTCGGCCTTCCACCGTGGGTCCGCCTGTGGCGCATCGAGCTGCCGCTCGCGTCGAGAATGATCCTGGCGGGGGTAAAAACGGCTACTGTGATGAACGTCGGCTTCGCGACGCTCGGCGGATTCATCGGCGCTGGAGGCTATGGTGAGCCGATTTTCGCCGGAATCCGCCTGAACGACTACGGTGTAATCCTCCAGGGTGCCGTGCCTGCGGCTGTGTTGGCGTTAATTGTACAGGGTTTGTTCGAGGTGGCCGAGCGTGTTATAGTGCCTAAGGGATTGCGGCTGAAATCGGGCGCGTAGTAAACCAAGGCCGTTCGCGCTTACCTGAACCGGATCAATGACGATGCACAAAAGCCAAACCGATCTCTCGGTGCATGATTTTGCACCGAGCACGGAGACGATGAGGGACGACGTATTGAATGGCCTCTCTCGAAGCCCGAAAGAGCTGCCAAGCCAATACTTATACGACGAGCACGGAGCCAAGCTATTCGAGCAAATCTGCGAGACTGAAGATTACTACCTGACTCGCACCGAGCAAGGCATACTTCGCCACAACATGGACGCTATCGCGAAATCGGTCGGACCCGACGCACTCGTGATTGAGCCGGGCAGCGGGAGCGGCCTAAAAACCCGCATGTTGTTGAACGGCCTGGACAATCCTGTCGGTTACGTTCCGGTCGACGTAGCCAAAGATCAATTGGCGCGATTCGCAACGAACGTCGATCGCGAATTTCCGGAGCTCGAAGTCAAGCCGGTATGCGCAGATTTCACGGACGATTACGAAGTGCCCGCGTGTGACGATGCAGAACGCTCGCGGTTGTGTTATTTTCCGGGGTCTACGATTGGAAACTTCAAACCCAATGTGGCCATCGATGTGCTGAATCACCTTGCCGAGCTGTGCGACGACGACGGAGGTGTGTTGATCGGCGTGGACCTGAAGAAAGATCGCGAAACACTCGAAGCCGCCTACGACGATTCGCAGAACGTCTCGCGCAAGTTTGCACTCAACTACCTCGCTCGGCTCAACCGCGAACTGGACGCCGACTTTCAAATCGAGCAGTTTGACTACGAAGCGCCCTACAACGAATCTCTGGGTCGAATTGAAATGGCCCTGGTTAGTTCGCGCGACCAAGTTGTCGGTATCAACGGTTCGCACGTGCGGTTCAACGACGGTGAGCGAGTCCACACGGAGTACTCTTATAAGTACACGCTAGCCGGATTTGCCGCGCTTGCTGAGAAAGCCAACCTCAAAGTTGAACAGACGTGGACCGATTCCGAAGGGTTATTCAGCGTTCAATATCTAGAACCACGTTAGTGTGTGCCTCTTCCCTACATGTCTAGCGCAGCCTGAAAAGCGTTTTGGCTAATGTGCGTGCAGAGCCGACTCAGGTAATGGACGGCTTGGACATTAAGCGATGTCATCATGAGTTCTACTGAACGAACCATGTTGGAACGAACCATGACACGCATTCTAGTTGTCCTTTTTTCGGTACTTGTTCTTGGGGGAGCCGTCAGCCCATGCCCGGCGGAATCTGCGCCATCGACCGGTGTCGCATTTGACCACAGTGCGTTTGACAAGATTCTTCGACAGGAAGTTCGCAACGAGTTAGTCGATTACTACGCGATCCGGGACCGCCATGCGGCGAACCTCGATTCCTATCTGGACCAACTAGCCGAATTCAACCCGGACACGCTGTCGCGAAACGAGCAACTCGCCTTCTACTTAAACATGTACAATGCAACGATGATTCGCGCGATCGCCAAACGTTTCAGCAAGGGGTACAAGACATCGGAATGGGGTTACAAAATATTCAAGGAAAAGCTTGTACGCTTGAATGGCAAGTCAATCACGCTAGACGATGTTGAACACAAAATTGTTCGCCCTCGTTTCAAGGATCCGCGAATTCACGCAGCACTTGTGTGCGGTGCGCGGTCATGCCCGCCATTGCTTTCGAGAGCTTTTCGAGGAGACGATTTGGATACGGTCCTTGACGCCAACATGAAGCGATTTATTAATGACCCCAATCGAAATCAAATCGATGTAGCGAATCGAAAGCTGAAATTATCAAAGATCTTCAAATGGTACAGTGAAGATTTTGGCGGCAAGGAAGGTCTGGCCAAGTATGTGGATCAGTATCACGACGCCGATGTGGCCGAATTCAACCTCAGCTATCTGCCCTACTCATGGGACTTGAACATTATCGAAAAGAGCTAAATTCCGTGGTCCGCACGCGGTTCGATCCACAAACCGTTCAACCACCTTCCGCGAGCGAGCCATTGGTTATTGCAACTGGACCGACTTCCATGGCCCTGGTCGTTACATGCTCCAATCAAAAAACCGTCAGTTAAGTTCGCCAATTCGACCAGCAGAATCCGACTCAGTCATGGCATCCAACGCACGCCCGACATCCAAACTCCTGTGTTGTTCGTTGAGCGTATGGATGAAATCCTCAAACTCCCTCAGCCTTCTCTTGGCTAATTCCCGCACAAACTCGAACCGAAAACCGTCGCTCAGGCGAGCCGACCAGAATTGGTATTCCTTTCGTCGCTCCCAATTATCGATGAGGGCTTGAACGCCTTTCCCTTCCGCAGCGCCTTTCCGAATGAATGACCAAAGAGAGGTCAAACCGAATTCCTCAAGGTTGTCAGCTTCCATTACGACCTGCGCCTCAATCGTGGCATCATTTCGTGTATCCAATTGCCGAATGGCGTCGGCTGCGAGTTTGACCGTCTCTCCCGGAATGATTCCGTTCAGCCCGGCTACCATCATCTGAACGCTTGTCTCCCGATGAGAAGCATCCAAAGGCCGAACCAACACATCGATCAACGCCTGTTCGCCGTTGCTCACGCGAGTAGCCCATGCAGCATCATGATAAAGGGAAGCAGCAAGAATTGCGGCGTTATCCGGCGATAGGTTTTCAATTTCCGAAGCGCTGGCGATCCCGAGGGCAGCTGTTGCGACGCGGAGGGTATGTTCCCATAGAAAAACATCCTCAACGCCGTGCTCATTCAGGATCACGAGGTCCTGTCGAGCGCGACCTATCATCGCATCCCGCTGCTTCATTTATAAAGCCCGCTGTCGAGAATTGTCTCAATTTGAAGAGATGGGCCATCTCTGGTGCCTACCAGCGATTCACTGGCACTACGCAACTGACCGCTGCAGGGTACTTCCCCTCCCCTGCTCAACCAGTTCCCGTTGAACACTCTTCGCAAAATCGACAACCCGACAATACCGATCCGCCCAGATGGCACAGCTCCGGCAACTGCGCCTTCATACTCAGTTACCTATCGAACAGCTTAACAACGTTGAAATGACTCGCTGTCCCAAACACGCAGTTCGATTGTAAAAAATTAGCCGACACAAAGCCACAAAAAAATCGGACAACCCTCAAAATTGAGAAACGAAAGTCGCCGTACACTTTATTTCTGCAAAGCGAGAGTTGAATTCCCCGATTTTCCCGACGACTATTCAAGAACTTCGTAATAGCAATTACGTTTTTTCGCCGCCCAGCCTGCATCCTCAATCGCGCTGCGGATTTCCTGCTCGGTAAGCTGAAAAGTTGTTCCCGCCGCAGAAACGACGTTTTCCTCCATCATCACCGAACCCATATCATTCGCACCATAGAAGAGAGCCAGCTGGCCAATCTTGACACCCTGAGTCACCCAGCTTGACTGAATGTTCACAATGTTGTCCAGATATATGCGTGCAAGGGCCGTCATTTTCAGATACTCATTCGCATCCGCAAGAACAAGGTGTTCGCCATCCGGAGGCCCGGCGTAGTCTGGCGCAAACTGACCAACTCTTCCCAAGGGCGTATCTCCAGGCTGAAATGTCCAGCTTATGTAGGCGGTGAATCCGCCTGTTTCATCCTGCAAATCACGAATTCGACAAAGATGTTCAATCCGATCTTCGATCGTTTCAACATGGCCGAACATCATCGTAATGCTCGTTTTCATGCCGATCTTGTGCGCTTCCCTCATCACATGGAGATACTCATCAGCTGTCGTCTTGCCCTGTGCGATTTTTTTCCGGACACGATCGACAAGGATTTCCGCCCCGCCGCCGGGAATCGTATCAAGTCCCGCCTCCTGCAAACGAAGCAGGATATCCCGAATACTCATACCGAATTCCAGTTGGAACGCATGAATCTCCGGCGGACTGAAAGCATGGATGTGGATGCCGGGGAAATTCTTCTTAATGAATCTCAAGAGGTCAAGGTACCACTCAAACGGAATCAACTCCGCCGGAACCAACCCGCCTTGCATGAGCACTTGCGTTCCACCGATCGCCTTAAGCTCTTCAATCTTCTGCCCGATTTCGTCCAATGTCAGCACATAGCCGGAAGGCAAATCCTTCCTGCCTGAATTCATACCAGGTGGGTCAGCCTTGAAATTGCAGAATATACACTTGGCCGTGCAGTAGTTCGCGTAATTGATATTGCGGTCCACTACATAGGTTCGATATGGCTCTGGGTGCAGACGCGTTGTCACCAAGTGGGCTTGCTTGCCCAGCTCGTGAATTGAACACTCTCTATACATGCTCAAGGCGTCAGCATTGCTAAGGCGTCTGCTGCCCAGCTTGCCCGAATTGTTGGCAGGCGCAATCGTCATGCGAAGATCAACTCCTTATTGACTGTCACGATGTCATGTTTGCGCGCCAAGTCGAGGAACATGCCCAGTCCTTGCCGCTGCCTGTCACCCAAGAAAAACTTGAGTCGTGTCGTTAGATATCGAGTGGCTAAGGTAACGGGCCAGCCCATGCCGGGACCAAAATCGGCAGCGATCATCCTGGCAGTCTTCACACCCAGGTCGCGAGCGGCTGACAATCGAGGCGCAAGATCGGAAACATCCAGGCTCCGATTGGAAGCCCAAACAGCAAAGACAAATGGAAGCGACGTCAGAGATTTCCAAGCCGACCCAAGGTCTGTCTCAATTTCAAATCCTGTAGGTCTATTGGTCACCACTTTGTCGCCAATCAAGAGAACAGCCTCACAGTCGTTCAGATTCTCGACCTGGCTTGCAGGAAGTATGTTCAAATCACGTCCGTACACCTCATGCCAAATGATCCGCGCTAGCGCAACAGATGTGTGCGAGTCGCCGTCCACATGGAGTGTTTGAATGTGCTCCGGTGCAACGCGAGAGAAAACGCGTACAGTGAACGTCTCCCCGTCGCACCCTATGCACGCATCCGAAACGATTTGCCAATCTCGCCCCTCGCACGCCAAGTCGATCACGGGGACAAGCGCAGCTTCGACCGTCTGCTGATCGAGCAACGCCGGCAATCGAGCCGGAACATCATAAAACAACGAGACATCAGTCTGAACGTCCAAACCCGCCGTCAGCGGCTTGGCGTTCAGAAAGGAAACCGCCCCAAGGCGCCATGCAGGCATTGTAAGATTCTCAATCAAGTGTCCGACCTATCAAATCCCAGTCATATTGAACAGTTGGCCAGCCCTTCACAAAATCTCCAAGTGATGAGACGAGACCGGCCATGCAAACACAAGCCCGGATTATATCTTGGCCTCCCCAATCCACAACGAAACGGGCTTAGTCCTGCGACCGTTTCAATATTTTTGACAGATCGCATGGCTTCAAGGACTATGCGCTCTCGTTGACGGACCAATTCGGCTCAGACAAGGAGGGAGAATGCCAGTTTCCATCGTCAGGTTCTTAATTCTCGGGCTGTTTTCTTCCTTGGTGTGCTCTGGATGCACCAAACACGAAAACCGCTTCCACATTCACGACGTCCAGGGGGTCGATCAAAACCAACGATTTGAGGAGATTTTCCCGGAAGCATATTACGATGTAGACGACCAGGGACAGTTCGACATCGTGCTGCGTCGAATTGAATCTGCAAACGACAACCCAAACGAGAAGATCGTGCAAACGCTTCATCTTCGATCCGTTTGGCGTTCGATACCCGGCCGGACGACCGCCGAATCGAGTCAAATCAACGGCACTGTCACCTACGCGATCGTCAAAGGAAGGATTGGGGCAACATTCGAAGGCGCCGGGTCGCTTTTCTTCGACCACGACATTAATGACGGCGAGCTTAATGGATCACTCGAATCAGCCATGCTCGAACCAACTCGGCTGTTATCGACAGGGTCTGATTTCTTCAAACGCCCAAAACTCACCGGCAACTTTGAAGCAACAAAGAATCGTCGCAAGACAACTCGTATCATCAATGATATGAACCGCCTCTTCAAGACGCGCGGAACAAGTTATGTTTCGTACCCACCGTCACCCGGCAGTTGAATCTTGCTCTAAGACGCTTTGGAAAACACGATCATGTCATCGTCCCGACTCTCACGCCTTCTGAATGCACGAATCCCCTCAACGACAATACCAAGTCCGACAACCAATAGCGTGAGACCAACCGCAAGCAAGAGATACTGTTTCGCTTGATAAAAACCGACGAGCTTCACCAGAAGCCCAACGAGCGTGCTGAGGAGCATGAAAACGGCTGGCACGCCGGTAAAAAAAGGATTCCTTCCACGCTGAACCAGATACAACGTCGCCACCAGCAAGGTGAGTCCCGCCAGTAATTGGTTCGTAATTCCAAATAATGTCCACAGCGCAAGTCCTGCGGATTTCCCGTCGATCTTGTAGAACGCGAAGAAACAAATTGCTGACACAGCCAAGGCTGTCGCAACATAGCGGTTGCCGAGCAGCTTGACGCGGATCGATTCACCGATCTCCGATACATTGAAGCGAAGCAGTCTCGTAGCAGAGTCCAACGTCGTAAGCGCGAAGGACACAACAACCACAGCGATAAACGAAGATGCCAGGCTCTTGTCTACACCTAGTGCTTCGATGAATCGACTACTCCCGCCGATGAACGCGCCCAATTTGCTCGCAAGGCCAGCTTGAATCGTAGCCCAATCGCGGTAGGCGTTGTGCCACTCGCTGGGATTTTCAAATCCAGCGGTGCATGCAAGAACCGCGATCAATCCGAGCAGCGATTCCCCTATCATGCCGCCGTAAGCAACAAACCGAGCGTCTGTTTCTTTGGCGATTTGTTTTGCTGTCGTACCAGACGACACGAGTGCGTGAAAACCACTGGCCGCACCGCACGCGACGACAATAAACACAAATGGGAAAAGTGGCGGCGCCCCCTCAGGATGCAGATTAACAGCGGGAGCCGAGAATGTTGGCCCCAATATGAAAAACCCCAGATACGTTGCACCCAGGCCAAGGTAAAGCAAGAGCGAATTGAGGAAGTCTCTCGCCTGCAGCAAACTCCACACGGGCAAGACAGATGCAACGAACGCATAGGCCAGGAGTATCCAGGTCCACCCCGTTCGCGTTGGCCAACTCTCCACGTCTATTCCCATTGTCGGATACCGCGTACCCAGCCAAACTGATGCGAGCATCAAGACGAATCCTACGACTGTCGTCTTGCCGAGTGGAAAACATCGCTTGTAGAGCAGGTACCCCATCGCCATCGCTAGGATCATCAAGAACCCGGAAGGCAGAACAGCCGAAGGAAATGACGTCGTCGCGGCAGCCAGATTCTTGACGTCGAAATCCTCACCAATCGTAAACAGAACGGAGATGATGAACACGAAAACGCCCATTGCGAGGGAGACCCCGAAAAAAATGAGCGCCAGAAACAGTGCTTTCGCCCGCGTTCCGATCACCCCCTCAGCGACCTTGCCAATCGACAAACCCCTGGCCCGCATCGATAAAACAAGCGCGCTAAAATCGTGAACACACCCTACCAACACCGCTCCGAAAACAACCCAAAGCATAGCTGGCAGCCAACCCCATATGACCGCAACGGCGGGACCGAGCATGGGAGCCAGCCCGGTTATCGATGCGTAATGATGGCCGAAAAGCACAAACCGGTTCGTCGGGATGTAGTCGATGTCATCACGTTCGGTGTGCGCAGGCGTCTTCCTGTCAGCACTCAGTCGAAAAACGCGCCCAGCCAATAAGCGCGCGTAGAAGCGATAGCCTAAGAAGTAGAGGACGAGACATCCGCCAGCCGCGATCAGGGGATTCATACCGGGCTATTCTATCGCCACGAACGACCAAGTGTAGCGACCGATAGTGAATACATGCGCGAAACAAGGTTGCTATCGAACGCAGCGATTATTCAGCCATTCAGATTCTTGACTCCGTTCAAAACTGGATAAACGGCGTGGCAACAATTACACTGGTCACCGGGCGGAAAACTGAAAGAAAGGCTAGGAAATGGGCAAATCACCGGAAGAAATGGCAGCTGCGATGGTTCGAAACCTGAAAGAAAAGACAGGCAAGACCTTGGCTCAGTGGCTCAAAATCGCTAACGGCAGCAAGTTCACGAAGCACGGCGAGCTTATCAAGTTTCTGAAATCTGATCACGGGATGTCGCATGGGTATGCTAACTTGATCGCCCATGAGACTTTGCAAGCCAAGAGCGGAGGCCCATCAAGTGACACTCAGCTCATCGATCAGCAATACGCTGGTGGCAAAGCGCAGCTGCGCCCTATCTTCGACGCGCTGATCGGAGCCGTTGAAAAACTTGGAACGGACGTTGTGATATCGCCGAAGAAGACCTACGTCAGCTTGCGTCGAAACAAACAGTTTGCGCTCATCCAGCCCTCTACCAAAACACGCGTTGATGTGGGCATCAACTTGAAAGACACTGCTCCAACAAGCCGTCTAGAGGCATCCGGGAGTTTTAACAGCATGGTCAGCCACCGGGTTCGCATTACTGACAAGTCGGAGGTCGATAAGGAAATAATCAGTTGGCTCAAAGCCGCTCACAAGTCAGCATGAGAATAGTACGCATTGCGATTTTCGCTTGATTCGAGAGTGTTTAGACAGTCTGAAATGACGGCTGACGAAGAATCTTATTGCTTCGGCTCCCCCGCGATTAATTCGGCTTGAAAAGGCCACAGATGGCCATTCCCTCCGCCCAATCCACCGACCACTTCATCCCGAATGAGGAGAAATGGGCCTCGTAATCGTCAAGCGTGTTTTGCCAGACACAACCCTCTTCGCGTGCGCCCGAGAGGTCCGTCACGATGAGCATGGCAAACATGCCGCCGGGCTTGAGGTAGCGCAAGAGTGTACGGGTCGCTTCATGGGCTTCGTAACTTGCCAGGTCATAGTGGTAGAAGCTAAAGCCCCTTGCAACAACAACATCGAATGAATTATCCGGGAATGGGACATCTCTGAAATCGCAGTGGTGAAAGGCACGTCTTGGGTATCGTTTCCTAGCGCACTCGATACCAGATTCAGAGCGATCAATACCAACGCAGTGAAAACCCATCCTGTTGAAAAGGTTGGTGTGGAAGCCGGTTCCGCAGGCAATCTCCAACATTCTCGCCCCGCGTGCGATCCGAAAATGCTTCACAAGATGCTTGCGATGCCACAGGTACTCTCGCCATCGCGAATACTCCCAGCCGCCGTCGGCGTAGTGCTTGTCGTAGAAAGCATCCCCCTTCTCCTGGTCAACGATGTTTGATTTTTGCATGACAGCAGTTGTCATCACAAGCACCTGGCAAACCTAGATAAACGAGAGACGTACAAAGCACCGAATGATTATCGGCGGTTCCGGCAAGTGAAATGAGTATGTACCCGGGCCTCGACCGATCCTCAGGCACTGCCAAGGAACCGAGCCAAAGTGCGTTTTTCACACTGTCAATGCAGTTTCAGTCGATGGTCAATCGACGTGGTGAGAGTCGCGCACCTTCGACGGCACCGCGTTCAGGTCCCAAATGATCCCGACCTTGGACATCAACCAAAGCGCATAATACGTCAAGTCGATCTCCCACCAATAGAACCCCTGACGCACCGAACCGGGATAATAATGGTGGTTGTTGTGCCAACCCTCGCCGAAGGTCAGAAGTGCCAACAGCAGGCTGTTCCGGCTTTCGTCCTTACTCTTGTAACGCTTCTTGCCCCAAAGGTGCGTCAATGAGTTGATGGTATACGTCGCATGGGAGCAAACAACTGTCGAAATGAAGAACCCCCAGATGAGCATTTGTCCACCAGTGGTGTCCCAACCTCGTGACTGAAGCCAACTGCCGAGAGCGAAGATCAAGCACGCTTCGATAAATGGCACGGTGTTGTCGAATCGGTTCAGGAACCGAAGTTCCGGAAACTTCATGAGATCGGGTACGGCTTTCTCGTCAAAGCCATACGCGCCCTTCGAGGTGATCCAGCCAAAGTGGCTCCAATACAGGCCATGTCGAATGGGCGAATGTACATCGACTTCCTCATCGGAATGACGGTGGTGATGTCGATGCCTCGCCGCCCACCAAATCGGCCCGCGTTGTACGCACGAACTCCCCATGACGGCAAAGATGAATTGCGCCACACGCGAGGTTTTGAATGCGCGATGCGAAAAGTATCGATGATAAAACGCCGTAACCGAAAACATGTGAAAAACATACAGGCCGGCAGCGACAGCCACGGCGATCGGACTCCACCCCACCCAGATGACCCCAAAGCACATGAGGTGTATCGCGACAAATGGAAGCAATCGGACCCAGTCCACCGCATAGACATCTGCCTTTTCGCCTTCGGTGTACTCCTTCGCCGAATTGTCAAACCAGCAGCCAACCGAATGGACCAGCGACGCAAACCGACCGACCGGTTTGGGCTGGACGTCTTCGGTTTTCTGGGTTGTTGGTCTCGCCGGTTCAGCGATATCCAAGCCGGGCATAATCGTTGAGTCTGAAAGGCTCATCTCAAAAACAATCCTATTAGAGCAAGCTCTATTCTACTGTAGCGTTCGTATGCATTTTTGCTCGCAAAATAGAGCGATTCGCCGCTACACTTGACTGTTTGCTGCTATAGCGATCCTGAATCCGCCTCGACTGGAAGCCGACGAATTCCAAGGCAGTCCCCTGCGCTCTTTGGTCTTGCAACAAAATCCACACTGTTTTGCAAAAAAACGGGTTCCGGCGAACTACCGTATTATCGGCCCTGCAAGAACCATACCATGCAGTAGGTTTTGCGTCCCGTTACAACCGATCGGTCTTGAGACGAATAGCAAGCCCGCCCGCGCCATTCGAGCAGCTCGACCGGGTACCACGCCAAGGCCCTATTCTACCACCCGCTTCCAACAGGTCCAGCCGACCCCCAGCGACAGGAATTATGACTCCCCGCGATCACACATCTTCGCCTTTTTGAACAGCTGGCGAAATATCATGAAATGCGTCAGCAAGCGCAGCGCACCGGGGGGCAAAACACTGGTCTCTCATTTGATGCAGTCACCCAAACCGCGCATCAACTTCCCGCCCTCGTCGGGCCAACGAAGAGATAGACCCAGCCAATGCCGTCAATATATTGCGTCTTGTTCTCAAACAGAAACCAATCCGGGTCGGGATTCGGCACGCCGTCGATTCGCGGCGATACGACGATCAGCCGATTGAACGTCTTGATTTTTTCAAGCGTATTCGATGACGGCGCTTCGCGGAGGACGAGGAACGGGCCGAAATCGTCGGGCAAGTTGTAAGCGGTAACGTAATAAAGACGCGAAGCCCAGAACTTCGGCCAATCAATTGCATCGAAGACGAGCAGGTCGCCTTCCTGAAACTCGGATTGAATCAACTTTGCCGCGGTGTTTGACTGGGGATGAGTGCGTGCGGGCATGGGTAGCGTCGCAAACATCGCCACTACGACCAATCCCAACAGCGCTCGTCGATAACGAAACGAAAAAATGCCTGCAGCGGAAACCACCATCCCAACCAATCCCGCCGTGGCAGTGGACGTATACCGAATGTGCGAAAGCAATTGCTTGTCGGTCGTTAAGTCAATCGCAAGGCACGCAACTGCGGGAATCAAATACCAACAAGCGAACAAGAATGACGTATTCGACTTTTTTCGAGCCATCGCTGCGAGAAGCGCAACGAGAATCAACCCGCCAGCCGCAGCCCGAGGCAGGCTGATTGCGAATCGATCGTGAACAAATAGCAGCCGAATCGGCAAGTCGAGGAATCGGCAAAGACTGCGATAGACATGATCCGCTCGCTGCTCGATAAGCCAATCCTGTGATTGGATGAAATCCCATTGATCGAGAAAAGCTGGCCCCCAGATAACGCACCACGCAATCGCGGCGACGACCGAACACATAAGCCAGGTCGCCAATACTTTTCCACGAAACCTGCATATGGCGTATAGGGCATGAGCTGCGAGTGGGAGCGCTGCGAAGTAATGCGTAAGCATAGCTCCTACGAGCGAGGAAACATAGAGCGCCGCGAGCAGGCCGTTACGTCCAGCGGACTTCGCGCCTCGGGCCCTTCCCAGAAGGATGAAAAACGCAAAACTGAGATTTACGAACAGAATGCTCAAACTGTACGGGCGCAGCTGTTGAGCCATCGTCACATGCGAAAAAGACAGCGCCAGCACGAGAACCGCGAAGAGTTTGTCAAACACTTTTGTGTCGCGACGCAAGCACAAGAGAAGAGGCGCAAGGGACAGGACAGAGGCGAGCACAGAGAGCATTCGATTTGCCGAGCGTTCGTCTCCAAATGCGCGACGCCAGGCGTTCAGCAAGACGAAATAAACGGGCGGATGACTGTCATCACGCATCGAATGCCAAACCTTCGACCCATTGCTGTCATGTTGCAGCGAAGTGAACCCGGGCCAGGATTGCACGATCTCGTCGTGCGGCAACTCTTCGAATTCCTTGCGCAACCCAGCGGAGCCAGATAACGAGTGCAACTCATCGAGCCAATAGTCCTGCTCACCAACGTGATTCGCGCGAACGTAGACTGCCAGCGTAATCGTCAAGAGAAGGAAAATCGTTGCAAGAGGAAACAGCGCAATGCCGTTCGCGGGCGAAACGGAGTTGCTCTGGTGGGCGCCGAAATTCAATAGAATGCTTCCCTGAAATAGCAGGACGAGCCGAAAGAAAGCAACGAGACTAACACGAATCGTACAGGTTTGGCTAGAGCAAGCTCTATTCCACTGTGGCGTTCGACCGCACTTTTCACTCGCAAAGCAATACAACCGCCGCTACGCGTGACTGTTCGCTGCGATAACTCACGAAGTGCTCGATCAGTTCGGCTGACCAACATCCAGAACCAAACCTCGATGATCAGAGCCTGGAATGTCAACTGACCTGCATCGCAATATAGAAATGGACGGACTCACATAGTACCGGTCGATACGCACACCTGGGAAAATGCTGAACATACCCCTTGTCGGCCAGGTCGCTCGCCATGCAGTCCCCACGGCTTCTTGCGCGTCAACCAGTCCGTTGCGCAGCATCTGTCGATGCATTCGGCTAGCTTCTGTATAGTTGAAGTCACCGCCGAGGATGATCGGTAACGGGTCACCCGCAACGAAATCGCGCAAAGAGACAAACTGCCGTCTCATTTCCACCACGGTATCAAGCACCGGAGGCAATAAGTGGACATTGTAAATGGCAAATCGCTCTTGACCGCACTTTGTGACGATGCGCTTCGCGGGATGCGTACCGGGGCCCATCATGACGTTGCCAACCGGCTCTTCGGCGAAAGCAATCTTGGAATAAATCGCAGATCCGTGCGGATCCAGCTTGGGTTGCCCTGCCCAATGCGGATAGGTTTCCGAGAGCGACTTCATCATGGCATCGTGCCAGAAATGGGTATACTCTTGAAGCAGGAGCATATCGGGAGACGCGTCACGAATCACATGGAGAACTTCTTGGAAACGTCGGTTATCGTATCGCAGATTGATCGTCATAAGCCGAAAACTGTCCGCCTCTACTGAACGAGAGGCTGCCAGAGCTTTGGCGCCATCCAAGTGAGGGAAGAAAGTCAGGCCTATCAACGGTAGCGTCGCAATTGCCAGACGCGACCGTTTGAGCGCCAGTGCAATCGCCCCCATGACAACAAACGCAAGACCAACGTGCCATAGAAACGTTCGGCAGAGAAACGCGGCGTACCAAAAAGCGACATAGACATCCCCTGTTCGATCCAAATCGCCCGGCCCAAGAAACGCGTACACAGCTTGAAGGTAACCCAATAATATTGCCAGGAATAAGGCACTTGGAATTAGGCGCCGCTTACTTGTCGTCGTATTGCTATCGAGCATTTGGATTCGCCGAAGCGGCGATCTTTGAATAAGGAGTGTAGGTGCGTAATCCGTTACGAGCCATGACGGTCCTTCCATGCCTGAATGATTTGCAGCGCTTCCAGCGGAGTTATTTTATCAGGGTCAAGAAGCCGCAATTCGTCACGGATTTCATCGCCGGGATCGCGGAAGAGCTTTAATTGCGCGTCGTCTTTGGTCTTTTCTTTGGCAAATTGCGGAGTGCGAGACTCGCGCTCGAAGCCTCGCTGAAGCTCTTCCAGCACTTCTCGGCTTCGTCGAATCACAGGCTTGGGGATTCCCGCGAGCTTCGCGACGTGAACGCCGTAGCTCTTGCTGGCGCCGCCCTCGACAATCCGATGCAGAAAGACAATACCCTCATCCTGATCCTCAACGACTCTGGATTCGCGAACGGCTACATTGTAATTGCGAACGCCTTTCAGAAGCGACTCGAGTTCAGCCATTTCATGATAATGGGTCGCAACAAACGAACGGCACTTTGTTTGATTCGCGAGATGCTCCGTAATAGCCCATGCAAGCGACAAGCCGTCGAATGTGCTCGTTCCTCTTCCAAGCTCATCAATAATGACCAACGATCGATCGGTCGCATTGTGGAGTATATTTGCCGCCTCCGTCATTTCGACCATGAACGTCGATTGCCCTCGCATCAATTCGTCCGCAGCACCGACACGCGCAAAGATTCGATCCACCGGCGTAAACTGCATGCGCCGCGCAGGGACGAACGAGCCGGTTTGCGCAAGCAGTGTCATGAGCGCGACCTGCCGAATGTAGGTACTCTTACCTGCCATGTTTGGCCCGGTGATGACGAAGACACGAGAGCTTTCGTCGAGCATCCGGGTATCGTTCGGGACAAACTGATCGCCAAGCGCCTGATCGAGCACGACATGGCGACCTTCGTCAATGTCGAGGACCAACCCATCAACGATTTCCGGGCGAACGAATCGACGATCGACTGCCAGCTCAGCAAAACAACATAAACAATCCAGTCGTCCGATCGCGCCCGCGATGCGCAATAGTTCCTGAATGTTCTTGGCTACGTCCGCACACACACGCTCGAACAATTGTCTTTCCAGTTCGTTCGCGCGATCGGACGCCGTCAACACTTCAGATTCGTGTGTCTTCAATTCCTCGGTAATGTATCGCTCCGCATTCTTTACGGTTTGCTTGCGGATGTAGTCGGGCGGGATGTCAACCTGCGCGCTGTTGGAAACTTCGATGTAGTAGCCGAACACGCGGTGAAATCCGACTTTGAGCGTCGAGACGCCAATGCGTTCGCTTTCTTTTCGTTGGAATTCGGTAAGCCAGGCTTGCCCGTCATGCGCGATAGATCGCAGCCTATCCAATTCCTCATTAAAACCATCTGCAATAACGCCCCCATCGCGAAGCGTGGGTGCAGGTTCCTCACGAATCGAACGTTTGAGCAGGGCGATTAGCGCATCTGGACAGAGAAGCCCAGCAGCAACCGCTTCCACCATGCGCGATGAAGTTTGCCTCAACTCGCCAGCCATGGCTGGGATTTGATCAAGCGTTCGGCCAAGCGACGCCAGGTCGCGCGGACCGGCTCGCCCCAACGCAACGCGACTGGCGATGCGCTCAACGTCTGCAAGTGTCTTAAGACTCTTGTGCATGCGCGATCGCAACGGCTCGTTCTCAACGAAAAACCCAACCGCTTCCTGTCGAAGTTCGATCTCAGCAACGTCGATCAACGGAGTGCGAATCCAATGCAATAGCGTGCGCGACCCGAGAGGGTGCACCGTTCGATCAATAGCCGCGAGCATTGAGCCTTCGCGCGAGCCGCTGCGTAGCGTTCGCTCGATCTCCAGCGCTCGGCCACTGCTATGGTCGATCTGCAAGTAATGCGTAACGGCTCGCCTTGCGATGGATGCGATGTGCGCAAGCGACGTTCGCTGTGTTTCCTGTAAGTACTGGATCAAACAGCCCGCTGCACACAGGGAAGCGTTCATCTCGTCAAAGCCGAAACCCGAAAGCGTCGCTACGTCGAAATGCTCCAACAACGACTTCTCAGCCTGGTAAGCGGAAAACTCATGCAATGGCCGAGATGTCACGGTCACGTCTTGGAAGACGCGCAGCTCCTCGACAATTTTATTCGCGATGCCCCCTCGATCATCATCAATCACAACTTCGGCAGGCCGATTGCGCACCAGCTCATCAAGAATGCTGTCTTTGGAAACATCGATCGCTTCAAATCGGCCGCTTGATAGTTCGACAAATGCAAGCCCAACCGCGTCGCCTTGCGCAAAAACAGATGCCAGAATATTGGCATCTTTATCGGAGAGTAACGTATCTTCAGTAAGGGTCCCTGCTGTCACAATGCGAACGACATCGCGCTTCACAACACCTTTGGCTTGTTTCGCATCTTCCAACTGCTCGGAGATCGCAACCTTGTGCCCCGCATCAACGAGCTTCTTCAAGTAGGCGTCGAGCGCGTGATAGGGAATACCGGCCAACGGGATCGGGTGGTCGCCCTTGGAGCGAGCCGTCAAAGCAATACCCAGCACTTCGGAACAGAGTACTGCATCTTCGTAGAACGTCTCGTAGAAATCGCCCATCCTGAAAAGCAAAACCGCATCACCGACACGTTTTTTCTGCTCCACATATTGGCGCATAGCGGGAGTGAGCGAGTCGGCCTTGACGGAAGCGGCTCGTATGGGGGCGTCTTTCTTGGTGGCGCTCACGGTAGGCAAACGTTGCTGCTCCTTCTGCCGTTTGGTTGAACGAAGCCGAAAGCCATTCACTCCGGTGGCATATCCAGTCCGTCCGTCTCGGCAACATACTAGCGATATTGTATCGTTGACGCCCAACACAATCGACCTTTTCGCCTACCAGGGATCCGTGGCCCCAAGCCGACCGTACTTCCCTTGGTGATCCGGCCTATGTGGAATAGAATCACGGTAATGTCTGATTGCAGGGAAAAAGTGGTCGTCGCCATGAGCGGCGGGGTGGATTCAAGCGTCGCAGCGTGTTTGCTTCAAGAACAAGGCTATGACGTGATGGGACTATTCATGCGCGTCGGAGTTGACCCGCCTGAGCCAACAGGCGACGCCGATTCAGCGCCAAAGCGCAGAGAGAAACAGGGGTGTTGCAGCGCTAGCGATGCACATGACGCTAAATTTGTCGCCGGCTTGCTCGGCGTACCATTCTACGCACTCAATTTCCAGGAAGACTTTGATCGCATCATCGACTATTTCGCAGACGAATACGCCCGTGGGCGAACCCCAAATCCCTGCGTCGTTTGCAACGATCGTCTAAAATTTGGAAAAATATGCGATTACGCAGATGCCGTTGGCGCCAAGTACATCGCGACCGGCCACTATGCGCGAGTCGGATCGGAAAATGGAAAAAATATCCTGATGCGCGCTCGAGATTCGAGTAAAGATCAATCGTATGTGCTTTTTGGAATCGATCCGAAAGTTCTCGACCGCTTGCTTTTTCCGTTGGGCGACTTGCTTAAGAGCGAGGTGCGAGCCATTGCCGACGCAAATGCCCTTCCAAACCACGACAAGCCCGATTCCGTCGAGATTTGTTTTGTTCCGGACAACGACTACGCCCGCGTCGTTCGCGAGCGTAGGCCCGATGCGTTCGTACCGGGCGATGTCGTCAGCGCCGATGGCCGAGTCCTTGGGCAGCATGACGGAATTGCGAATTACACGATCGGTCAACGGCGAGGTTTAGGAATATCCGGCCCCAAACCGATTTACGTCACTCAGCTAAACATCGTGGACAACACCGTAGGCGTTGCAGAAGTCGACGGGCTCTTCAGCGGCTCGCTTTTGGCTGACAAAGTGAGCTTTTTCGTAAATGAACGTCGTTCACCGTTTCGTGCGCTTGTAAAAATACGATACCTGCACAAGGCGACCCCCGCGATGATCCACCCTTTGAAAGCTGGGCGAGTGCGAGTCGAATTCGACGAACCACAGCGCGCAGTCACGCCTGGCCAGGCAGTAGTTTTTTATGATGGCGATGTCGTTGTGGGCGGGGGTTGGATCGAAAAAGCGGAGCCCGCTTCGATTGAAGCGAACTCCGCTACATCTTCTTGATTACTTAGCTACCTACCACCGTCAGCTTATACGATCGCTCGCACGGCCTGCTCAGCAGCCTGCGCTGCTTTCTCCGATTGTACGGATTGCTTGGCGGCTTCGATTCGAGCGGCTTGCGCAGCAGCTTGAGCAGTTTCCGCTTGCTGCACTGCAGGTGATTCGGTCAAGCCGAATTGCTCTTCCAATTCATGGACGAGGACCGCAAGGTTCTGCTCTTTTTGGCCGGTAGGCGTCATCCATCGCGCGGGTTCATTGTTTTGCAGAAGTTTGGAGATTCGCCGGCAGGCCAGGATCACGGTCGAGTGATTCTTGTTGCCCATAAACCGACCGATCTCCGGGAAACTCATCGCCGTATGCTTCCTCGCAAGATACATGGCGATTCCACGAGCTAATGCTATCGTCCTTGATTTTCGTGAAGTGTGGAGATCGGCCGGTGTTAGGCCGAAGAAAATCGCGACAACACTCTCGATGTCGGAGAGCATGACAACCGGCGCGGTCTGGCGAACTAGGTCACGGATAGCGCGCTCTGCCAATGAAAGCGTCATCGGCGAACCCATGACCTGAGCCTGGGCGACAACTTTCAAAAGCGCGCCTTCCAACTCACGGATGTTGGCTCGAAAATGCTCTGCGATATAGAGAATGACAGGCTCGGGAATGTCGACTTTCAATCGATCCGCTTTACGACGAAGAACTTCCGCCCGAACGCCGAAATCCGGCGAGTCGATGCGAACGACCATGCCGGAGAGGAATCGGCTGACCAGCGATTCAGAAAAATGCCCGATCAGTTTCGGGTGCGCGTCGGAGGCAAGAACAATTTGCTTTCCGGCTGCGTCAATGGCCTTGAATGTGTTCAGAAATTCCTGCTGCGTGGCTCGCTTGTTTGCGAAGTAGTGGACGTCGTCGATAACGAGAAGATCTACATTACGATAGCGATTGCGAAACGCGTCCTCTTCATGCGCCTTGATGGCGTAAACATAATCGTTGGTGAATTCCTCGCCGGAGACGTAAACCCATCTCAGGTTCGGATTGGGTTCGCTGATTCCATTGCAAACGGCGTGCAGCAGATGTGTTTTTCCAAGCCCACAACCACCGTGAATAAAAAGCGGATTGTACATTGTGCCCGGGTTGTCAATAACACTCTTGGCTGCTGCATGTGCGAGACGATTTGATGGTCCTACAACGAAATCATCCAATCGCCCTTTGAGTGACCGGGCTTGAGGCAGATCCATAGACCGTCGCTGAATCCGCGCAAGTCGCTCGGGATTGTTCGCAACAAAATCAACTTGCCGATCAGGCTGTTTCTTTCCAAGCCCTTTTGCAAGCTCTGGATCGATATCGAAACTAAGGGTGTAATCCTGGTCGCCCACTTCCCTGGCTGCTTCGATGATGGTCTCTGAAAAATGACGTTCGATCCATGCGCTGATAAAAGGATTGGGCGCGCTCACGCGAAGATAGTCTTCGGTGAATGAAAAGCGGATGGCATTTTTGAACCAAACATTGAATCGCTGTGGGCCTAGTTTGTCGGCGATACATGATTCGAGTTGCGAAACTACACCGTCGGCGCATGTGATCACTAGTAGCTCCCTCCCATATTTTTAGGAACCAGAAACAATACAAAGAATTAGATTTTCTTGCAGACAAAAAGGTGATGCAATGAAACTAATGCAACCCGCACCATAAACTGAATTGCGTCAAATACCCGAACCTGCGTCCGACCTCCAACAGCAGCGTGTTACTCCGTACCGCTCATCGCACAGACGTAAATTATCATGTTAGTTCGTAGGCGTCAACATGTTTTTTCTCATGCAATCACTTCGCGCGTCCTTCGGTTCCCGTCGCATAAGTACTTATGAACGAAAGTTTTTTTTATTCACTGAAAAACTCGCGCCACTTTAATTCAAAACTTGAAGACAAACTTTTTCGGGAATGAATTTGAACCGCATGCGAGGAAACTTCGTCAACGTGTGGCGATCCACGCAAACCGCTCTAACGTAGCCTGAAACCCCCAACGATCGTACATTCGGAGCGCTGGCGCGTTGCGACAATCCACGGCCAGCGTCACAACTTTGGCACCTACCGAACGAGAATCGTGTAGCGCGCGGTTTAGCAGCGCGTTCGCAACTCCCGTTCCTCTCGAACCTTGCGCGACCCCTATGTATACAATCTCCATCGCAGGCTGATCGATCAGCCGATTCAACAGGATGATTCCGACGGGCCGTCCGCCCCGCATGGCGACCCACCAGAGATTCGGATCGAATTCCCCACTCGCGCGGTGCCCTGCCAACACGTTTTCCGTTGCCCGCAGACCCATAAGTTCCGGACAGTCAAGACTTTGCGCGTAGCTCGCTTCCAACGCAGCGCAAAACACCGGCTCGTTGCTGACGGAAAACGGAAGCCATCCAATATCCTCAGGAGATTCGAGATTGGGGATCGACGAGACGCCTCGTGAATAATAAACAAGCGTCGTCAGTTGTCGGAATCCCGCCCGGTTGAGCACATCGGCTACGAATCCCCGATTGAAGGGAGTCAGGGCCTCCAGGAGGTCAATCTGGTCCTTCCAGGCCAACTGGCAAACGGCGTCCAGGCACAGGTAGGCTGCTTCTTGTGAGAGTTCTGAGGAATTGCGCGCAGGTAGGAACACCAACGCAGCACCACCCGGCGATTGGGCCGCCAGACACGCTGAAACGAGCGTAGAGCCTTCGTACGCCCCCTGGAACAACTCAACGGATATCGAACCAGTCTCAATTGACCTCAAGACATCCGCCACTTGATCGGCCATTGCACCGTCCTCGTGAGGCTCGGCGTCCAAGACGAAATACAGTGCTGACTCAAAGTCCGGGTCGCTTCGCTTGACCTGTCTAATTTGCATCCGCAATATACTCCACACGCCTGAACCCCGAGACCGTCGCCGATCAAGCGATCCTACCTGATATGTTCAAGCCTCTCGCGAGGCTTCAGTCTATCCCCCGGCGCTATTCGCTTCAATTCGACTCCGCTGCTCTATCGAAATCACCCTTGCCGCGATCCACCAATAGAATCGAACATGCTATACTTTGGGTCGCACCGGCAAGTGACGCCTAATAATCGCGACGGTAGACGGCCTAGTTCGCGCGGAGTGAGCAATGTTCAGCATATTGTGGCCAAGCATGTTGGTCGGTACCGGCCTTGTCATCGCATCAACGGGTGCGGGGCTTGGCGTTGGTTCCTTCCAAACACTTTCGATTGTACGTTGGGTGGACGGATGGATTGCGCTCGTCGTCGCCCCCATGCTGCGTTCGCATTCCTGGCTAATACGTTTTTTGATTATCTTTGCCAACAACACCGCCATACTCGCCATTGTGTTAGCGGCAGGATTTTGGACTCCCGCAGCGTATTGCGCAATCGTCGCAGTTGGCGTGATGCTTGGAATCGGCTTGAAAGTCTTGAGTGGCAAGACAGAGGGCGTCTTTGCGAATGAGCAGGACGAGTTGCCAGCGTCTGACTGGCGAATGCTTGTCGGCTTCGCACTCAACATGCTCGAGCCACCAGCCATCATTTTCACCGTTGGCCTTTCTGTCGGGTTGCATCGACTGCCTCAAGGCACCGAACAGGCTTGGCAGGCATTCTTTGAATGGACTGTCCCCGCATTGGCATTCGCCGCAGCTGGCGAATCGCTTTGGATTGGCGCACGTCACCAACGGATGGACAATGGCGGACAGGAAAAACCGCATACGAGTGACTCGGATACGCCGTGATGCCTACTTCATGTCAGAAATCGGCTCCTTCAAACATCAATCTTTGAAGTGGCCATCTCTCCACAATCCACAATTGCAATTCACTATAGGCTTTGCAGTAAAACAAATCGCCGGCAACTTCGTTCAGTCGCGGTTTCGACAGGAACGTCTTAATAGTATGTACGCTGAGGCATGATTATGCCGTGAAAGGTCTTTTTTTCTTGAACGGATCGCGGGAATCGCATAGAATAACGACTTAAAAATAGATATATAGCAAATAGCGGTTTAGCTGTTGTGCGAATCCGTCCCCAAGTTTGTCCGAACTCTGAACTTGGCCGTTCGAGGAGATCGCTCGGCGTCGGAAGGCGATTTCAACAGCGTTAATGGAGGGTTGCCATGACGAGGTGTAGTAATACTCGGCTAAGGGCTCATCAGGCAGGAAATTCACTTGCATTGCAACGTACGCAGTTCGCAGCATAGAAAAGTCAACTTGTTGGCTCAACAGGTTGAAACTCATTGCACTCCTTTCGCTCGTACTCAGCGCCTCAGTAGCAGCCCAAGTCCCCGCGCCCCCAGTCCCGCCGCAGAATCCTATCACGCCGGCCAAGCGGGTACTCGGCAAGATCTTATTTTGGGAGGAGCAACTCTCCAGCGACAACTCAATAGCCTGCGGCACCTGCCATCAGCCATTCCAAGCAACAGCGGATCAACGACTCGCCGTTCATCCCGGACTGGATGGTAACCCGGGAACTGCGGACGACGTTATCGGCTCCTTCGGCGTTGAGCGCCGGGACGAGTTCGGTGTACCGGTAAATGATGCGCTATTCGGCTTCGATCGTCAGGTAACACCACGATCCGCACAGACGGTTATCAACGGGCTTTGGGCGCCAAACGGCTTTTGGGATGGTCGTGCAACTTCTCAATTCGTAGACCCACAAACCGGACTCGTGAGTATCCCAATTGGCGGGGCATTGGAAAGCCAATCGATCGGCCCAATTCTCAACGATGTTGAAATGGCGCGTGAAAATCGAACTTGGGCAGATGTTATTACGAAGATTGAAAATGCCACACCATTAACACTAGCCACTTACGTCCCGCCCGACATGACTGGGGCCATCGCAGTTGATCCGACCTACCCAGACCTGTTTGAAGCTGCCTTCGGTGATACAACGATTACGGCCGAGCGTATTGCATTTGCAATAGCGACCTACGAGCGAACGCTTATTGCTGATCAGACCCCCTTCGATCTAGGCACAATGACCCCTCAGCAACAACAAGGCCTCAATGTCTTTCTCAATCCGGGTTCTCGTTGTGGGATTTGTCATGCACCGCCACTGTTTACCGACAACACGTTTCGCAATATCGGATTGAGGCCAATCCCGGAGGACAACGGACGTCAAGGCGTTACCGGAAACCCTGCAGACGCAGGGCGCTTCAAGGTGCCCGGGCTGCGCAACGTGGGTCTGCGGTCGAACTTCATGCACAACGGCCGTCTTTCCACGCTCGGGCAAGTGATCGATTTCTATCTCGGGATCAATGGGCAGATACAGTTTCCGGCCAATCAGGATCCGCTGATTCCCGGTATCGTTATGCCTCCGGGGGCTGTTGTAGACCTGATCGAGTTTTTGAGCGGCGGGCTGACCGATCCAAGGGTAGCTGCGGAGACGTTCCCTTTTGACAGGCCAATCCTCCATAGCGAACAAGGGGACGGAGACCGCGACGGAGACGTGGATTCCGACGACCTGGCTGCGTTTGTCGCTTGCATAGATGGCACAGTCGGCACAGCTGTCGTTCCAGGATGTGAACGCCTCGACATGGATGGTGACGGATTTATGACATGTTCAGACTGGAGCAGCTTTGAGCTTGCATGGACGGAGACCGGCCCTGTACCGGACCTGGGGCTTTGCCTGAGCACCCCTATACCCGCGGCCTCAGAGTGGGGGATGATCGTATTGGCCCTGTCGGTATTGACACTGGGGTCGCTTACGTTCAGGAAGAAAGTGTCAAGATATTAACACCAAAGGTAGCCAGCTGGTGCTACGAGGGCTAGTAGGGGTTGGGGTTCGGCCCGTTTTGCCACAATTCAAACAACTCCTTGCATTCATCACGCAAGACAAAGGGATGCACCACTACGGTGCTTCGCCCTTGATCGAATAGCGCCTTGGTTGCGACAGACAGTTCGTTGAAATGGGCCTTTTTCGCGTCAGCAATACTCGCCCCATAGACAACAGCATCCAGCCTTGCCCAGTGAATCGCTGCGGCACACATGGGACAGGGTTCGCACGTCGAAACAAGGATGTGCCCATACATCGCTACCGTGCCCAGTTTCTTACACGCTTCGCGGATAGCGGTAATCTCTGCGTGCGCGGTTGAATCACAATCCGCTCGCACACGATTGTGCGATACAGCAACGACCTCGCCTTTAGCATTCGCGATCACAGCACCGAACGGGCTTTGTGAATTGTCGATGCCCTTCCTGGCAACTTCGATGGCTCGCTGCATAAGCGCTACATGTGTTGTCTCGGCTGTCGTTTGCATGGTATTTCGCCGGCCCCCTGCGCAGAATCATGTACGACTCAGAATTGAGCAAACTCCGTCTTCTTTCCTTTATCGGCAGGAATCGCCAGCGTACTCAACTCAGTCGCCCCCTTGAGGCGCGGATTCCTTGTAGAACGCTTCCCAGATTGCCTCTGCGAATAACTGGTTCGCATATTCGTTGGGGTGAGAGTCGCCCGCGTTGACGACCAATTCACCAACATCCATTTGCGAGATCGTCGGGAAAAGGTCCAGCACTTCCACCGAATGAACGCCAAAGAACTTCCTCAACATTGCATGTATTCTATTCGCCTGAAACTTATCACCGCCCGTCCGGAGGAACGGCAAAATCACAACGCGCAGCGTAACGTCATGTTCACGGCATAATTCAATGATCGCGTGAAGCTGTTGTTGATGCTCTCGCAGTACACCTTCATTCGCAATTCCGTTGGCAAGCCAATCGTGGTAACCAGCCACCGTCGCAATATGCGGCAACCAGATCCGACGGTACAGATACTCAACCAGACAGGAGCTGTCCGGGTTGAAAAACGTCATAGTGGGAGGCTCGGTCGGATCAAACTCTTCAGATGTCGGAATCAGTTTTTCGATATCGTTTGGGACATATGCCAGCACGATTTCGTCAACCTGAAACCGCTCGATCATGTCACGGACAGGTTGAATCTGATCGCCTGTACCCCAGCCGGGCTTGGCTACGTTCAGGACTTCAAATCGCCCAGGCTCCCGGCTTTCAAATTCTCGTTGTATTCGATCAGAGAACCGATCCGCTGGTTCTTCTATGCCCCAGCCATAGGTGAACGAATCGCCTACGAATGCAACACGCGTGACACCTTCCGGCTTTTGAAGCGTCCACTCAGTATCTCTGCATCCGAACGAATTGAACTTTGTGTATAGTCGAAACCAACGCTTGGCGGGCAGGGACGTCCCGAACGAATCCGTCTCGTCAGTCAGAAAACGCAATCGGCTCTCTGCGAAAAGAGCAACCGTTGCCAAGAGGCACATCAAAACCAGCGAGTTACCCAGCACAAGTGCGGTCTTACGAAAGCGTTCTTTTGGGAAATACCTAAAGAAACACCAAGTGTGAATGATGATAGATAAGAAAAGGAGCCACCAGAGGATATAGTCAGCCAGGTAGCCGAAAGCACCACTGGTCAACACAGGATTCGCTCCAATGAGAGGTCCAACGCCGGGGCGGAATGGGTTATAGCACCAACGGAGATACGATCGACACCGGCCAGAGCGATTGCACGAACCGTCTTTAACGTTACTCCGCCCGATGCCTCGAGAAGCACTTTTTCTCTCAAGCCAAAACTATCGCGCATCGCGACCGCCTCGCGAAGCTGCCGATCAGAGAAGTTATCCAATAGGATTATGTCGATCCCTACGACTTTGAGCAGTTCGCCCAATTGCAGCAAGGAATCGACTTCCACTTCGACGAAGCTGGGCTTTACCTCACCTTCACTCAGGCGATTGAGCATTTCAAATAATGCTGAAGCCAATCTTCCGGGTTCAATGCCTGCCAGATGGTTATCTTTGATCAATACCGCATCGAACAACCCGCTACGGTGGTTCTGGCCACCACCACATCGAACGGCGTATTTCTCCAGAGCGCGCCATCCCGGCGTCGTCTTACGCGTATCCAGAATCGCCGCCTCTGTATCAGCAACCGCATCGACAAACTCTCGCGTCACCGTTGCGATGCCGGAAAGGCGTTGCAGGAAATTGAGGAAGACTCGTTCAGCAGAAAGAATCGACCCGAGTGGCCCAGTGATCGTCGCGAGTTCCGTTTCATTATCGTCCAGGACGGCTCCATCCGAACCCGCCGAAGTCCAATCAATTTCCAGCGATCCGTCGTATGCATGCAAGACGTGCTCTGCAACCCGCACGCCCGCGAAAACGCCCGGCATCTTCGCCAATAGACGAAAACGAACTTGCTCAGACGAATTTTCCAATAGCGCGGAGGACAGATCGCCGGTCCCCAGGTCTTCCGACTTGGCGATATCGATGAGCGTCCGCAATGCGTTTTGATCTATGCTGGTCATGGCAAAATGAAAGGTGGTACCGAAGGAACGGTCGACAATTCACACAAATACGTTACGGGATTCAACATGTCGATCGGTGCCTAAATTGTGTCATCAATAAATCGCCGCCCCTACTGAACCTTGATCGTATGGTCCGACAGAGATGCAACGCGCCCGACAATGGAAGCTGACCGAGTTTGCTTATTCTTGAGTGCCGTAACAAGTTGATCTGCCTTGTCGGAACAAACTGAGATTAAGAGACCGCCCGATGTTTGCGCGTCCGCAAGCACATGGATCAGCGTGGAGTCTACATCGCTACCGGCAAACTTATCACCAATGTGTTCTAGATTCGATTTGTATGCACGCGTAAGCAAACCCTTTCTGGCTAGGGCCTCAGTGTTTTCTAACAATGGAACCTCGCGCGCGTCGATCTCAATTGTTACACCGCTTGCCGATGCCATTTCATGCGCATGTCCGATCAAACCGAAGCCGGTTATATCGGTGACCGCATTAACTCCGACTCCAAGACAGGCCTCGCAAGCGCCTGCATTCAAGTCGATCATCACATCGATCGCTTCCGCAAGCTCATCCTGCTCGATTTTATTCGCACGAGCGGCTGATGTTAGTACACCACTGCCAATCGGTTTCGATAAAACAAGCACGTCGCCTTCCTTGGCGCCGCCGTTTGTATAGATGCGGCTCGGATCAACGATACCCGTCACGGAAAGCCCGAACTTGATTTCACTATCGCGAACGCTATGGCCTCCCGCGACGACGGCCCCAGCAGCCGTGACACGCTCAGCTCCGCCCCGCAGAATCTCGCCAGCTAATTCCAAAGGCAGCTTATCATCCGGAAACCCAAGAATGTTGAGTACCGTAATCGGCTTGCCACCCATTGCGTAAACGTCGGACAAGCTGTTAGCTGCCGCAATGCGACCGAAATCGTAGGGATCGTCAACCAACGGCGGGAAGAAATCGAGCGTCTGAACCAATGCTGTGGACGAATCGAGCTTATACACACCCGCATCGTCAAATTGATCCGCACCGACAAGAAGATTCTCATCGGTAACAGCCGGCAAACTTCGCAGAACCTGCGAGAGCGCTCCCATCGGGAGCTTACCCGCTCAGCCCGCGCAACTTGCGTACTTCGTCAAACGTATTTTTCGGGAGATAGCCATGGTTGGCATTCTATCTCAACGACTGCAATACGTCATGCCCAGACGATGATCAAGCCAAGGCCCGCCCATAACTCACACCTTGCCAAATCGCGCAACCGTCTGCAACCGGAGACGTTACGGCTGGTAGAAGACGGTATAGCGCATATGTGCCCAGAGGAATTCTATTCGGTTCTTGCTGGACAACGGGCCGATTCCCACGACAATGCGTCGGAACGTTGGCCTGAGTACGCTCGATCTCTTGAGTAAGGATTGCACCCAGATAATGCCAGTCCGCAGGATTCTTGCTATAGCCCTACTCTCTTGCTGGCTGGCTCCCTTACGCACTTCAGCAGAGCCGATTCGACCCATTCCGGGGTTACAGGCGCATCTACGCACGATGTCGTACCACAATCCGCCGGGAAAGCCGGTCTGGGTTATCTTTTCCATTGAGAATACCTCTAACGAGCCTATCACCTTGCAGGTGCCCGGCGCCGCACCGGAGATACCGCCAGCGGAAATGGGATTGCCATTGTCGCACGTTTTTAGCGGCACAGGCCAATCAGGAGTCGCTCTGGAGATGGATTCGGGCAGGCGATGGGAGTCGCCGGCTAATTATCGACGGGCGAAGACCGCCCCCATTCTCTTGATCGCGCCACGAAGCTCAGTGGGTACGATGGTCGATCTGCGAGAATATTACCCGGTTTTGCGGGGCGCGGGTAAATACCGAATCAATTGGCATCCTTACGGCGGGGCGACACCCGGAGCAACTATTCTTCTCAATGTCGCGCCGTACAAACAAGCCGTCATCGCGACAGATGACGGAAACATGACACTTCGATTCTTGTATGACGAAGCTCCCCAAACGGTAGCCAATTATGTTGAACTGGTTGAGAGTCACTTTTATGATGGCATGTCGTTTCATCGTTTAGAGCCGGGCTACTTGATACAGGGGGGATGCTCGCGCGGTGATGGCACCGGGATTCGACTCGACGGCAAACGCATTCCCTCCGAATTCAATGATCGGCCACACAAGAAAGGCAGCATATCGATGGCGCTGCTCGGCGACGACCCCGACTCAGCAAGCAGCCAATTCTTCATCAGCAACACGAGACAAAAAGACTGGGACGGCCTGTATTCCGTGTTTGCCGAACTCGTCGGCGTTGAATCCTACGCCACATTAGATCGGTTGATGGCAACGCCGGTCGATGATGCAGGTCAGCCTCGGCGCACCCTCTACATTCGCTCCGTACGCCTCATAGATGCCCCGACTGATGCGTATGATGACATGCCTACGGGATCGCCTTAGACGCAGCATAATTATCAGCATGTTCATGCCGACGATGACCCCGCCGCCGATTTGCCCGTCGAAAACTACCTCGCAAATGGCTTGCTGGCATGTCGGCAGCCTTTTCGCTATGCTCATCGCAAAGCCGGGGGCACGAACCTGTGTTCCATCGTAGATACCAAATTGGTCAATGATAGCCCGAAACGGGCGTCATCGTCGAAACTACACACTCGGAGAACTCGCCCGTGTCGAAATCGCAAGACGAGCTATTCGGTCATCCCAAAGGTTTATACGTCCTCTTCTTCGCCGAGATGTGGGAACGATTCAGCTATTACGGTATGCGTGCACTGCTTGTGCTGTATATGACCAAAGCACTCCAATACGCCGACGACTTTGCCCAAGGAACTTATGGCGCTTACATCGGTTTCGTTTATGCAACCCCGATCATAGGCGGCGCGCTCGCTGATCGAGTTCTTGGCGCTCGCAAGGCGATTATCCTGGGTGGCATTTTGATGTCATTTGGCCATTTCATTATGGCCATCGAAGATCCAATTTTCTTTTACGGCGCGATGAGCCTCATTATCGCGGGCAACGGTTTTTTCAAGCCGAACATCTCTACACTGGTCGGCTCTCTTTACGAAAAAAACGATCTCCGTCGCGATGGCGCCTTTACGATTTTTTATATGGGGATCAATCTGGGCGCTTGGGCGGCGCCCCTTGCCTGCGGATACTTGGGAGAACATAAAGACTGGGGCTGGCATTGGGGATTTGGTCTTGCGGGCGTAGGCATGGTTTTTGGACTTTCGGTATTCCTTTGGGGCCAACGCTACTTAGGTAATGCGGGACTCCCTCCCAATCCAAAGGCCCCCGGCCAAAGTCTTGGAGTGGCGAGATCAAAGACCATTACGATCTATTTTTGCATCGCGGCATTCCTTCCCATCGCGGCCATACTGTTGAAGCATCCCAACCTTGTAGAGATGAGCGTGTACATTCTGGGGCCTGTCGTTCTGCTCTATGTCTTCTTTGAAGCGATGCGTAGCCCCGCCGAAGAACGTGGGCGCATTTTTGTCTTGACGATTCTCATTTTCTTTTCTGTTACATTTTGGGCTTGCTTCGAGCAGGCGGGAAGTTCATTCACTCTCTTCGCGGATCGACACATGGACCGGAGGATCTTCGGATGGGAGATTCCCACTTCGTGGCTTCAGTCGGTCAACCCAATGTTCATCCTGATTCTAGCCATTCCTTTTTCATACCTCTGGACTCGTCTCGGGCGAGCGAATCGAGACCCGTCGGCATCTTTCAAGTTTTCACTCGGGTTGATTCAACTGGGCGCAGGGTTTATCGCCATGGTTATAGCCGCCAAGGAAGCAGCTAACGGGAGCATGACGTCGTTGTGGTGGCAAATCCTAGCTTACTTCCTCCATACAACAGGAGAGTTGTGTCTCTCACCCGTTGGGCTTTCGACTGTCACAAGAATGGCTCCGGTAAGACTCGTTGGATTGATGATGGGGCTTTGGTTCCTTTCCAACGCATTCGCAGGTGTCTTGTCCGGAGTAATCGCAAGGCTTACAAGCGGCGAAGATGGGTCGTATGTCGAAGTCTATAGCATGGTCGTTTACTGCGCAATCGGCGTAGGTGTCTTGCTACTCGTATTGACCCCATTACTCAACAAACTTGGAACCGACCCAAAAATGCTCGCACAGGCGGCTGGGCGACAGCAGGGCAAGTAAACAATGAGCAGGTCAATCTCCTTGGCGTAAACGCTTTCGGATCACATTGCGTTTTCGGAAGCTGCACGAGGAATCGGATGAATAACGCGGATGAGATGTTTCCGTGCCCTTGTTGCGGGATGCTGACTTTCGAAGAGCCACTGGACGGAACTTACCTGATATGTGATGTTTGTTTTTGGGAGGACGATCCCGTTCAGTTGGCTGATCCAAGTTATGCGGGAGGAGCGAATGAGGATTCGCTTGAACAATCTCGGAAGAACTATTTGGAATTCGGTGCGTGTTCCAAAAGATGCTTAGAGTCTGTACGCAAGCCGTTGCCTGAAGAGATTCCGCCGAGTTAATGATCGCCAAGGGAGCGAATTTACGGGGTAGCAGAATGAAATTCGAAGATTCTTTTCCGGAATTGTGGAGCTTTCTTATATGTTGTTTTCCCGAGAGCGATTTCGAATACGCGAATGATATTGATGTCGTTCTGGATGCAATAGACGAGAACCCTGCACCAGCAATGATTAAAATACTCGAAGACTACAAACTGTTGCAAGCCCAAGTAGAATTTCCATGGCGAGAGATTGCAAAAGCAGCGTATCGCGCTTTGGATTCTGAAGAGGCTACGCGAGAGTGGCTTGATACTGTCATGAAACCGCTTGTTGATTGGCACGAAAAGCGACAAGGGAGCGAATCTACGGAGCAATAGTAGTTTGGTTCAATACCCAAACCAAAGGCGCGCGGTAGAACATCACCGCGCGCCCTGCAATCATTCCTTTTCTCAAATGGAAAACGACAGTTCAATCGTTACCCACCCGCAGTAGGTTGGCCGTTACGCGCTAGTTTTTCCTGCTCCGTGCCCGCGGCAAACCGCTTGAGCGCATCGGCCAGATCAGGCATTCCCTTTCCATCTGCAAGTTCTATCGCCTTCTTTTCCAGTGCA
>JAJDEA010000080.1 GCA_029260035.1 Phycisphaerae bacterium
CAGCCTGGAGGAAATCCAAAACCAACTCGAAGATACCGGTCGCCGCGAGAAGCTCACTTCGGAACGCTTGCAGCGGCAAAAGCTGGAGACCGATTCTCTTAAGCTTCAATTCGGACAGGTCTTGGAACTACTCGGCGAGCAACAAGAACTGGCACAGGGACTCACGAAGATTCAAAAGCAGATCCGAGAACGAGTGATCTAAACGGACAGCACAAATCGGGTGATTGCTTATAAGTTGTGCAAGGTGAGTGACTCTGCATGGTCGACGAAAAAACGCGGGAGTTGAGTCTTGAGCGGTTGTTTGAGATGGAAGAAGAGATGCTTTGTGAGATCGAATCAAACCTGAGCCAGATGCGTGCAGTATTGGATGGGAACAATGAGTGAGGATAGGAACGTTTCAGGTAGGGCGGTTGTTAACGCGGGAACTTGTCGACTTAATGGCACGGTCCGTTCGAGCATCATTTTGCCAAGACGAGTGGGGCGTTAAATGACGTTGCGCGCAGATTCGAGATATCATTCCTGCCACCATAATCCTTAAATAGGCAATTCTCCTTTGCGCGCTCCAAATGGAGACCAAAAACAAAATGCAAGAATTAAACATCAAAGAAGAAGAGCTGAATGCCCTAGATGGCATACTCAACGAATTTGTGGACACGCTGGATCCGGAGGTTCACAAGGATGAGCTGCGACAAGTCGAAATGGCCGGTGGACTAGTGATGAAACTGTGGGAATATGTGGAAGCTAACTGTCCGGAGGAGAAGGGGAAGCCAACCGAATAGTCTCGCATGGCTAAGTTCCTTTCTAGGCTCATTGAAAGGGCACAAAATCGTTTGTTTACTGGGCAGGCGACACATTGCCTTTATCTATCGGAACTGCCAAACCGGCACTCACGAAATCACGCGGTTTTTGGGGCAGCGTACCCGATCGCGACGGCACGAACGATCCGGCGCTCTTTCGATTCCATCCTGCCGTTCCCAACAAGACCATTCCTGCGCAGAATCGATGGAAAAACCAGATGACGCGGTGAAGCACACAGAGCGCAACGACTTCTTCGACTGTCATCTGGGCGATTGTCGGCATTAGGAGAAGCATCGCACTTTCGAAGACTCCCAGGCCTGCAACACTGATGGGTAGGGCGGTTGCCAGTGTGACAAGCGGTACCAGCAGGAAGAACACGGAGATGCCACATTCTGCCCCTAGGCTTTGGGTCAGTAGGAAGTGAACCAGGATCGTCACCACATGAATTAAGATGGAAAGACTCACGGCTGATAGTAATGCCTTTCGTTGCAACAGGGCAGCAGCCGGTTTCTGAAATAGGGAACGCCAGGTCGGCGGCATAATCATTGCGGCAAGCACAGCCAAAGAAAGTCCCATCAGAATCAAATTGGCGGCTACCACGGATATTTCGCCGATCGCACCGGCTCGAGAGACAACGTCTTCGCTAATTCTCGCACCAATCGCCACCAATAGGGCTAGCGCAAACATCCCGACACAACGCTCAAGCACTTGTATACCGAGGCACTTGTAGGTTTTTCCCGTTTTCTTAATGACGATTGTGGCGCGGGCGGCTTCGTATCCAATCTGGCCAAGTCCAACCAATTCCATAGCCGTGGCCTGAACCTGCCAGAGAAGCGTTTGAGAGAGTCGAATTGTCGAGTCAAGAGAACGAAGCAACAGAAGCCAGCGTCCGCCAACTATTACAATGCCTGCAATATATGCAGACACGGCCAAAGCAAAAATACCCGGGTTCACGCGACTTAGAACCGATCGGATACCCGGCTTGTAAGTTTGAACGGAGTCGGCATGCAAATACGTAGTGTGTGCGGTGTCTTCGGACTTCACGAAGTAGCCGGACGGCGCGCGGGCAACAACGACGGCTCCTTTGCCCGTCTGATCCACGACCCGGTCCTTCCAATGAACCGAACGTACCAATACGGCGCACAGAAACAGCCCGAGAGCAAGCTTGAATGCATATCCCCAATAGGCCCGCCTCATTGAAATCTGTCTCCGCCCGCTATGCTCGGTTCCAGCAAGCTACCTTCTTCGATTCAAAGCCAACTGTTCCGTTATGCTTTTCGCACAAGACAATAAGCACTGATGGCCAATCGGCAGTCGAGTTGTTGTCTCCAGCGTGTTGGCAAGGCAAGCCAGGGAACTGCTCGATAGAACAGGCCCAGCATGCGCCAACCGTGCAGCCACCGTCCAACATAATACCCGTCGCGCACCAACGTTGTTCCCAGATCCATGCACAGATTGCGTACGCCGAATCGCGTCGTAGGAAAAACATGCGTGTAGTCGGCAAAATACTGCCGCGGCGACATCTGGACGTCAGGAACGAGAAGAAGCAAGTGTCCGGCCGGTTTGAGCCATTGCAGTGATTTCGAGAGGAATTCTAAGACCTCTTTGCCGGTACCAATATGTTCGATCACATGTGAGTAAACGATTAGATCGTATGACTGATCAGCGGCCGTGTAGTCTCTGAGGTTTCCAGTCTTTACACTAAACCCTTGGGCGTTCAAGTAAGTGGCAAGTTCGCTATTTTCCTCGACGGCCTGATAGGCGGCACCTGCGTTCCTGCAGTAGTGCGCAAAACCGCCATAACCAGGACCGCCTTCAAAAGCACATCGAAACGGGATGTTCCTTAGCATTTTTGCGTACAGTTGCCCTTGCGCACGAATGATCGAGTGCCTTCGGGAATCGTCCACACTTGCATAATGATCGTAGATCATAAGCTACACAGCGCCGCGGCAGGTTGGCAAATACCGTTGCCCTCTCGGCGTTTGGAAGACCTCAAGACGTCCGGTGAAATCGCAATACGCCCCCAGTCTCGACGGCGGTTTGCCTGTTTCGTTCCAAGCAATTGCAGAAGACCCGCATAGCCCTTCATAACATATCGCCCTCGCCACCACCGAGGGTGATCTTGGTGCAAGGACCGAATCGAGTCATCGCGGACCACAGTTGTTCCATGCTTGATCATGCGCCGGGCCAGGTCGTAGTCCTCGTACCAGCCGAATCGAAAGGACTCGTCGAAACCGCCCGCGTTTATGAGGTCATCGCGCTGTGCGGAGCAACTCATTGCGCCAAACCAATTCGTGTGGGCCGCCATTCGAAGGTCGAACTGCGTATCCTTCAAGGCGAACTGCAACGAACTGTTATCGAGATCGACGTCAGCCGGGCAATCACGCAGGTACCCATAGACCATCGCATTTGGATATTTCAGATGGATTTGGTGATGCTCCCACACCGTGTCGGTAACGTGAAGAACGTCTGCATCGGCCATAAAGACAATCGGCGCGCGAGCCAGGCGGATGCCAACATTGCGCGGGTAACCTCCGTTGTGGCGCTTTGGGTCGCCCATGCGTGCGGGTACATAATAGAAGTCAACGATTGTCTTCGGGAATTCGGCTAACGCTTCCGCGCATACCTGTCTTGTATGGTCGCGTAGGTGCTTGTCAACGGCATTATCCACGACGAGGATTTCTGTTTCTATTCTTCCTTGCAGAGACGGCTGACGAAGAATTGTGACAATCGACCGACGTAAGTACTGTGTGCGACCGTTGACTGGAACCACTACGCTGATGTCCACAAATGATCTCCTTGTTCTAAGGCGCCTGAGCAACGGAGTCGTTCATGGACAATTCGGACCCGGCGTCGCTGACTTTGGTGGGATCACCTACATCGTGATCCGATTTCCCATGGGCAGCCTGTTTCTCTTGTGACTCATCGGTGTGGGAGGAGTAATAATGGTCGGCGAGGTGTTTAATGATCTGGGCCTGTGCCGGGTTTAGTCGGAGTGATTCCTGAAAACGCGCGACGATCACATTTGGCGGAACGCTATTGAGCTCACCAAGATAGCCGAGTTCACCAAACACGCGGTAATCATCAGGCGTACTTTCTACAAGCTCCAGAAACACGCGCTCCGCTTCCTTCCAGCGACGTTCACTCTTATAGAGCCGCGCAAGATTCCATCGCGCTGAACCATAGTCTGAATCCATGGCTGCCGCGCTTTGATAATACTCGTAAGCCTGATCAATCAGTCCATATTCTGCCAGCGCGCAGCCGATGTTATTATGAACTTCCTTGATGCCAGCAGCATACTTCGCAGCTGCACGAAAACACTCGACGGCCTCGTCTGATGAACCCAACTCCAGTTTCCGCACGCCTCGAAAGAATTCGTAGTCCGCCAAAATGTTCGCCGCGCCGTGATCCAAGGGAGCCGTACGCCCATCCGTGAGATTGCGGTATGCAATCTGTTCCCAAAACACGGACTGATCGATTTGCTTTGAATCTGGCAGCAAATGGTAGGCAACGCCGACAGGAACGAGCGAAGCGTTCGGTACGACGGATCTCTGCTTTACCGTGTAAAAAACGGGACGTTTGGCACGCCGTACAATCCATTCCTCGATCTGATCACGTTCCTCAGGGCAGCGGGGGCGCCGGCCGTGAAACTCTGGCATATCGAGGTACAGTTTGGGTTCGATGTACCCGTACTTATCCGCAATGGTCACGTCAGGCCGCAATCCCTCAACCTGGGTCAAATAGATCAGAGGAAACGTGCTGTGATCACCCGACGGAAAAATGATGGCCTCGGGTAGCGTCGATGCAAGAATATTACGCCCATGATCGTTAGCGTACCAATAGTTGTGTAAGTTATTGTCGGGCCAATGCCGCAGTAACGGTAGGGTTGGCAGCAGTAGAACGGCGCATATTGCGGCTTTCCCAAGCCACCTTCTGGTCTTCGCGTTATGGATTCGATCTCGGAACACACGAGTAATAAACTCCAGGCCTAAGCCGATCGGTAGCGCCATGAGCATGTACTGCGGTAGGAAAAACACCTTCGAGGACCAGATGTCCTGCCGACTCGGTCCAATGCCGTGAAGGTACAGGAAGAGTGCCGTATGCACTGCCGTTAGACTCAAGAACAAGAGCAGCAATGTCTTCCGTTGACTTGCCATGCCGACGATGCCTATTGCGCCGATCGCCAGCAACCAAGGTGTTTGCTCTTCTTTGCAATACAGCGCGATTTGCGTCGCCTGCCGAGAATCGTCCTGCAGTCGCTCCCGCCAAGGCAACACCGGCGGCGGTTCAGGAGATTTGTATTGTTTCCGGCTTACGTGCCGGACAAACGTCTCCCATGTGTCTGGATTTCCCCAGTTCATCGAGGGGTTTTGGGCTGCGCGAGCGGGCAAGTACAGATAAGGTGTCAGCCCGAGTGTAAACACCCCAAGGCACGCCAGCTGAAGGCGATGCGCGCGAAGCAACTGAGGTCTACGCACCAGTACCCAAACTGCGATGCCAACACCTGACAGCCCGATCGTATGATGGTTGCAAAGCGCCAAGCCGAGGGTGACGGCCGCAATGATAAGCCATTTACTTTCGTTAGAAACAAACCACTTCAGTGTCAGCCAAAATAAAAGAACAAAGAAAAGCGCATGCAATGTGTACACTTCCGTTATGACACTCTGCGACCAGAACACGGCACCGAATGCGATCACCAATGATGTAGAAAAAGCAATCATGTGCCCAATGCGTAATAGCATGAGTCCGCTACAGAGAATACCGATGGCAGTCGCGGCGCTTACGGCGGAGAACAAGTTGCTGCGCCAGGCGACCTCGCCGAAAGGCACGATGCGAATGAAGAGGCCACATAGAATTGTCCAGATGGGATAGCCTGGTGGGTGAGGAACACCAAAACTGTACGCCGCAGCAATGAGTTCACCGCTATCCTCACTCGTCACTGTTGGCGCTAACGTCGATAGGTAGATACCTAGGCTAAGCAGGCCTGCGATGATCGGTGCCAGCTTTGCATGCTGTCGGATGGGGAACTTCACCTATCAACTCCGATTAAGCCCCGAGAGGCGTAGAGACCCATAAACCTGGGAAACCGAGCATCTTGGGTGCCAATAGGACGGTATTCGCCGATATGGACCTGAAGCAGCAACTCCACGAATTCGATCCTCGCATTATGTACGGCGCTTTGGTACATTGAAGCGCATCGGGAATGTGCCCAGAGGTCTGCCCAGTGGGGCCGCTCAGCTCCCTACTCTACTCATGGGCACATTCCCGTTACGCTTAAG
>JAJDEA010000009.1 GCA_029260035.1 Phycisphaerae bacterium
TTCGGAAAACACATCCGAAATCAAGTTCCATTGCTCATCCGTGAGCCGATGTCGAAGCATGATGAACTCCTTTCATCAAGTTGGTCCATTATGACATCGGACCGAGAAAGCAAAATCAATGAGTTTTCCGACAGAGCCTAGTGCATCAATCGCGACATTTGACTACTTGGACACTACGAAACCGACTTCAATGCGGGCGGGCCAAGCAGTCAGCCTACTTACAACTGCCGTTACCTTTGCAGTTTCCGGAACAGCAATCGGAATCTTGAGAACATGTAGCTCCGCCACTCACACAGGTTTCAAACCCATTACAAAATTGTCCGTCATCACAATTGGCATCGGCCGTACACTCTGGATCGCATGCATTCGTTGCTTCATTGCAGATCAAGCCACCTGAACACGGATCTCCGGTTGATGCGCAGCCTATACTGCCGTCGCAGAACTCGAAACCGTTGCAGAATATGCCATCACTTGGACAGAATGTGTTACTCGGTTGATGATTGCAAATGCCTGCGAGGCAATTGTCGAGCGTACACACTATCCCATCATCACAATCTGCCGAAACACTACAACCACAATCGACTAAGCAGTTGGCAACATCTTCCACCCCCTCGCAAGTACCATCGCCGCAGCACGAATTCATGGCAGGCTGATCTATACAAGCGCTCGGTCCCCCGCAATTCGGATCGCTACAACCAACAGGATTTACACCATCACCGTCTCCGCAACAGAAACGGTCAGCGGGTTTCCCGCCCTGCTTACCGTTACAATCAGAATTACAAGATATGCAGTCTTCTCCATCGCCCGCTTCGCAAACGCCATTCCCGCAACTTGCACCGCTCGAAAGGCAATCAGATGGGCAGTTGTCGCAGTCTTCATTTGGATCGCAGGTCGAATCTCCGCAGAACGGCGCAATACATAAATCGTTTACCTCGTCACAGGTGTCATTCACAGAGCATGGATCTGGCGCGCTTAGGCAGGAAGTAGGTCCACAAGTCTCTTGTCCATCGCAAAAAAGCCCGTCATCACATACCGAATCGTCCGGCACGGCACAATCCTGAACTGCTTCCACACAAACAGTGCACGGATTTCTATCGTCAGGGCATGGAGATCTAATGCATATTTCGGTCGCGAGGTCGCAGGTTTCGATGCCGTTGCAAAAAATACCGTCGTCGCAATCACTATCCATCGTGCAGTCGCATTCATCGGGGCTGCCATTTGCGTTGTTGTCGTTACTTGTGCCGTTTGAAATGTCCTTGGAATCGATAATCCCATTACAATTGCAGTCACGCGCGGGTCGAATGTTTGCCGTGGCGAACGACGCGTCGTTCATACGCTGCGCGTTGTTGTGCGTTGCATCTCCTGTTGGTTCTCCCAAAACCAGTACATCGGGATTTGAATAGTGAGGCGTTTCGCCCCCCGGCCCGGGTCCGCCTGCGCAGTTGGCAGTCGGACTGTCCATTTTCGTCGTGCCTGTGGGAAATTTGTAAGCCGCGCAGTGTGCTCCGCTCAGCACATGACCGGATTCGTGCGTAATAATTCCAACTCTATCACCCGCCACAATGAATGAGGTTGCGCCGCCCAGTCCACAAGGACCGGTACCACAATCCTTCACAATCAATCCGATGACGTCGGCATTGAGAACCGCGGCGAGATATTGAGCATCGTCCATGAACCCATCACTGGGATCATTGAGTCGAGGCATATCTATGTACATATCGCCCGACTCTACATAACTCGTTTGGCTCAGTCCCACCAAATTCCATCGTGTGTCGATCAAGCTATTCGCCAGCACCTGGTTTACGTTGGCGACCTGAACAGGCATTACGACTGCGATGTCATCGCCAAGCAACGTCTCAACGGAAGCGCGGCCGTCTGCGGTGTAAATGAGTAGCAAGTCAACAACGGCACCGTCATCGGGCACGGTGCATCCTATCGGTGATGGCAGTGCAACTAATTGAGATAGCTCCAACGTCGACTCACCATCCCCATTCCCACAAAAGTCCTGGCCAAGTGTGGGAGTTGCCAGAACGAGGCACGCCAAGAGGAAGGCGAACCGCAACAAGCAATGGGACTCATGATTGAATAAAGTGGGCATTCCTTACGACCTTTCATTTTGCACCGCGTAAACACGCTATTCCAACTACTATTGGCGAGAAACAGGTCTTTCGGTTCTTCGTTTTATTCACCTACTCTTAACGCCTCCACTGGGCCGGACCAGACAATATCAGCATTGACATCCGCCTTGCGCTTATGGCAATAAGCAACCCGCGACGGATCAACCTGGCTTCAAGAACCAGCAACTCGACCCGTCGCGGGAATTATCTATCCTGAAACGCACAGCCCTACGGGCACTGCGTGCCAGGGCCAAGGAATTCACCACCCAGTACATGGCAGAATGTACCCGGCATAACTTGGCAGGTATTCCCCGTTATGCAAGCACCATTAGGCTGAGGGGGTAGCGGGAAGAACCCGGTATCGCCAGAGTTTCCGAACGCCATAGCAACAGAAGCTGCCGCTACACCAACAACACCTGCAATGCCCAGAGTAAACCATTTCTTGCTCTTTCTCATACCTTTCTCTCCTTTGAAAATCTCATACGAAATAGTTTTGTTCAATCGCACGCCTCACGGTCAGTACCCACATTCTCAAATAGCCCAATATCATCGAACCGTCAGATTACTGTCACGCCGGACGAGCAACTTTTCATCGACTTTGCATCGATACAGACCTTCAATGCAATTTAGAATGGAACAGGCCCGCCTTCGCCGGTCGACTCGCAGCCCGTGGCGCACGCCGCATAAGCAAAACAGCTATTGCTGTATGTATTGCCATCGTCGCAGATCACTGGGTCGTAAACCAGCGGGCAGAAAATGAGGCGGGGACATCCGTCGTCACCACCTGGCTTTCCCTTCGCTTCAACTTTGGTCCCGATGACAACAACGGCTGCGAACGCGGAAAAAGCAAACATCTTTAGTGCAATACCCAATTTACGATTCACAATAATTCCTCCATATTTAAAAATCGAACTCACCCGTGTCATGAACGTCGAACACGTCCAAAATCCACGGCTCCAAGTTTGGAACTCCAATGTCAGCAAAGACCTTGGTACACAAAATCTCTGTATGGTTTTGACTGACAACCCCAAGGCTACACCCGCCTAAATGCAGGACGAGGAAGAAGGCGCATTCCTATGTTTTGATCGCCGTAAGTTGAGCCACATATTGCTCATTGTGAGCAACATGTGGCTGAGATTTCGTATGCTATCTTGCGTGCTAGATCGGAACGCATGTAAGGCCCGTCTTGGCTTCGTAATCATTCTTCTCGCACACCGTCCCGATGAAGAGCCTATCCGGGCCGCCTACACCGCTACAACTCCACTGGTACGTTGGTCCACATTGCGGCCCCGGTGGAAACGGGCGTCCATCGGCGCTTGTAGACGGAACGAGCAGTGTAGCACCCAAGACGACAGCCAGACCTGCGGCAATCGCGAATACCGCTTTTCCGGAACGAATACGTTGCTTCATAATCAATCTCCTCAAGTTTGTTCGTGCAATACTCAATCAGCAACTAACTGAACAGCAATGCACATTCAACCAACCAGACTTACCATTGTCACTCACAGGCACCATGCAAATATCGGCCCCCTCCAACAGTCCTTGGCGTAGACCAAACGTGCAATCCGCCAAAAATTCATACTGTGTGGCGAAAGACTTTTGCTCACAAGAAATTTTTTCATGTGCCACCGCGTTATGGAAGTCAATGAAGACTGGTGCTGCCTGTTGGCGAGAAATGTCAGAAATCGTCGTCTTCGGATGCTCAAGATGTTTTTTATGCAAGCTGTTGAATTATTCGCTTGTTTTGGAAACAGGATTTATGGACAATGAGTTTTTCTTGATTGCCGTAAGTGGGTGAGCGGCAAAGGGGGTGTGTTGATGGATGGGGTAGTGTTCGATCAAAGCACAGCCAACTGCGTGGCAAAACCTTTAAGAGTTGACACCGCAGGCCATTTTGTCCGCCAAATGTATAACGAACTTCGCCGCATGGCATCTTCGTCGCTCAAGAAGGAGCAGCGGGCCTACTCTCTTCAAACGACGGAGCTTGTGCATGAAGCGTACCTCAAGCTCGTGAATCAAGACAACATACACGACATGGACGGCAATCGTTTCAGAGCCGCCGTCGCCAATGTCATACGTCGCATCCTGGTTGACCACGCCAGAGCAAGACGGTCCCTAAAGCGTGGCGGAAACCTGCAAAAAGTTCCTCTTGATGAAGCACTGGCTTGCGTTGAAGCTTGTGCCTGCGATGTAATCGCACTAGATGAATCACTAAAACGATTGGCCGCCATCGACAAACGCAAGAGCCAGGTAGTAGAACTGCGCTTCTTTGGTGGAGTAACGATAGAGGAAGTGGCGTCTTGCCTTGGACTCACACGTCGTACTGTGGAACGTGATTGGACATTTGCGAAAGCCTGGCTGCGTGCAGAATTGAGTACATAGACGGGCCAACACAACGAAAGGCCAAAGTGGCGGCACTTTGAAGTGCTATTCTTTGCCGACTTTGCCCGAAATGGTGACCATATCTCCAAGAAGCCTTAGATTCATGATAAATGATCTCTAAACCTCGAATATCATACGACCGCTGGCGAAGAATCGACGATTGCTTTCACGAAGCCCTCAGACTCGGCGGCAACGCCCGCAAGGACTATCTTCGCGAGCTGCGTCTTTCAGACGAGCTGTTGGTCGCGCAAATCGAACGCCTTTTGATCAATCACGAAATTCGCGATGGATTCTTGGAACCGATCTGGTCAGACCAAGGTCCAACAAACGAATTGTTACTGGGTAAGCCCGGTGATCGCGTCGGAGGGTTTGAACTGATCGAGCCGATCGCACTCGGAGGCATGGCCGCCGTTTGGCTTGGTCGGCGGGCAAAAGGTGGATTCGAGCAACGAGTAGCTGTCAAATTAATCAATTTGGGCTTTCGCCAATCAAGCAGGCTCAAACGGTTTGAACAGGAACGTCAAACCCTCGCCCAACTTGAACACCCGTACATTACGAGTCTAATTGACGGCGGCATGACAGATGAATGCATCCCCTTCCTGGTCATGGAATATGTAGAAGGCGAACCGATTGACGCATATTGTGATCGGCATAAGCTATCTATCTCAGAGCGATTGAGCCTATTCCAACGCGTGTGCGAAGCTGTGCAATATGCTCACCAAAACCTCATCGTGCATCAGGACATCAAGCCCGCCAACATACTGGTGACATCATCGGGGCATCCAAAACTATTGGATTTTGGCATCGTCAAATTGCTGGATGAAGCCTGGGAAGATGCGGCGAGACCTGTAACCACAACGCTCGACCGAGCCTTCACGCCTCGATACGCCAGCCCGGAACAAGTCAAGGAAGAGCGGATCACGACAGCCAGCGATTCATACTCCCTAGGCGTTGTGCTATACGAATCACTCACAGGACGCGGCCCATACGGCGACTGCGGCCACTCCCAGTTCGATCAACAAAAGGCAATTTGCGAGCTCGATCCGCCGCCGCCTTCTTCTATTGTCCATTCGGAGTCGGGGATTATGCAAAACCGATCTTCCGATCAAACATCTACGGCAAAAAACGCTGCGTTGGTCCGTGCCTGTTCGCCGAAGCAGTTGGCCAAACAATTGCAAGGTGACCTGGACCGCATCGTCCTTAAGGCGATACACAAAGAACGTGACCTGCGGTACGCGTCGGTTCAACAGCTCGGTGAAGACATAGAATGTTTTCTTGCAGGTAAGCCGGTTTCAGCTCAACCTGATTCCCTGCTCTACAGCGCTCGCAAGTTTGTTCAACGCAACAAGGTCATTCTCACTGCTTGCACAGCTGTCGTTCTAACTCTGCTCATAGGCATAACCGCCACTGCAATGGGCATCGCGCGAGCGACTCGGGCAGAGCAGGCTGCAGCGAGTGCTGCAATGGAAACGGCTACCGTCGCAGGTTTCTTCGAGTCTATTCTTGTTTCCGCCGATCCTTTCGCCAGGACTTTCCGTGGGAAGGACTACACTGTGCGCGAGTTGCTGGACGCTGCATCGGTCGGGCTGGAAGCCCAGTTTGTCGGTGCTCCCAACATTCTCGCCGACGTCAATCTCATCGTGGGCAAAACATATCGAAGCCTGGCACTCTACGACCAGGCGAAGTTGCATCTGAGCGACGCCATCGAACGAAATGCCGAGATTGGAGGGGATTCGGTGCGCACCGCGGTGAGCCGCCGAGAACTCGGCACTTTGCTGCTCATGGCGGGAGACGCAGCCGAGGCGGAAACGATCATTCGGAAATCTCTGGCGGTCATACGAGCAGCCGACCCTCGTGTTCCGGAAGTGCTTGCGGAAACGCTTGAACAGTTAGCCGAAGTCTTACGCATGGGAGGTAGATTTGGCGAAGCGGAGACGCTTCTTGCCGAATCCTTGAAAATTCGACAGCAGGAATTAGAGGGTCTGGGCGCTGCCGACTCGATCAACAACATGGGGATGTTGTTGGCTGAATCGAATGATTGCATTCGCGCTGAGTCGTTTCTACGCCGTGCATTGAAAATGAGAAAAACCGTCTATGGTTCAAATCATCCCTTGGTCGCGGACACGGCAAGCCTATTGGGGTATGTGTTAGGAGAGCAGGCCAAGTACAACGAGGCCGAGCCTCTGCTCACTACAGCGCTTGATCTCAAGCGAAAAGCGCTGGGGCCATATCACCCATCTGTCGGCGACACAATGAATCTGCTCGCTCTTATGCACTTCAGACGCGGCCAACTGGGAGAGGCGGAACGGATCTACCGCGAGCTTATCGAAATTGATGAAAATAGCATGAAGGCCGATCACCCCTTTGCAGCCGCAACACTCGGGAACCTGGCCCGTGTCTTGCGGAACCAGAACCGCACGGGTGAAGCCGTGCCGCTCCTGGAGCGTGCGATTCAAATACTTGAGAGCCGTTTCGGAGACGATCATCCGAACATCGCGACATCGCTGAACACGATCGGAGCGATCAAGATAGGCGAAGGCCGGATCATGGAAGCAGAGCCCTACATCAGGCGGGCGTGCGACATGAGGCTGCGGTTGTTCGGCGAAGAACATATACACACTTTGGAGTGCCAGGTTGATTTGAGTCGTTGGCTTCGCGCTGCAAACCAGCTGAAGGAGGCAATCATCATCGAAAATCACGCGATTAATATATGCAACAAGAAACTCCCAGATTCAGCCCGAGTCCTTGCCAAGCTCAAGGCACTCAAGGGCCTGACCCTATCTGATTTGAAACGATACGACGAAGCGGAGGCGGTACTGATGAATGCTCAGAAGGAAGCAGAGCAAATGATTGACGAATCCCATTATTCTATGAAAGCCATTGCGACCGCGCTAGCGAATGTCCGAGCCGCTAGGAAAAAATCCGACCCAGCCAGCGGAGAAACAATTCTTCCGTAGGCAAGAGAGATGAGCAAAACTCACCGAAATCGGACCCGTGTGTAGTTGCTTCTTGCCCCAGCAGATGCGTTACCCTTGGCTGTGTAACAACCCATTACGCCCGGGATGTGTCCAAAGTGCATTACCGCGGCGGACAAGGGCCGCCAACGCATCAAGACTCGGTTTTTTCAGACCGGTTCATCGAACAATGTGCAAGAAATTCCCGAATAAACTGTGCAAATCATGGCGGCTCAGGCAGCCATATTTCGCCATCACTTTTAGGGAGTGCGGCACCAGCTTAGGGATGCATAGGGTGAGAGCGACTTGCTTCCCTGCCGGGCATTGACGGCCGACTGTACATATATAGGTTTGGTACGACTGAACGCACGATAGGAGCCTAAAAGGTATAGCAACCTAAAAGAACAATGCGGAAAAAAGGTTGTGAGCCCGTAGTGTCCAAAAACTCAAACGCGCGTAACTGCCCGAGTTCCAACGACTTACGGCCGATCGTTTTCGGTGTAGAATAGTCCGAATGAATGCATCCCAAGCGTGGAAACTCCTTCTCGTATGTCTGGCGGGCTGGATCAACCGGCATCAGCTCGACGTAATCGCTTACATCAAGGAAGAGAACAAGATTCTCAAGTCGAAG
>JAJDEA010000081.1 GCA_029260035.1 Phycisphaerae bacterium
TCAGGAATAGCAAACCGTGCCACCTCAGCGCCCAGTGAGTCAATCTGAATAACCTCACCTGCTTGCTGGTCGGCAACATAAAACCCACCCGCTGGCCCTTCTGCGAGCCGAGCCGGATGATCCACTCCGACGATTGTTGCAGTCGGCGTCAACGTCGACGTCTGACCAAGAGCAACGGTTGCAACGGCAATCATGCATGTAGCGATCATTTGTGGCACCTCCAAGTTTTTACAAAACAGGTATCTCGGGATTGGAGACGACGACTCGCTCCGCACCGCGAACGAATGCCTTCGCAACAACGTGTCGCAAGAACGATGCCACACGTTTTCGGTCGCAGTCTGTTTTCGCGGGCCCCATCGCTTGTGATCGTAAAGGCTTGTAGTGAAACGACTTAGCGATAGATCAATTACTCGGAGGTGGACCACCGGGACTTGGAATAATCCCACAATTAGCAAGAAAGAGCTTGATTTTCTTTGTTCTAAGAGGCTCTTCCAAAGGCGTGCAGGAAAACTATCTGGGTTGTGTCACTTTCTATCAAGTCTGGATGGTAATCGCGATGACGTTAATTCTGGAAAGGCGCCTTGTCTCGCAGATCGACGTCCAGGTCGCAGTCTAGATCTGCGATGTCGCAGCCAAACTTAGGCTCATAAACAATATTCAGTTGCGTTAAGCAATATCTGAATTCACCCCAATCGTTAGATGTTACTATATTGGCAATGCTTGTGTCGCCCGGTAAACGATCAAAGAAATCAAACAGCAGAATCCGACGTGCATGGTCTTGGCTTACTTTTCACACGCCCAGCAAGGCCTGGCGGAACGTGCCAAGCATGCAGGAGCTGACGACGCTGTGCCGCGATCTTCGTTTATCGATGAGCTTGCACGCCTTCTTGGTCAGGCGGTGTGAGTTTGAAGCAGTCCGTGCTGCTTTTGGCGCAAAAAAAGCGCCGTCCGAAGACGGCGCTTTGCTGACTAATCCGTTTTCCCCCAGCATGTTCTAATCAGAGCTGGTCGCGAGTTGGAACGGCCGATCTCGCGCTCGATTGGTTTTGATCCCAGTGTCCGCTCACAAAGTGTGAACACTGACACAGATACCCAATACCGTCCTATTCGAAGCACGCAACAGGAGCAACGCAACCACATTTGGGTTCATGTACCTACGCGCAACTCTTAAGGCGTATGGCACAAACTGCAATCAACCACAGGGTTCGGCGAGCCATTGTACGTCTTCGGTGTATGATCTTTGCCGTGGCACGCGATATAACAACTTCCAGGCGAATACGCGGTGCTGGCATTTCGACCATCGATAAAGCTGATATCATAGCCATTCTGAACAGGGTATTCTAAGTTGATTAGACCTGCCTCCCCTGCGTCGAATCCGCCATGCACATCGTGACATATGATGCAAGGCGAGCCTTCATTTACGACATGGAGGTCATGACGTCCTCCAAATGCGTTCGATTGCTGGACCGTCGCATTTTCATTGTGGCAAGTCCAGCACATTGCGTAATCACCGTTCCCCTGCGAGTACGGATTGTAATCGTTCGTGACATATTGAGCTCTAAGCATTGAGGGGAACGCCGAGCCATGATCTTCGTGGCAATGCCTGCAGGTATTGCCGCCGAGCTGAGTCGCGTGTGTTGTTCCGACGAACGCAGATTTATCATATCCGCTCCCCGTCGCCCCCGCGGGAAATGTAACACCAGCCGGAGGCGCGCCGTCATGGCAGGCAAGACAGAATTCCGGTCCAGACGTGGTCGATACACCGCCTGTGTCGGGGTCGGTCAGCAGATTGGTCGGGCTGACGGTATGGGGGTTGTGACAGTCTGTGCATTCAACCTTGGACCCGCCTACCTGGTCGGCGGCGGCCACGTTGTGATGTGTGGCCAGTGCAAACTGCGATTCGATATCCGTGGAGGCCGGGCCATTTGCGTCGTGGCAGGCATAGCAAAATCCTTCCTCCTCCTCGGCGTTCGCAGGTGGAGTTGGCGCTACACTGGACGGCGCTAACAGCATCCGTTTGTTCGAGCCGTGGCCTGTATTATGACACCCTGTTGTCTGTCCATCGCCAAAACAGGTCATTGCGCCGATTCGGTGCGAGCCTTGTGTCCAAAGTGTCGAGTCGATCGGTGTGGGCATGACACTATCCGAAAATGGTGCTGCACCAGCGGCGGCGTTGTTGTCATGGCAGGCGAGACAGAACGATTCGAGTTTCACCGCTTCTGCCGCGTTCGATGAGGGGTCTCCATTCAGTACAATCACTGCTGCTGGATTCGTCGGATCATCGACGTTCTTGAGTCGAACGTTACCTGCTTGATGTTGGCTCATATCGTGACAAATTGTACAGTCTGCGTCATCCAACGATGCTCCCTGCAGATGATGGCTCGCAAGTGCGAATTCGCCGATCACCGGTCGCCGAATTCCCTGAGATGTTTGGTGGCATGTCTGGCAGGAGCCGCCCGTTGGTTGAAAACCGGATTGATGCTCATGACATGCGGTGCAGTCTGTGCCATTGTTATGCGCAAGGCCCGAACCATCTTGCTTATGGTAAGATGTCGTCGTATGGCATACTTGACATATGCCGTCGTTTTGAGTTGGATCGCCGTCATTAAAACTATTTGCGCCGCTCTTTGCGGTAAATACGACCGGTTTGTCCAACCCGAGCGTTTTGTTGCGAACGACGGTTCGAACCAGCGAGAGGTTGCCGTTGGATTGGCTGTGTAACTCGTGGCATTCGGTACATGCCGGTGTCCAAGCTGCGTTGGTGGTATGGATCGTAGGGTGCGTCAAGAGGTCGTGGCAGTTGGCGCAGAACGGATTTAGTTCGTCGTCATTTCCCGTAAGAGGAAGCGGCGTCGCGGGGTTGTTCGGGTCAGTCCACAAACGAACGGTTCCCTGTTGGTGTTGGGTCATTTCATGGCAAATCACGCAATCTCCATCGGTCAACGGACCACCGCCTGGTGCATGATGCCCGCCAGTGCCGTCAGCATTAACTACGGCTGTACGACCACCCGGCGGAATGTTGTCGCCATTGTTCTGTGGTGAGCTATGACAGCCGATGCACGAGGAACCCCCTGTCGGCATGAATCCATTGCTATGTGGATGGCATGATGTGCAGTTGGTTCCGTCGTTGTGAGGTTGTCCGGTTCCATCATGCGTGTGGTATGAGGTAGCGGTGTGGCATACCTG
>JAJDEA010000082.1 GCA_029260035.1 Phycisphaerae bacterium
AATCTTTCGGCACCGCTTATGGTTTCTACGACCGCGGTGCCAACCAATAGCCGTTTCTGGTCCGACATCGTAGGCTCGTTTAGCGTCGGAGGCAATGCCGCAACGACGCCACCAACTCCGCCAAATAGTTGGGAGCCACCAAACGGCACTATGAATGGATTTGACGTTACCGCCGTGCTGCAAGGGACCAACGCACTATCCACAACCAAGCCCCATGTGGCTTGGACGGACATCAATGGAGGCCCGTCGAGCATCACGGATCGGGTGACAAACGGGAATGATGTACTTCGTGCCGTCAATGCATTTGCGACAGGAACAGGCAGGGAGTTTTATCCGACTGACCACCCGGATGTGGGTGGTGCGGGCTGTCCGATTTGTGACCCGGTTACGGCAGGTCCATGCGCTGCACCGCCTTTGGAGTCTGCGATCAGTCCGTAGCAAAGATGGCATAGGTTTTGCATGACAGGGTGGGCATCCAGTGTTCGCCCTGTTTTTTTGAACAAGGTGAACGCCAAGAACTTTACCCGTAAGCCGTTTGTTGACAAACATGCGGAATGACCGGCTTGCACGGATATGAAACGAGGGGGAAGGCCAGAGAACAAATTCACGCAGCGGTCGACGCGCAGAGCTTTTGATATCTTTGCAGACCCAAAATTACAGCACCGAAGGCGATCACATGTGCGGGGTATTCCGGCACAAGCACCTCAACCTCGAATGCCTGGCGCTTCTTTTGCATCGACTCAACGTGACATTGATCGAGCCATTCAATTGGCCCCTGAAAGCGTCACAGTCTATCAACTCGAGATACCCTTGAACACGCCGCTCTACCGCTCGATGCTGGAGGACGAACTCGCGCCGGACAACGCATCGTGGGCAGGAAAGCGAGAGAGTTTACACTTTTGTTTTGCACGCCTGGAAGAGGCCGGCTATGCGGTACGAAGCGCCTATGCCTCAGTTCGCGATCCAATTAAGCACCTATTCGTATACCAGGACGAACAATACCGAGGCGCTGATTTGCTGGGCTTGGGGTTGGCGTCATTTTCATATATTGATGGAATGCACTTCCAAAATCGGACATCGCTGGCGAAGTATGCCGAGGACATACGTCGCGGTGAGCGCCCCATAGAACGCGCGTATATGCTCAACGACGAAGAGCGAATGATTCGTGAATTCATCTTACAACTGAAACTCGGCAGCATAGAATCCTCCTATTTTCGCAATAAGTTTGGCGTTGATATTGTTGATCGCTTCGCCCAGCCGATCGAACATCTTAGACAACATGGTTGGCTAACGTATGACGATTGCGGCGTACGACTGACGCGCGATGGACTCTTGCAGGTTGATCGGCTGATCCCCATGTTCTACCTTCCAAAGCACAAAAACTTGCGTTACTCGTAGGTACCTCTGCGCCTAAAAAGTTCAACTTTGTTGCGTATCGCGGTTTCGAGACATTCATTCGGGAATATCCGAAATCGACCATGTAAAGATGGATCTTGTTCCGAGGCATCTGGCCGTTTCGCACTAAGTCGCGTTATAATAGAGCCATGACAGCGATGCATGCCGTGGACAAGATTGTGGCAGAACTTGAGCAACATCGACCAATCGCAGTATGCGCGATCGTAGCTACCAGGGGGTCTACGCCGCAACCAGCGGGAACGTTTGTCTGCGTGGATCAAGCTGGCAAAATGACCGGAACGCTGGGGGGCGGATGCGCCGAAGATGAAATCCGAATAAAAGCATTTGAATTGCTCAGTGCCCAAACCTTGCCGGATAGCACTCATTCGATGACATCGCAAGGAAAAACACACCCTTGCGAAATCCATTCCATCGAGTTGGACCATGATTTTGGCAAGGACGATGGCATGATTTGCGGCGGTCGGTTGGACGTCGGATTCATGATCGCCGATCCCTCCGACGATCTCGACACATTCCAAAAAATTCTGGCCGCGTTGAACAAAGGAGAGGGCGCTTCATTCAAACTTTCCTCTCGCACGAGGGAAGTACCATCAGTGGATGGCAGCGGTTTCGAGTACATCGTACACATGGAAGCGATGCCTAAACTTGTCATTGTTGGCGCGGGCCATATCAGTCGAATCCTCGCTCAGATGGTTCAACCTCTTGGATTTGAAATCACCGTCATCGACGATCGAGTGTCCTTTGCAAATTCAGCACGTTTCCCCACGCCAATCAAAACGTTGGTGGGCGACATCGCCAAGACAGTCAATGGCATCGAGATCACCGCCGACACATACATTGTAATCGTAACACGAGGCCATAAGCACGACGAACAGGCGCTCGCCGCCGTGGTTGATTCGCCCGCTCGGTACATAGGGATGATTGGCAGCCAGCGTAAGATTGACGTTGTCTTTGACGATCTGCATCAAACAGGCGTTGCCCCGGAGAACCTAGCCAGGGTCCACGCACCAATCGGCCTGAACATCGGTTCAGTCACGACAGAGGAAATCGCGCTGAGCATAGCAGCACAGTTAGTATCAGTCCGCCGTTCCCACCAGACTCATCTCGCCGAAGGAACCGCTCGCGAAGCGAGGTCAGACGCTTGACTGCATCAACAGACAGAATTACCACCAAGCCCATCAAGGTTTGGGGGATCGTCCCCGCAGCGGGACTCAGTCGAAGGATGCGGCGTCCCAAACAAACACTCCCCATAAACGTCACGACGATGACATCTCACGTCGTAAGGACCTTACTCAAGGCGAATCCAGCTACGGTCGTCGTGGTGACGCGATCCACTTTGATTCAAGCACTCGACCTGCCACCTGATAACCGAGTCTTGGTCGCTATGAATGATGCTGCTCATTCGGAGATGATCGATTCAATCCGAATGGGACTGAGGGTAATCACGGAACATATCTATGATACGGCGAGATGCGAGCCATCACCTACCGATGGTGTTTTGGTCGTACCTGCTGATATGCCGAGACTCTTAACTGAAACCTGCCGAAAATGCATCGCTTATTTTCAAGAACACAACGATCGAATCGTGATCGCATCGCATGACGGAAAACGCGGACATCCCATGATATTTCCCTTTTCGATGCGACGCACGGTCGATCAACTTCGCGGCGGGCTCAATGTTCTTCCGGAAGATTTTCCCCATCTCGTAGACTTTGTCCCATGCGAAGACGAGGGCGTTATTCAGGACATTGACACACCAGAAGATCACCAGCGTTTGCAGCGGTAACCCCGAGGATACGCCAGCCGCCAAATCTTGACTGTATCGGTGTTCCAGTTGCCCCTAAATATGAATGCATGCAATGGCAACGCCCTACTGCTGCCCTCATCAAGACATGAGGCCTGATAGCATGTAGGCCCTCGAATTGACACCTTCAAGATTGACTCAGATCGCATTTCAGGAAATAGAAAATACCATAAAATCACAAGCACTACTCCAACTATTCGAAACGTCACATAAGCGGAATAATCACACGCAGGAATTCAAATCCCGTGATATCAGCGTCCTTGGAACGCAAATTGCTATGCAACAAAGGGGCGGAGTTCAATAGTTGGCGGGCAGTGGCGGCACTCTCTCGCCCTCACATTTGCCCAAGTTCGTGTGGTTGCTTCGCCGAATCTGCTTCTATGCCAAGCCAGACCAGGCATTTCGCCTGATCTGGCGCGATGCAGGATTCGTCAGCCATGCCGAGACCGGTTACGACAATTGATGTGAATTCGGCGGCTTTCACCAGCCTTTCCGTAGTCTTCGATTTATTGAGGTGAAACATTGATTGAGATTACGATTTTCGGGCGCGGCGGCCAAGGCGGAGTCACGCTGGCCAAGTTAATCGCTACGACGTTTTTTCTGCGTGGTAAGCAAGTCCAGGCATTCGGTGTCTATGCGGCAGAACGCTCTGGAGCGCCCTTGCAAGCGTTTGTCCGGATCGATGACGAAGAGATCACAAATCACAATCAGGTACGCACACCGGACCATGTCATTGTCCTGGATCGCACGCTTATTGCCGAGCATGTACTCAAGGGGCTAAGCGAATCGGGCTGGCTTGTTCTCAACACTCCCGAGGCACCCAAGCACTACGCTCAGATGTTCCCCGGCAGGAATCTCGCGACGATCGATGCGACTTCCATTGCAGTTGCCAACGGCCTGGGAACG
>JAJDEA010000083.1 GCA_029260035.1 Phycisphaerae bacterium
AATAGCTGGCCCTGAGGCGGCGACTGATACCGATTCAGAATCTCAGCAGCAGGAGCTAGCCCATGCGTAAGACGATGGTAATCGCTGTTCGAGAATACGTTGCGGCGGTCAAGACCAAGGCCTTCATTGTGTCACTGGTCGCGATGCCGATTATGATGTCCGGGACAGTGGTTGTTTCGAAGCTTCTGGAAGACAAGGTGGATACATCGAGCAGGCGCGTGGCTATTGCAGATCATACGGGTCGGCTCTTTGGTGCGGTCTTCGATGCAGCGAATCGGCGAAACAAGGAGGACATTTTTGAAGTCGACAGCGAGGGGAACGAGAAGCAGGTCAAGCCCAAGTTTGTAATCGAGCAAGTCGACTTATCATCGGAAAATGCCGGCAATGTTGCACTCGAACTGTCCGACCGAGTTCGCGAAGGTGAATTGCTCGCATTCATTATCATTGGTAAGGATTCGATTCACCCTGTCGAGGACGCGGACTCGTCTCGTGTTCAATATCATTCGAATAGTCCAACTTACGACGATTTCGTTCGGTGGGCCTCACGCCCGATCAACGCGGAGATTCAGCGCATTCGGTTTGCGGATGCGAAGCTGGATGCAGCCATCGTGAACGAAGCCACCATGCGCGTTCCGCTGGAGAATCTGGGATTGGTGTCCGTGGACGAAGAAGGCAACGTTAAGGAGGCTGAGAAGACTAACCGAATCGCCAATTTCTTCCTTCCCATGGGCATTATGATGTTGATGTTGATGGTGGTGATGGTTGGCGCAAGCCCGCTCGTCAACAGCGTGCTAGAGGAGAAAATGCAGCGGATTGCCGAAGTGCTCCTTGGGTCGGTCAGTCCGTTTCGACTTATGCTGGGTAAACTGATCGGTGTCGTAGGTGTGTCGCTTACGATTTCCACCGTATATCTGGTTGGAGCTTTCATAGGGCTTAATCAGACGGGGTTTGGCGATTTCTTCCCGACCGATCTCGTTTGGTGGTTTGTGGTATTTCAGGCACTGGCTGTTCTGATGTTCGGGTCCATGTTCATCGCGGTCGGCGCTGCCGTGAGTGATTTGAAGGAATCGCAAAGCATGATGATGCCCATTATGGTCATTGTCATGGCGCCAATGTTTGTTTGGCCTAACATTATCAAAGAGCCGAATGCGACTTTTGCCGTTGTGGCGTCACTGATCCCGACAGCTGCGCCATTGCTCATGCCGATGCGCCAAGCCATTCCGCCGGGAATTCCGCTATGGCAGCCCGTGGCGGGTATTTCACTTTCTATCCTGACAACGCTTCTTTTTGTTTTTGCAGCTGGCCGGATTTTCCGCGTTGGCATTCTCATGCAGGGCAAGGGTGCGAAGATCGGAGAGATGATTCGCTGGGTGATTCGAGGATAGCGCCATTCGGCGCGCCAGGCTCGTTTTATTGCAACGGTTCTTTCCGGGCTCTTGTCGGAAAAAGTAGTTCAATTCGGCGACGCATTCGACTTTGGAGCGCCCGATCCCACCAATCGACAAGTGTCCGAGCCGCGCTCCGTACAATTGGCAGTGTTTTCTCCGCCGTAGACCTGTGCCGACCATTACGCCAAGAAAAAGCACTCGGACACTGTAGTTGACTAGGTCTTTCCAAGGGTTCGCCGAAGTTCTCATTCCTCTTGCCAGCGTGGCGCGGATTGAGGGTTTAGCGGGACGTTACGAAATGCGGTTCCTATTTCGGACGGGCTTCAAAACTCACAAGTGTTGCGAGTTGAATGAATCCGCTCCCTTGACAAATACGTTAGAATGTGACGATATCCCGAAGTGAGTACTTTGTGCTGCCTGCGAAACCGACGCCGGTACGCGGCGGAGCATTTCCCTTACTCTTGGTGTTCGGGAAATTTTTCGGATTGGCGAATCTTGTATGAAGGATGTTGGTGATGAAATCGAAAGTGTTAAGTGCCCCGCTTGCGTCTCTTACCGATTATCTTAATCGACTTTCCGCTCGCGCTCCTGCCGAAGAGTTGAAGGAAAGGTTGTCCGATTTAGATGTTTGTGCCGAGGACTTACACAGCTACGTTCGTTTTTCCGAGGATCGATATCTGCGGAATCTCATATGCGAGGGCCCTTTCTACCATCTTCTCGTTCTTTGTTGGCGAAGTGGGCAGCGAAGCCCCATTCACAACCATGCGGGTTCGACATGTGGTTTTCGCATTATAGAAGGTATTGCCACTGAGACATTGTTTGCACCAACACCCAGCCGACTGATGAAACCTGTTTCTTCGACGGACTATCCGGAGGGTTTGGTGAACGCATCGCAAGACGCCTTCGTTCATCAGATTTCCAATTTGCAGAGGCCGAATGAAGATCTCGTAACGCTGCATGTCTACTCGCCGCCGTTGCTGCGAATGGATACCTATTCACTGACTGAGCCGACGATTGGCGAATATCGTCCGATGGTTTTGGAGCACGCGTTAGGCAGTGGGATTTGATTGAATGACGTCTGGCACACCGGGTTTTACATTTCGACCGGGTACGGAGACTCGCATCGGCTCCATCGTGGGAGCGCAAACTACGATGAGTGCGGAGTCGTTTTCATCGCTTGGTTCGATGGAAGGTGTGTACGATCCCGTCGTAGCCGTGAAAGCGCCGCCGGATGCGGCTGCCGTGCGCCGCGCGCTGCTCAAACCGGGATATGCGGTTGCGGGAATCGTGGCTGCACTGGCCTATCTGATTCATTTTGTTCCAGCTGCGCCATTTAGTGTTCCGGGTCCAGCCGGCATGAAACATCCCATCAGTGCCACGATCATTGCTATTCTTGTCGGCTTATTGGTTCGCAATGTGTTCTCGCTGCCGGCATCGATTTTTGCCGGGTGTAAGCATATCGTTAAGAAGATCATTCCAGTTGCGATTGTCCTGACTGGGGCTGGCCTGAATCTTGCTAGTATCGCTGACGTTGGAATACGCGCGCTGTTTATCACCCTCGTATGTATTGCTGTCGCTATGTTGGCAGGGTATTACGTCAGTCGAATGTTGGGCCTTAGTTGGAAGACCGCATTACTGCTTGGGACGGGAACGGGAATATGTGGCAATAGTGCGATTGTTGCGGTCGCTCCATTGGTTGACGCCGAGGAAGACGATCTTGTTTTGTCGATAGGAACCGTGAATCTCTTTGGTTTGCTTGCTATGCTGGCTTGGCCGATCATCGGAAACATGCTGCACATTGGAGACGAAGCATTTGGGGTATGGACTGGCACGTCGATTCATGCCGTACCGCAGGTTGTTGCCGCTGGTTTCGCATTTAGCCCCGAAGCAGGGGCATTGGCAACGTTGGTCAAGCTCCTTCGCGTAACCATGTTGGCTCCGCTGGTTTTCATCCTCGCTATCTTCTACGCAAAGCATCATCCTACTAAATCAGATTCGTCGGGCGGACTCACCGTTCGCTATGCCCGCCTTGTTCCTTGGTTCGTATGGGGTTTTGTGATCTTCGCTGTACTGAATACGTTAGGTTTGTTGCCGACGCTTAGTTTTCATCTGATTGACATTTTTTCCGCTGGAGGCGCGAACGAGATGTCGAGCTATCCGCTTTCGAAGCTCATGACCCAAGCGGGAAAAGTTCTGCTGACGCTCGCTATGGCTGCCATTGGCTTGGAAGTGAATCTACGCGTCATAGGTCGCGTTGGCGTGAAGGCTTTTCAAGCTGGATTGATATCAACTCTTATTTTGGGTGCGGTCAGTCTGGGGCTGATCGTTGCGATCATGTGACGGTGAGGGGAACACGCCATTCATGTCCAGATTGCGGAAGTGCATCGCCCACGTTATGTGGGCGGGTGACAATCGCTAACATGAAATCTGACATGAAGATGTCACGCGGTTTCTGCCCGCCTCTTTGGATGCGTAGAGAGCTTCGTCGGCGGCTTTGAGAAGGGCGTCTTCGTCTGTCATTTCCCGATCGAATTCAGCGACCCCTAAGCTCATGGTGACGGTCAGAGGCGTACCATCGTGCGTAAATCGGCCTTGCTCGACCGAGGATCGCAGCTTTTCTGCGCAGATCATGGCGCCATCCATATCGACATGCGGGCAGAGGACAAGGAATTCTTCGCCGCCTAGTCGGCATACCGAGTCGGTGGATCGAACGTTAGCCTGAAGGATCTCCGCGGTTTGCCTGAGAACAATGTCGCCCACATCGTGCCCGTGCGTGTCATTGAACTTTTTGAAGTGGTCGATGTCGAGCATGATGCAGGTGCATGGATTTCCATATCGCTTCGCCGCGGCGAATTGCTCCGCTAGTTTGTTCATGGCGTGTCGACGGTTGAGAAGTCCAGTCAGCTCATCGGTCAGAGCCATGTGTTGAAGCTGCTTCGTCAGTTGTGCCATGCGGGCAAAAGAACGAATTCGTGCGAGAAGCTCCGTGCCCTCGAACGGTTTCTGGATGAAGTCATTTGCACCGGCGTTCAGCGCTCTAGCCGCGAGGTTGCGGTCTTCTGCTGCGGTGAGGAATAGAACCGGCGTCGATGTATGATCTGGGATTCCGCGCAATTCCTGAACGAAGGCAATGCCGTTCATCTCAGGCATATGATAGTCCGTCAAAATCACATCTACGCTGTTTTCTTGGAGCGATTGCAACGCTGGCATTCCGTCATCAGCTTGTATCACGTCAGCCCCTTCCGCTTCCAATAGGTGGGCAATAGTAGTACGAATAAACCTGCTGTCGTCGACGACCAGGATTCGAGAGTCAGCGAGCAGCTTCGGGGCGCTGATGATTTCCGAGACATATTCTGCCAAGCCTCCACGTGGAAACCCTTTGCAAAGGAAACGTACCGCACCAGCTTCGAACGCTCTTGCCCGTTCGATGGTTGAGTTGCTCGACGTGATCATGATGACGGTCGTATTGGACGTCGATGCGTTGGAGGTGATTGCAGAGCAGACCTCGATTCCGTCTTTTTTCGGTAGCATCAGGCTTACGGTTACAATAGTGGGCTTACGATGGATGGCGAGGCGGATCGCTTCTTCGCCGTCAACGGCTTCAATAGTCTCGAACTGCTCGGCGTCAAATTCCTGTTTGAGAAGCGCGCGCGCGGTGGGTGATGAATCGGCGATGATGACTAGCTTTCGCATGACAAACGATTCCCTTTCTCCAGGTGTCTCTCAATTGGACGCCTAGCCTTCATTGGTATATCGCCAGCGACGGCTTACGGCTTGGGAAATTACTAACCATGTAGAGATTCGTGAACGAAAGGCGGTCGTTATCGGGTCGATCGAACCACTTGACTTGCGATGCGCAGCGCGGGTACCCTCGGTTGGGACCATGTAATCCGATAAAACAAGGGAGCTATTATGAATGACATTACGCTTGAGCAGGCCCGGAAGGTCTTGAACGCGGCGATGGAAAAATCAGTGGCGATTGAGACGAGAATGGACATTGCTGTGGTCGATGCGGGTGCGAACCTCAAAGCGTTTGCGCGCATGGACGGCGCGTGGTTAGGCTCGATTGACATCGCGATCAAGAAAGCCAGGACTGCCCGGTTTTTTGATATGAATACCGGCGAGATCGGGAATCTCTCACAGCCTGCTGGCCCGCTCTTCAATATCGAGCATTCCAATGATGGCCTAATCACGTTTCCTGGCGGTGTTCCACTAAAAGACGCGACGGGACAGATCATTGGTGCGATCGGTGTTTCGGGGAGTACTGTGGAGAACGATCACATGGCTGCGCAAGCCGGTGCTGATGCGCTGGCATAAGAGTGAGGGAGTATGCCGAATTGTTCCTCCAGGCAAAGAGGAACCTGTTCTATCGTCCCGTTGCAACGGGACGCAGCGGGTCGACAATCCATTCGCTCCATGACCCGGAAAAGAGTCTCGCTTCGCCCAGCCCAGCGTGCGCATATGCAAGAATGTTGTGCGCTGCTGTGACGCCAGAGCCGCAATAGAAGATGGTTTGGTCTGCTGGCGTTGATCCAAGAATACTCTTGAATTGCGATCGAAGTTCGCTTGGCGAGAGGAACTTTCCGTCGGGGCCGATGTTGCCGGGGTGCGGTATGTTGATAGCGCCGGGGATGCGCCCTGCAACGGGGTCGATTGGCTCGAACTCTCCGCGATATCGATCCCTGGTCCGTGAATCCACGACGCGCCAAGCCGGGTCATTTCTTCGAGATGTCACTGCTTCGACATTTACGGCGAGGTGGGGGCATGGTTGGGGGGAGAACGTGGCGGCGTGTCGAGTTTCTCTGCCGAGCGTTGTGGGCAGTTGATCGCGGCGCCAAGCTTCCCAGCCCCCATCCAGCACCGCGACTTGGTCATGGCCTAACCACTTCAACAGCCACCAAAGCCTGGCGGCGATAGCGCCGTTTCCGTCGTCGTATGCTACGACTTGTGTATCACTGCCAATTCCCCATTTCTCCAATGTGGCTGTGAGCGAATCAATCGTTGGGAGTGGATGGCGTCCGGTCTTGCCTGCGACTGCGGGAGAAGCGAGGTCGTCACTCAAATGAGCGTACACCGCTCCGGGAATGTGCGAAAGAAGGTAGTCACGCCATCCTCTTCTCTTGTCGTCCAGGGAGTAGCGACAATCAACCACAGCCCATTTAGCGTCGGCCAAGTGCTCGTGCAATTCTGATGTTGAGATCAACGTGTTGAATGACATAATCGTACTTTAGCGCGCCGTGCTGCCTTTAGCAAAGGCACTAAACGATATTCTTGTTGCCGAGAATTCGTATTTAAATCTGAAGGAGGGAGGCGGGAAAAAATCGTCTCTCGTTGGCTCGTTGCTTTGTCCCGTGTCTGGCCTGTGACATGAAAAAACCGCCGCCAGCGATTAAACGTTGACAGCGGATGGTAGTTTGCTGAGCGAATTCAGTGCCTGCATCGAAATCCGAGAGGCCTACTCGATGATTTTGACGCCAGTAGCTTTGGGTCCTTTTCCTTCTTCCTGGACTTCGAATTCGACGCTATCCCCATCGCGAAGTGTTTTGTATCCACCGCCATCAATTTCACTGAAATGGACGAAGATATCCTTACTTCCATCAGACGGCGTAATGAATCCAAATCCCTTGGTGTTGTTGAACCACTTAACGGTACCTTGCATGTGACTTGCTAGCTCCAAAACTGTAGCGACGTTCGCAAATCCCAGCCGAAACGACCAAATGTTTCATAGATCAACGAGGAGGCTGAACGCTGCGCACTTTCGCGAAACATTATCTGAAAACGCATGGGGACCGTCAAGCCCACTCCGTTTGCCGACTGAGGTTGGGAGCGCATTGCGTTCGGGCCGAACGCCTCAACATCGGGCGCCCGTTCTGCCTCGAAATTCGGCCTGAATCGCCGTTATCGCGATCGTAAAGAAGCCGCTCGTCGGTCAGCAGCTGTAGTTCTTGCGGATCCGTTTCCACGACCCTTGTTCGATACTGCTTCTGCCGGTGCACTGGCTTCTTTCTCTCCCGATGGGCTTGCTGAGGCTTGGTTATCGACGCCTACCGTGCAGCGTCCAATGAGCATGGCTCCCTCCGCGACTTCGAGACGTGGCGATTGGATGTCGCCCTCGACTCTGGCGGTTGCGCTCAGTTCGACTTTCTGGCCTGCGTCGAGATTTCCCTTGACCTGTCCGTCTATTTGAACTGATTGTACCTTGACATCGCCTCGTAGCGTCGCGCCGTCGGAGACGACCAACTCGCCGCCATTGGTGATTTCGCCTTCAAATCGGCCGAGCAACCGAAGGCTTTTTTCAAATGTCATCTCGCCCTTGATGACCGCGTCCGCACCGAAAACCGTAGAAAAATCGCCATTGTTGTCAGCCATGTCGTGCTCCTTAACTCTGTGGTTTTAAGTTGAATAGCTTCAACCCCCCGCGCTTGGGAAGGTGTGAAAAATCCGATTATAACAGCCTTCGATGGTTGTGCAATTCAATATCTGATAGCGACGCGGTTAAGTTCGCTGCGCGCGAATCATTCTGCTAATGGTCTATCATTTCACAATCAAATGACAGCTTGTTCAGTGATTGGCGAAGTGTTTTGCGGATAGAAGCGTTCCAAATGCGCATTGTGATCGAGTCTTCGCCCGACAGAAACGCTACGTGAAGTGCGATTGAGTTTTCGGAGCTACAATCGATGTTTCACTCGGCGTTGTCTATGCAATGCGCAAAAAAAAGAGCCATCGATTATTGATGGCTCTTTCAAGAGTGAGTTAGCAAAATTTGTACAGCGTTTGTTTTTGATTGGCCGTTTGCTTTAGCTCAGGTCCAACGCAACGATCTTCTTTTTGTCGCGGGCGAAGAGCATGTTGCCGGAGACGGTCGGAATGGTCCACGAAACGCCATCAAACAGTTGGAACTTCGAGAGTAGCTCGAACTTGTCGCTTGTTGCGTTTGCAAGTGCCAGGTTGCCGTCTTCGTCCAGGATGATCAGCTTGCCGTCGGCGGCGAGTACGTTGGCTTTACTGAAGCCACGCTTTCGCCAGGCGATTTTTCCAGTTTTCATGTTCACCGCGGCAAGGAAAAACGTACCTTGGGAGCCGGTGGAGCCAAAGACGTGATCGCCTTCAGTTACTGACGATACATGGTAGAATTGAATTTTTCGCGTCGACCAAACCTCTTCAACTACGGTCTTGCCGCCTTTTTTCGTCAATTTGAGTCCATGCGCTCCGGCCTCGGGGGATGAAAAGAAAAGGGTGTTGTTATCCGCGAGGACGGGCATGCTGATATTCTGTTTCCATTGATTCTTCTGCGAATATTGCCATTTCAGTTTGCCGTTGTTTGGATCGAGCCCAACAACTTCCTCTGCCATGAATGTAATTAACTGATCTTCGCCGTCGACATTAATGATCTTGGGAGTCGAATAGCTGTTTTCAAAGCTCGAAGTCTTCCATGCCACCTTGCCGTCAGTTTTGTTGAATGCAACGATGCTTTGGTCCTTTCCGCCTACCAGAGTAATAACGGTGTCCTTGTAGGAGATGGGGCAAGACGAATAGCCATGTGGCAGCGGATTGCCTCCAAAGTCTTTCCAAAGTTCCTGCGACCAGTAAACCTTTCCGTCTTCCTTGTTGAGGCAGTGCATCTTGCCGGCTACGCCGATAGTGTATATTCGGTCGCCGGAAATCAATGGTGTCGATCTCGGGCCAGTACCGAATTGTTCAACATGTTTTGGCTGTGGAGAGTGGTCGTAGGTGAATTCCCAGATGGTCTTTCCCGTTTTTGCGTCGAGCGATATGACGGCTTCCTTGCTGTCACTGTTGCGGTACATCGTGTAGAGTTTGCCTTGATCGAACAAGATCGAAGAATAACCATCGCCAAGTTCCTGCGACCAGACCTCCCTGGGGCCGTCCTTGGGCCAGGATGATGCCAGGTTCTTTGCATCGGCTTTGAAATCCTGCTTCGCACCGCCCCATTGATTCCATTGAGCGAAGGCAGAGTTGGAGACAACCAGCAGGGCAATCAAGGCCACAACGCAGCCGGATAAGTGGCTGGCTGGTGCGCCAATTCGGGTTGCATTAGGATGTGTCATGGGTGTTCCTCTCGTTTTCGAAAAAAGGTTTGTACGTACCGCTATTTGCGGAGCTATTACCACGTTGGCGCCAACTAACAAACATGGCTAGAATTGTTAAATGCCAACTTATTAAAGTAGTGGTCGGATGGGGGACAGGGTGAATTGTCAATTCCACACTTGCTTATCATCATACACAAGAGTTAGTGCAGGAGAAACCGAATAAACACGCGATCCTTGTCGAAAACTGTCAAGTACGAGTCGATTACAGTTTCTCTTGTATCACGTCTCCATGTGCAATCCGGGCACTATCTAGCTCTTGCACACACACATGGCTGGAATCATCATCTATCACAATCGCTACAGAGATATGGTCAATGACAGTCGTATGCGATCCGCATTGCGATCGCAGCTTCCGAGAAGCGACAACTCCTATCGATCCCGCCAAGACTGTTTCTCTTTCGTGCGATCCCGAATAATTACACCCTTTGGCGGATCGAAAACAAACTTCGAATCGTCGACCGGGACATTGATTTTTACGTCAGAAAAAGTCAAGACGGTTCCAAATGAGCCGTCAGGCGCTCCAGCCTCTCGCTTGAGAAGAAACCCTGTTGCCTTGTCAAACGAGTAGAATGTTATCTGTTGCACTTTTCCGCCATAGGGAATGGCCTCGATAACATACACATCCTGGCCGTCGACCACGCCGTCGGGTGCGAGCTGAACTTTGTTCTCCCGGCGGAGTTCATCGAGCACGGTTTTGCCACCGACAAAGACACTCGATCCCTTTTGTAGCTTTTTCATGCCTTTGTACAGGCCGTCTGTCTCGGAAAGAAGGTAAATGAATTCTCCATCGGCGAGGATTTGTTGCGATTCATCGAACATTTCCGAGCTTGTCGGCGATTTGCGTAATGTGGAAAGGTCTTGGCGAAACATCTGTTTGCCGTCCTTCTTCTTGTGTAAGAGTGTCCCTTTTGTTTCAGTGTCTATAGAGCCGAGAAAAGGCTGAGCCTTGGTTTCCAGCTTAACCCTTGCGGACAGAGTTTGGACCTTCTGCCAACTTGCTTCGAGCTTTTCCTCCACCGCGGCGAGATCGTCCTTGTCTGCCAAGGCGACGGACGTTCCACCAATTAATGAAAGGGATATGCTCCAAATAATACAGTTCTTTAACATTGCTTAGGATACCTTTTCGTATGTCTTTGTCTAAAACATCTTGAACGCGTAATTCCAGTCTTCTGCCGGAAACCCCTGCGGTCTTTACCTTACCGCTAATCTACGATGATGGGTTGAAGAATTCAAGACACGCATCGCGTGCTCCAGTCGGCTTTCACCGGAGGATGTGGCATGATATCTCGGATACCGTGTCTTGGTGGGCATGCGGGTGGATTCTCGTATGCTGGCAGGGGAAATTTGCGCTGTAACAGGCGCGCAACTCTGCCCGATTCGACAGCGATCGAGCAGGTGGTTGCTGTAGCGTTGACGACTCGGCGGCGTTTTGCCACGTTTACTGGTTTGTCTAATGTCCTCGCAAAATAGAAACGTCATGCGGGCGGCATATTATTACGGGGCGAAATCGTCGGACTTCGAATAGCCCTCTGGCAACTTCAAGGCAAACGCATTTTTTCCGAGTTTTGGGTTCGTCTTCAATTTCAAGAGGGTGAGGTGAGACTCGCCTTTGTCGCCCGACCAATCGTACATGCGGACAACTTTGCGCGGTAGGTGGTCTTTCGTCGAAATGTAACAGACGACTTTTGGTCCTTCTTCGGGGGCCATGTATATCTTGCTGCACGCG
>JAJDEA010000084.1 GCA_029260035.1 Phycisphaerae bacterium
TACGAAAAGCTCGATCCATCTTGGCGAGCCAAATACCCGTTGGCTCGCGTATATGTTCCTAAGCGGTAAGCGCGCTGTCTCACCCTGCCACGGGCACCGGGCGCGAGTTCTATCCGTATGACATGCCTACCGCACCCGGCCCGCAAGGCCAAGGCCCTTGCCCGACCCCGCCGTTGGAGTCGGCGCCGGTGCCGTAAGGGGGATGGCATGAATACATGAAGGTGGCTTGAACTTGCTTGACCGCCCCATTTTTCTTGCGCAAGACATGCAGAATGAACCTATAAGCTCCCCGGCTTCACCGCGCGAACAAGCGGCTTGCGGCGGTTTTCGTTCTTAGCCCCGGAACGCTGGCTAACCGATAAACACCCCGTGTCCCGCCATGACCATCAAGTATCCTCATTACAAGCACTTCCATCGATTGCGCCCGGCAGGATTTGAACCTGCGACCCCCGGTTTAGGAAACCGGTGCTCTATCCGACTGAGCTACGAGCGCTGATTGTCTACACAGTCATTTTCCTTGCTGCTTAAGAGTTTACGCACTTCCATGGAAGCTGCCAAATACAGAAACGTTCTCGTCTGACAAAGCAATCCGCCAGCCCACGGCCCGTGAAACTGCTTATCTTCACTCAATTGATCGTCGAGACCGATCCAAGGTGCTTTGACGGGGCGAATCTGGGCGAAAAAGGGATTCGCCTGCAACGACCTATACGGCGAAGCTCGGTTTGGTCACGCTGCCCGACGAACAGTCTATCATCCCGCCCGAAAGATCGGGAATAGGCTTGTTACATCGCCAGTCGCTTGGCTAAAGTCGCGCAACGCCGCCCCTGCGTTCCCCTTTGTCCATATACGAGAAATGTATGTAGCACGTCACCATGGCAACGTCTCCAAATACGTCGATCTTGATAGCCGGTGCGCCACATGCCTGGCCGAGACACCATCTCGCCGGTCTCACGCCGACGCTGTTTCACGCGACGCGCGCACGACGAACTCACCTGAAAAATATCTGCGATTTGTTTGGATTTCATCCTGCTGTCGTGAGCCGCTAGCACGCGATGTCGAAGATCATGATCGTACGCAACGTCCGTCCAAGGCTCCTTCCTGATCCATTCACTGAACCAGCAAGCAACCCTAACAAGCAAACAACGTGCTACGAATGGGTTGATACTGCACTATGGCTCATCAGTCGTCATGGTTTGGTTGCGACCTTCACCATACAGTTTCATTATCTTGCAAACCCGCTGTGCATCCAGCGTGTCATTTGTGCTGTAAAGGATCGTTGTGTCAGGTTTCAAAGCCATACGCAATGAGTCCTACAGAACCAATCGTGTTTGCAGAAACGCGGAAGATGTGTTTCCCTGAATTCCGATACTCTTTCAAATTGAAAAAACGAAATGCTATATACAACTCACCGCAAACCGATCCGCCTCACGCATCCACAAGTCCCGAACGAATCGGACGGGATCAGTTTGCTCTTAGCCGAGTTATTTCGTTCGGCCCTACACGACAACGCTGGGTCCATGATAGCGCATCAACCTGATCAATTCAATGTTGCCCTCAGGTAAGCCGCCGTGCCTACCGCTAATTGCACGAATGAATGCGGTGCGTTTCAGCACAACAATACAGCCATGCCCGATCTACTCATCGATCGTATATAAGAACCATCGCGCTTTGGGATTGCCGGACTTCGGCGACTGCCTCACGAAATACACGGTCCAAACCGTGTCGTCGCTCATGCGAAGTTCGTAATGATGCCGGCGTAGATACAGCTCGCCTTGGGCGTGAGAGCCTTCGCGCGAAGAGTGCTTCCACGCTTTGAGCTGTTCGACAATCTGATACGAACAGCCTCGCCAATCGAAACCTGCAGGCAAGCCGGGCACTCCGATGCCCATCGCGGTCGCGTCAAAGGTTCCCGCGTGTGGCGTGATGGATTCACTAACAAGGTCTCGAGACATAAGGCGTCACTGCGTTCTTGCACAATCCTTAAAGTGCTATTGGTTTGACTCTTTACAGGCACTCAGGCGTATCGACATCCTCTTCCCGGCTCAACTGCTCTACTTGCCTTGCGATTTCCGCATCCCGCTCCGATTCTAGTGCCGCCTTGCCTTCCTCTGTCTTGGCAGCTCGGATACGCCCCGCGTAGGCATCTCGCACCTGCGTCATAATAGCCTTAATCTGCGCCTTGCGGTGATCAGTGCGCATGCCGCGCGGCACGATCCGCACATCTCGACCGTCCGGTTTTGTGGAGGTCTTCTCAACGCCGCTATCCTCAGAGGCTCTCCGTGAACAACCATCTTCGGTTTCCAGCTTCGTGCCGCATTCGGGGCATACGCCGGAGACATTTCCGGTGAGATTGTAGCCGCAGTTGCAGTGACCTTGGAGACGGCTGCGCCATCGCCTGGCAGTAATTCTAAATGCGACAATACTCGGAAATGCGGCAAGCAAAACGACGACTGGCCATATCGGAATCGTTATCGCGTGCCATTGCACGCGCGACTTCTGTATGAAACCTTTTCGAAACTCAATACCTGCAAATTCACTTGTCGATTCCGCTGGCACTCCGGAACTGTGCTGCGGCTTCGACAATCTCATTTCTACAGCCCCATCCCGAAATGACAAAGCTACGGACTTGAGCGGACTTGCATCAACGAGCGTGAAAATAAGCAAGTGATGGCTCGCAACCATGATGGTGAATGCACACAGTGCAGCGACGGCCATTACCCCCGCCACAACCAATCCTATTCGTCGTTTCGTGGCTCGTTTCACTTCGCGGAGTCCTCGCTGGATGCAGTCACATTGTCACCCTCTTCTTGTAGCTTCCTCCCGCACTCCGGACACACACCCGACATATTGCCGGTTAGGTTGTAGCCGCAGTTGCAGTGGCCTTCAGGCAGTTTTCGATTGCGACGCCAAAGAAGGAAGGATGGGATTGCAATTAAGAGTGTGGGAATCCAGAGGGGAACGAAAAGCTGATGCGTGTGAATTCGTTGTTCATACTTGGGCCACCAAAAGAGTCCTTGTGGAGAATGAGTCCCAAGGACATGGAAGGCCCAATCACCTGACCTGCCCCCATCTTCGATGTGAACATACAGCATGCCGCGGAGTATTTCTACACACACAAGTTCAACGTTCCGACTGTTCTGAAAGTACTCAAGCCCTATCTCAAACATAGAGCTTGCAAAGAATACTAACAACATCATCACCGCCACAACCAACCCCGCCAATCCCAGTCGTCGCTTCGTGGTTCGTTTCACTTTGCTACATCCTCACCGACTGACTTATTTCCGTCACCGTTCGCTAGCAGTTTCCTCCCGCACTCCGGACACACGCCCGACACATTACCTGTGAGGTTGTACTCGCAATGTCCGCATTTCCCCGCTACGACTGTTGCGGCTCTCCTACGCAGGCGACCAACCAGCGCCAATCCCCAAATCCACACGAGAGCATAGAGGCATGTCCAACCAATTATCCAAACCAACTCTTCCCGATATGATGATTCGGATGAAAGTAGATCGACGAAAATCAGCACTAAGTAAGCACCTGTTACCGAAGCAAAAGACCGCCCAAGCGAAATTGCTCCCATGTATACAGCTATCAATCTAAGACGCATTAATACAGCCACTGTCGCAAGAACACTCACAACCCAAAGATAATAGTCATTCTCAAGCGTTGATCGATGACCAATGATGAGACTCGAAACCGTAACGATGATCGATATAAGTACTTCGAGTGATGCAAAAACTCTGCACGCTAATCGCATCGCTTCATTGTAGAATCCCCCGTGGTCATAACGTGAGCAACGAACCGTAATGATGAATACTCCAAAGCATACCGGTAGAATAGCCAAGGTGAATATCAGCCTCGCCCAAATCAAATCGCTTGAGCTTCCACCACTGATCGGTACAATGAAACCAAAGACATTGGGCAACAGATATGCAGCAAGCATGGACCAGAAGAGCAGCCTCGTGCCCTCTTGCAATCGCTCAAGCCAACTATTGCTCATTGTAAGCCTCGCCATTGTTGTCATCATGGGTGATCGATTCTTGCAGCTTAATGCCACACTCCGGGCACACGCCCGACACATTGCCAGTTAAGTTGTAGCCGCATTGCGGGCAGTGGCCCTTCTTGCGACGTCGCCAACGCCGGAGCGGGCCGCGTATGAACGCGAGCGTTGGATACAATGCAAGTGCAGTGAATGGAATCCAGAACGGTACCCTTAGCGTTGATTGCTCGGATAGCCAGTACAAAGGCTGTATCTGTTCAAGTCCAAGAAAATCCGAAATCAGATCACGTCTATCCGGCGGACGCGGACGTGGAAATCTCACACGGAAAAACTCGACCGGACCAATCGCCCATTCGCGATCCCTTTCATCTGTGGAAAGCGAAACAACGAGACGAAGGTAAGTAACTTGAAAGGCTCCATCGGAAGTCCAAAAAGACAACTTATTATCATCGGCTGCAAGTCCTGATATGACTTGCCAGGACCTTCCTTGTGAGAGCAAAATTGCGTTGTCTGTACGAAGCCAAAGTCGAGAATTATTCCGCGCAGGCACGAAAAAACTAATCACCCATACAAGTCCTGTAACCACGGTCAATAGCAACAGTACAACGATGACGAACTTGCGAACGATTGATAGTACTTTGCGCATCACGGCCTTTCAATCTTCCTCCCACACTCCGGACACACGCCCGACACATTGCCGGTTAGGTTGTAATCGCATTGCACACAACGAAGTGGACCCGGCAGCTCGTCTGGAACACGCACTATTGCAATGTAGGCAGCAAGTAGGCCAGTCGCCGGGAACAAGAGTACGAAGTACACCTTCGCTAGGCCAGTGAACCAACTGGAGCCTGCATGTGGCAATGAACGCAGGAACAAACCAACAACCACGCATAGAATCGCTGCAAAGAGACCCCATGTAAGCAAACACCTGATAATTGACGACATAGACTTTCGATGTGCACGATTCGCAAAGAGAATACTGCATGCAAAACCATTCACAGCGCCAATCACACACCCCGCCCCAAGAAGGAGGATTGGCGCGTCGCCACAGCCCATACGCACAATTCCGCTATAATCAGCGAGAAGAGTGGTCGCCGCTCCCAACACACCGTATGCACCGCCGAACGCCATGAATAGGACGATTGAAGATCCAAGTTTTTTGTCAGAGGATTGGATTACGATTCTCCACAGTCAAGCTTCCTCCCGCACTCCGGACACACCCCCGACAGATTGCCGGTTAGGTTGTAGCCGCAATCGCAATGGCTTTCTGGCAGCTTTCGGTTTCGTCGCCAAAGAATGAAGGATGGGATTGCAATGATGAGCGTTGGAATCCAAAGGGGTATCAACAAAATGTGTCTTCGACGGTCGGCGAAGAGTTTAGGCCTCCAGTAAAAGAAGCTCCATTCGGGGTGAGCACGGGCATCAAGGCTCCATGAACGATTCATCTCCCAAAAGCCGTGCGGGATGGAGACACCAAAAGCTCCGGGTGCAAGACCTATTCCGCCCATGGGCCTAGAAGAGAATAGGCTACGACTTGGATAGCACGACAAGAATAATCCGAACTTGGTGCTCACAACAAACATCACCAACATCATCCCCGCCGTCACCAACCCAGCCATTCCCAGTCGTCGTTTCGTGGTTCGTTTCACTTCACTACATCCTCGTCGGCTGAATTCTTGCCGTCACCGTTCGCAAGCAGCTTCCTCCCGCACTCCGGACACACACCCGACATATTGCCGGTTAGGTTGTAGCCGCAGTTGCAGTGGCCTTCAGGCAGTTTTCGATTGCGACGCCAAAGAAGGAAGGATGGGATTGCGATTAAAAGTGTGGGAATCCAAAGGGGTATAGTCAAGAAAAAAAAGGCCGTCCTTCTATCGACAAATGGGCGCCATGAAATCCACGGACGGAAGTTAGTTAAGGGCACAGGCCATTCATCATCTCTCTCAAGAGTCCAAAGGTGGTGTTTCTCCCAAAAGTTGGTCGGCACTTGCACCCAAAAAATACCACTGGATATGCGCACAACGGCGGGGTATCTAGGCGTATCCGGGATCCAAGATGCACTGTCGCTATCAGAGCCATCAAGCGCTATGGAAATCCTGAAACTCCCTAGAATCATCACGAACATCATCCCCGCCACCACCAACCCCGCCATTCCCAGTCGTCGTTTCGTGGTTCGTTTCATCTCGCCGAGTCCTCGGCGGATGTAGTCACTTCGTCACCGTTCGACTGCATCTTCGTGCCGCACTCCGGACACACCCCCGACACATTGCCCGTCAAGTTGTACCCGCAGTTGCAATATCCTTCCCCTAATTTTTGGTTTCGTCGCCAGAGTAGGAAGGATGGGATCGCAATCATGAACGCGGGAATCCAGAGGGGAACATCCAAATAGAACCCATTCGACACTTGACGTACCTGAGGCCACCAATAAGAAACGAAGGCGGCAGGGTTTGGATTACCACTCATTAGAAGATTCCAAGAACCATCGATTGTTAAAAGGTCATACGGGATTCCAAGAACAAGAAGTCCGTTGTTTACGGAGATGTAAAGCTCTCTGATTCGAGGATCTCCGACAGTGCAACCTCTAAGTGGTGCAGCATAAATCAAACTTGTTGAAATCCAGCTGCTTGTAGCAATTGCTCCGATGGAAACCAAAGCCACCAGCAACCCCGCCATTCCCAGTCGTCGTTTCGTGGTGCGTTTCATGTCGCGTTACCGTTAACAGGGGAGCGATCAACATCATCGCTCACAGGCAGTGTCTTGTCTCAACTGTGGTACACGACAGAGTCTCTGCCCGCAAGATGGCAGGGCTGCATGGCTTGTGACAGCCTACTCGACCAGCGTGAAGGACCATTGTAACACTTCGACTCGACCCTCAAGACAACCCGCTTGCAGGATCCGCACGCCGACGCTACCCTTCGCGCGTATTGGGCTGGGCAGATCGACTTGGACAACAACAAAAGGAGAGGAATCATGAGACAGCGCGCTTTGTTTGTCGCGATTGGTGTTACCATTGGGGCTATATTCGCTGGCGGCGCATTCGTCGGCGCACAAGATCACGATCATAAGCATGGCGACGGCCACGGTCATAATCACGATCACGACCACGCCGCCGGCATGACACCTGAACAGCAAGCGATGATGGCTGAATGGGCGAAGATTGCCTCGCCGGGCGATCCACACAAGCACCTCGAATACTTCGTCGGAACATGGAAGACCAAAACCAAGATGTACATGGGTGGCCCGGGTTCAACGCCAATGGAATCTGAAGGCAAATCGGTGATGAAGTGGGTGCTCGATGGACGATTCATCCAGGACAATTACAAAGGAACGATGATGGGCATGCCCTACGAAGGCATCGGCATGACCGGCTACGACAATTATCGCAACTTGTACATCAATTCGTGGTGCTCAAACCAGGGCACAAACATGCTCACAATGTCAGGAATGCGGCATCCGAAGACGGGCGTCTTTACCTATTACGGCAAGATGGACGAGCCGCGATTAAAAGTCGTTGGTCGAACCGTGAAATATGTAACCCGAATCGTCGACAAGGATCACTATACGTTTGAGATTATCGACCTGCACGCTGGAGATGATTACAAGGTCATTGAGTTGTCTTACGAACGCATCAAGTAATCTGCAACGTCAGAGACAAAGCCGATTCGCGAACGGGGGGTATATGCGCGAGGCGTGCGCCTACGTCTTAACACTCCAGATAAGTCAGGCACTGCTCGACGAGAGGAATTAGCGAGCTGCCGCACCGTCGGCGCCTACCCAATCCGCCTTAGAGCTGACCTACCTCCACTTGGCCCAGCATCGGAGCACATACTCCATCTCTCGCCCCACGTGGACTGACAAAGAAAAAATCACAACAAAAACGAGAACCGGCTTGACATAGGTGAAAACGCACGCCATACTATTAGTTGAATGGTCAACTAATGAAGTCTCAAGCAAATTCACAGACAAAAACACAGGGGAAATCGAACCCAACACGGGAGCGACTAATTGAGGCTGCGCGCGAGCTTTTTCTCGTGCAGGGGTTTCAAGCGACGAGTTTAGCAGAGGTACTCAAGGAAGCAGGCGTCAACAGTGGGAGCTTGTACTACTTCTTCAAAAGCAAGAATGATCTTCTGCTGGCGGTGCTCAGCCAGTATGTGGAATTGCTTCACCCCCTCGTCATCGATCCGGTGTTCGAACAGGTGGAGGATCCGGTCGAGCGCGTGTTTGGCATCCTGGCAGGCTATCGAAAAATGCTGGAAATGACGGATTGCCGGATGGGTTGCCCAATTGGGAATTTAGCCTTGGAGATGAGTGAAAAAAACGAAGAAGTCAGGCTTGGCGTTGCACAGAATTTTACCAATTGGTGCGATGCGATCAGGAAGTGCCTCGACGATGCGCATGATCGATTTCCCACTAACGTCAATCGCGCGGATATCGCACAATTCATTCTGACGGTCATGGAAGGAGGCGTCATGCAGGCCAAGGCGTTTCGGAGTATAGAGCCTTTCGATGTCAGTATCGCGGCTCTTCGAGATTACATTAATCGTTTATTGGCAGATGGTGAGCGAGAGAAGAAAACAACTGGAGAATCTTCATGATTGGCAATTTGTGTTGTGTGTGGATCGCAGGAATGGCAGCTCTTGTTGCACCGACGATTACGACTTCGACAGCAGAGACGCGCGAGAATAGTATAGCCAAACGTGTACTCCGAAAATCAATTGTTGTCGATGCGACACTTGAGAACGTCTGGCACGCATGGACAACTGCCGAGGGCATAGCAGCGTTCTTTGCACCGGAAGCAAATATCGATCTCAAACTCGGCGGGGCTTATGAAATCATCATCAGCCCAAAGGCGCCCAAGGGGTCTCGTGGGGGCGAGGGTTGTCGAGTGTTGAGCTACTTGCCGATGCGCGTGTTGTCTTTCGACTGGAACGCTCCGCCCACTATCCCATCGCTAAGAAATACGAATGCGAGAACGACGGTCGTGTTGCGTTTCTCTAAGGTATTCAAAGGGAAAACAAAAGTAAGCCTCATCCAGTCGGGCTGGGGGAATGGCGACGAGTGGGACAAGTGTTACCAGTATTTCGACCTTGCTTGGCCGAAAGTATTGGATAATCTTCAGCGAAATATCAGCAAAATTGCTTATCGCGAAAAACCTGCTGACAAGATCAAGTCTCTAATTTGGGAGATAGATGTAAACGCTCCCGTTGAAGAAGTATGGCGAGCATTTACGACGAAAAAGGGCATTGAGAGCTGGATGGTTCCTCTTGCGGAGGTAGATTTCCAAACAGGTGGAAGCGTCCGCACCAACTACAATCCTCAGGCTGACGCTAACGATCCGGGTTGGATCACGCATCATGTACTGTGCCTGGACGCACCCACGATGTATGCGTCGCGATTCACCTCGCCGGGTAATGCACCCCTTACAAAAATCGCGGAAGCCACCTGGGTCTTCATCTTACTGGAACCGAACGATCGGGGGCAAACTCACGTCACGGAATATATGTGCGGCTGGGGCCAAGGAGAAGATTGGGACCAAGCCGAAGCCTTTTTTCAACGAGGCAATGCCTGGACTTTGAACAAATTACAGGAGCGTTTCGCATCATCAAACATCACGACCAATTCTTCGTCTGCGGTCGACCCATAGTACTGTGAAGGGTTTTCGCAACGCAATGGAACGCAAATTATGACAGGAGAGGACGTAGTCATGGCATCATTTACATTTGAAATACCTGTTTGGGCGGTAATCATCGCAGCGGTGACATCATTCATTATTGGCGGCATTTGGTACGGCGTGTTATTTGCAAAGTCGTGGGCTTCGCTGAATGGCCATGACGAAGAAGCTCTCAAAAAGATGGCGGAGAGCCAAGGACGCAATCTTGCCGTTTTTTTCGTTTGCGACATCGTCATGGCTCTGGTCTTGTCTTTGCTAGCCGTAAACCTTGGCGTTGTCAGTGCAGGCCAAGGCGCATTCCTTGGTGCGATGCTTTGGCTTGGAATCAGTGCGACCATTCGGCTATCCAAAAACACCGCCAACGGAAAGCCGATCGGTGCTTATTTGATTGATGCAAGCCATGAGTTCGCCAGCCTGGTCACGATCGGACTCATTGTCGGCGCGTGGCAGTAACACGGCTGGGCACAATTGACAGACCAGCCTGTCAGGCAACATGCGTACCAAGGTGCAAAGAATCGGCTTCACGCAGACGCGGCTATACGTTTCATGGTTATTTGAAAAAATTTTGACGGGCAGAAGTAATTGTGCAAATCGAAAGGACTAATTCAATGACAACTGTGCGACTCTTATTGTGTGGCTGTTTTTTGTTGATGGGCGGGTCGAGCGAGGCGCAAACGGACGCCCACGACACGAAGCGAATTCTTAAGAAGGAAATGACCGTATCGGCCTCACCGGCTCAGGTTTGGAATGCCTGGACTACAAATGAAGGCGTGAAATCGTTTTTCGCTGCTGATGCAAATGTTGAACTTCGCATTGGCGGAAAATACGAAATCTATTTTTCGACGGACGAGCCAAAAGGAAAGCGAGGCTCGGAAGGTTGCAAGGTATTGAGCTATCTTCCCCATAAGATGCTCTCTTTCCAATGGAGCGCTCCGCCGAAGTTTCCGAGCCTGCGAAGCGCGAATGCACAGACGACGGTTGTTCTTCAATTCGAGGAACTTACAACCAATTCGACGAAGGTAACGCTTTCGCAGTTTGACTGGGGCGAGGGGGACGAATGGGACCAATGCTATGATTACTTCGATCGAGCATGGTCCTATGTGTTGAATAATCTGAGTACGAAACTGCCGGAAAGGATCGCCAGCGCAACAGCACTCACATCCGAAAAACTCGAAGGCACAATCTATGTCGCGATCGTTGAAAAGGGACCGAATTGGATAGCGGGCAACCAACCGAGTGACTATCCCCAATTTCAACAGCATGTACGCATAATGCGAGAAGGCCTTGCAACAGGTGTCGTCCTGGCTGCAGGTCCGATGCGGGACGGAGCGGGCGGGATGTCGCTGCTTCGCGCCGATTCCCTCCATCAAGCAAAGGCGTTCGTGAACAGTGATCCATTCATCCAATCCGAAATCACCGTGGCAAAGATATACGCCTGGCAGCCTGCAGTGACGAAACTAGGTATTATTGCCAATGGTACGACACCATCATGGCCTTCAACGCCGGATAAACCGGCCAAAACCTGGCAGGACGGTGAGGTCAAAGTCACTGTCAATCAGGCCCCGGAGAAGATGCAGGTGTTTGAAATCGTCATCCCCGCGGCACTGAAGACAGTTTGGCATGCCCTGGCTACGACCGATGGGCTGCGATCTCTGCACGGCAAGCACGCGTTCGTCGATTTACGAGTCGGCGGCACGCTTAGTGAATGGCCGGGCGTGGAACACAAAATCCTCTCCTACCTCCCATACAAGATGCTGTCCGGCGTAGGGAGCGCCCCGCCGCAATTCCCGAACGTGCAAAAAGGCGGAACCTGGTGGGTTTATGAATTCGACTCGGTGGACGATCAACATACGAAGCTGCGAATGTCTCTGCTAGGCTGGAAGGATGGGGAAAAGGAATGGGACGATGCTTTCAATCACTTTCTCAAAGCCAACCCGCAGTACTACAACCAAATTGCCAAGAAACTTTCTGGCTAGGTGTCGAACTAGCGACATCGTTCGCCCGGTTCTTGTCGGAAGAGAAACTCAATAGTGAAGCGCATATGAATACGTCCATGATAAACTTATCGCGCGTATTCACCGGCGGACTCGCAGCTGGCACCGTCAGCACGCGCTTGGCATGGCAACGGTCGTTGTTGTTCTCGGCGATCCCTATATACAGGCTGTGAAAACACATTGGGCCCAGGAACCGACTACACTAATCTTTGCAATACATATTGGATTGAGGCTACTTTTTGGCTAACCGCTGCTTTCGCTCATGCCGCCATTCGCCCGCGCTTCGACGCTGGTTTTCGATCTGTCTTGATGACGACATTGATATTATGGATGCCAGCTTACCCACCATTACTTACGATGCAATGGGAGTTCGGCCTGCTCGACGCGCCAATGCTCTTTATCATATTGCTTCTTGGACTCGCCGAGATCACCATCGTGGCATCAACCGCCGGGGCACTTTACCGAGACGACATACCATCTGAGGCTACTGCGAACTAAATGCCATTGAATCGCCGATTGTGGCAAGTTACAATCGTGGAATGGGAGACCGACAGAAACTCGAAGAGAGTTGGGCACGAACGACGGCTCACCTCATGGCTGCGTGTGATATATTGCCAACTGCTGTTGACAAGTCCTGGGTCGAAGATTTTTTGCACCATAACGAGCTTGAACTTGCCCTGGATGACCTTGAAGTTATGGCTGACGATCTTGAAGGTTTATCGGTTGAGTTTTGGAAACAACTCTCCGCAGCGGCTAAGAGCATGGGACTTGGGCAACATTTCGAACGATACGAAGCTCGAATTGCCGGTGACGACAAAGTCTAGTTTATCATCAAGCGGTCAATCGGTTTTTGCAGACTGCGAAGTACGCGTCGATGTGCTATTTGCAGGCTTCAAAGCTCGTTTGTACCGAAACCGAGTAACTGGGCAACATGGTCCCGCTCGGCTTACACTCCACTCGGCAAGCCGTTCTTCGTTATGTTCTCCGATAGCCCGAGCCAAAGTCAGCACCAGATTTTCAAGCGAAGAGTATCAGGTTCGTGAACGGTTAAGCGCCTAACTCTACATGACACTCTCGGTAATGACTGCCGTGCCTATCATTAGACACTTGATTTTTGACCAACGCCATATCTTCGCCTCGATTCCAAACTCGCCAACAGAGGTTTGGACGGGTTACGACTCCAAAAACTCCACGGAATCGGCATTTTCGTGTAACGCGTTGACTTTGCTATGTAAGCCGATAGCATCTTTAGACCAATGGAGAATTCGAATGTGGATTCTCCTATCCGCTTGGGGGCGACTGGATTCGACCGGGCGAGATGAAGGGAGCGTGGCGTGCCGAGGTTGTCAGGAGGCCTCGTAAATCACCTGGCAAAACTTTTATATGGCAACTACTCTTATGCCATGGCTGCGTAAAAACGCGTAGCCCGTTGACCGGAAGACGCCCACTATTCCGACTCAACGATGACAGTGGGCTAGCCAATGCCTGACGCCTGACCGGGTGATGGCGAAACAACAGTCTGGCTGGGGAACGCATGAGCCTGTCGACCGGCGCTTGCCGCCCCGAGATTCAAACGATCGACTACGCACGTAGAGGCGCTGCTGGAACTGTCGCGGGACGGGGGTTCGATTCCCCCCGCCTCCATTGCAATAAATCTAGCAAGAATAAGACTTTACATTTAGTCTTACATTTGCTATGCTGGTTTCAGCCCCAAAAACGGGGAAGAAACGGAACCAGCTATGCCCAAAACCAACGGCGAGCCGCCACGGGTTGAGATTCCTCAAAAGGGAACCAAACCACTCTTGGTTGTAACCGATGACGACGGGCAACCCGTCCTCGATCTTCCCCACTACCTCGCTTGGCACAAGGCAACAGGAACATTCTACGTCGGTGGTTCCAAGCCAAGAGTATACCTAAAGACCCGCGACCAAACTGAGGCTCTATGGCATTACCGTGAGTGGTTGAGCAGTCAAAAAGATGCTTCGGTTGAGTATGAAAAAAGTTGGCGTCCTACAGGCAAAGCGAAAAAAATCCTTGAGCAGCTAACGCGAAAGAAGCGGGATGTTGTCGTTGTCACAAATGATTTCCCTGAAAAGGAAGCATGGAAGTTTGTTAGGGAACAAATACTTCAAAGCCCAACAATCGCAGCAAAGAACCTCGGCATACCTGAAATCGCCCGACTATCCTCCCTACCGAAACCACAACCGACAGTCAGACTCTCCAAAATCCTTGACGCATATTTGAGCAAGCGAAAAAAACCAAGCGAAGATGAACTGAAAAAGGTCAAAGGCTATTGGAATGCTTTCGTCTCTGCGGTTGCTCCTGCCAAGACAGTTAGGGACATTGACGCTGAGGCTCTGACTCGCTGGGAAGACAAGGCATACGCCAAGTATAACAACGACGGCAGTCCGAAGACGCTTGCTCACCGTTTTGAATATGTTCAACGCCTCTTCAATTATGCGATCAAAAAACAAATTGATACGGAAGAGTGCAAGCGGGTTGTCGCTGAGATTGTTAGTGCCAAGACAGAGCTTCCCGATCTTCGCAATTTGAATCCGAATCCGATTAGCGTTGATAGTTTTCATGCTCTGCTCGACTCTGCGGATGAAAGATGGAAAGCAATTCTGCTTACAGCGTTGAACCTATGCTACTACCCAGTGGACATTCGGACGATTCCGCAAAATGCTATTGATTTCGACAAAAACGTAGTGATTTTCGACCGAAACAAGACAGGACAAACAACGCGAGTAGGCATACTTTGGAAACGAACAAAAAATGCCATACAAGACTACTTGCGAATATCAGGTCATAAGTCTGACAGCGTCTTTATTACCCAATACCGTACGCCATATACTGCCCAAGGGCTTCGAACTGCTTTCCGATTCCTACGCGACAAGACCGACGTTGATCGTGGCATTGAGCTTGCTCAAGTTAGGGATGGAGCATATTCGGCTGCGATTGAAGGCGGAACTTCCGAGACGATTGCGAAAATACTTGGGGGACATACAATCAGTGGCATGAGCGATGCTTATATCAAACGTAATCCTCGAATGGTAACTGACGCGGTCAAGGCAATCGAGAAACATTTTTTTGGCAACGCCAAAACCTTGACGATTTGGTCGCAATAGAGTATCAAATTCTCGTGGAAAGTAGCAGCCGATTGCTGCAAGGAGATCAGGATTTTCACGGAATCAAATAGCCTGTTGTGGCAATGAGCGTATCCTATCAGTGGAGTTGAGCAAATGACCGAGACCAATGACCATTGCGGCAATCTTATCAAGGCATATGAACAGAATTGCGATGCTTTCGCTACACTCTGTAACGATGAGTTACAGAATCAAACAGACCATTGCCGATCGCTTCGGCAAACGATTGGCAAGCTTGCGAAGGCAATCAGCCACGATTGCCCGGATTATTTCAAACTTAACAAGAACCGCCTCGGAGAACTCGCACGGAAAATCGGCATCAATCTTGAAGACGGCTGATCGCCCACGTCCAAGATTTTTTACTCGCTGGACACTCGGCTAAAAGCAACGCTACCTCCCCGCAATTTCCGCTGCTTCCTCGATCCGATTGCCAAGGCGATCTGTATCAACATATTTGTATACTTTGAATCCGTTCGACTCGATCTTAGCTGGACTCGCTCCTACAACGTCTGTGCCACCGTTTTGGTCCTTTAGATGACTGATTTGCATCCCGACAATACCGTTGCCACGGGCAAGTGATTGATCGATTTCGTAATTGATATACCTGCGACCTGCCGTTTCCGCTCCGATACAAACGACCGTAACAGAAGTGTTCTGCAAACCGTCACGAATAAGTTTCTTTATGGCATCGTCACCTTTTTTCTTTGCCTCTTCCCATAGTGATCCGTCTTGAAATCCCGCCGCAGCACATCCCGTGACATTCGGGATATTTCTGATTTGATTCACACGCCAAATATCTCTTTGGTAATGAAAGCTAAAGAAAACTCTACGTGCCATTTTGTACTTCCTTTCCAAGAATAGCGATCCAAAAGATGACCGTCACCAAGATTATTGTTACGATTATTGCACCGTGAAAAATTGCAAGAGTCTTTGAAATCATAACTGACCGCCACGAATCAACTTCGCTTAACACAGGTGATAGATTCATCGAAAAATCAACATCGACATCGTCAAGGACTCTTACGCGGTCGTAGAGCTTTCTGAACAATCTCTCTTGCCAAAGGAAGTATCCGTCTAGTGTCCAGAAAGCCAATGCTGGAAAATATGCCAAGGGAACTAGATAACCGTTCTTTTCCTTAGTTGACAAGGCAAATAGTGCTGAGACAAGTACAACGCTCCAGCTCTTCAAGAGAAATGAATTGTTAGCCATCCGGTTGATAACGCCTTGGATCATTTCAAGATGTTTAAGTTTCTTGTTCATTACACCATCGGCGCCAAGTCCATCGAAGATTAGTCTCCCCCGAAATCTCCCGGACCCATGTTGTCGTAACGATCGAAGCTACTGCCCCCTCCGCCACCGGAACCAAATAGCCAGGCAAGGATGATAACTGTGTTTGCGATTAGGATAATTGGGAACAGGGGTGGAACGATGAGCCATACGACCATGGTTCCGCCGAGTACCCAGAAGAGCGTTTCAGTCTTCATTCTCTCACCAAACCTTGCTTTGCTCCGATGCCAACCGAAACTACGTCAGCAACCTATCACTTCCAGTGAATACCGCAAGTCTATGGTCGTCACAAGGAAGACTTAAGTCTCACCGCCCCAGTATAGCCTACGCTACGCCGGTCATGTCACCCATAAGGACCAGCAAGCCAAAATAGGTGAACACAAGCGAACACAGCCATTCCTACAGACCACTCCGAGTCTCTCCACCACCATCCACAAGAACCAGAAATCAACGTCAGTAATGTCTCCTGTATAATGTCATATTAGTGGCATTATACGTCCATTTCTGATATCATGTATGCTGGCGAATGGTCGCCATAGGAGCCAGCCACGATGAGGAAATCCACCAGCAAAATCGGATGTTATGTTCGCGTTTCTACCCGTGACAAACAGACCACCAAGAGTCAAAAACATGCTGTACGCGAGTGGGCAACAACTCAACGTATACAACCCGATCAACTTAAATGGTATGAGGACAAACTCAGCGGAGCCAAAGCAGAAAGACCAGCCCTTAACAAGATGCTCAGAGCCGTTGAAAGAGGATCGCTTGATACCGTTGTGGTCTACCGTCTTGATCGTCTCTCAAGATCAACAAAAGGCGGACTTGAAACGCTTTCGCAACTCGCTGACCGACAAATCCGAGTTGTATCAATCAGCCAAAACATCGACTTCAACGGAGCAATGGGAAAATTTCTTGCAACTCTTTTTCTTGCGATCGCTGAATTTGAGCGTGAAACAATCGTAGAGAGAATCAAGGACGGACTCTTGGCAGCGAAAGCAAGTGGTAAAGTTCTCGGCAGACCACGGAACGAAAAGCGACTTGCTCAAATACAAAAAATGAAAGCCAAAGGCTGGAGCGTTGTTGAAATTGCGGATGAAGTTGGTTGCTCAAGACAGAATGTCTACAAAGCCTTAGCAGGAATGCAGTCTTTGAAACGAGTATAATACGTTGGACTGCCATGCGTATCGTGGCTCCTAAGCTGACAAGGGTAGTCGCATTACTGCGGCTGCCCTTGTCTATTTGCCCACAAGTGAACTGCCAGAGCAGAAGCCGACATTGCTACGCTCTATCAAAGTGCCAATATCTGACACTTCATGCTCGCGTTCAATCCATCATGCGAGCCTCAACTCGCGTCGTCACGACGCAACCTCAATCGACAGGGGTATACTTTCTTGAGCGTATGCCATCCTATGGCACTGTCGCATGACAACAAAATCAATTGTATAGGTTTACAGCGAAAAACAACGCTATTTAAGCGACAACCATAACCCTATGAATGATTCAAAATGCGTGGACACATAACTCTATGTGTGTAGACTCAAATGACGCCATGACAACTTTAAGACACAGAACTTGACAACTAAAACCCTCGCCCGCTGGCGAGATAAGTTGACAATAAAATGTAGACCCACGCCTCGATTCTTCGGAGTGCCAAGGCGTGGCATTTCAAGCGTAGTTCTCAGAATTTTTTGCATTTTCTATTGGAAATCTGGATTGATTTGATTTAATTGCTACAAAGGTAAACATCCAATGTGGCGTATAACGCCGCAAGAGCCTCGTAAAACTCTTGACAGGCTGCAAAACTGGTCCACTCGTCTGTTTCGACTGCGAATTGATCCACAAGATATGTTGTTGCAGAAACCTTTTCCATCATGGTCACAATGGTATCATCGTCCGCAGTCCCTATGTTTCGCCCTATTTGCTGAAAAAGCGTTGCAATGTCATCTTCTATGTCGGTAATCGTCAACATACTTTCCCCTTGTACTGGCTCCATTAAGATGCACTCCCACTGGCACTACCAGTTACGTCAATTGTTTTGGGTAGATTCCAGCATGGATACCGCGTAATCACGCGATCTGAGCCGTCCTCATAAACGCAAGCGAATGAGTTGTAGCCGTTTGGATTTGTTCCCTCTGGAGCGTAAATTCGTCGAAGCGTTGCCTTGTAATATCCAAGTTCCTGCCCTCTCATCACAGCGTGAAGATGCTCAAGACTGTAAGTTGTGCCTTGTCTGAGCATGACGAATTGAGTCCGTTTGTATCGCTCAAGTCCAAGAGGCGATCCCAGTAAATCGGGAACGCTACCCTTGGGTACTGGTGAATTTTCAGTCGAAAATAGTTTCCATTGTGGTGGTGACATACCCATTTCGTTCAAGAAATCAGGCTGTAAAAATACCATACTCTTGTCAGCATATTCATACGTTGGTTCTTCCGCTGTCCATCTTTCAAGCGAATCAAGTTCCTTTGGAGCAGGAATGCAGACCAAATCTTTGATTATGGGAGCCTCATATCCAATTTCGTGGTCATTGGGGTTCAGCCATTCACATACGTCTAAATTTTTAATCTTTACTCTGCCTGTCAAATCCGGGTGTGGACCATTGGGATTTTCAATCGGTTCATATCTACTGAATCTATGAACAGGTTTGCCCGCAAAAATCGAGAAAATTTCGGCTGTCAAATCACCGTCATAGAGTGGATATGGATCATTCAGAACATTCAAGGCACTTGCTGCTTGATAGCGAATTGGGAGCTTATCCACTCCGACAACAAGGTATGTCGTTACTGCCTCATCTTTGACGGTGAGTGGTTGCGTAATTTTGAGGTATAAGTTCCTGCTCTTGCCATCCTCAAGGCTGCTCAACATGAGGCTATTAGAGTAGCTACCAAATTCATTGAACGAAAGTTGTATGCGGTCTGGATGATCGCCTACAAGCGTAATGGGTATATTAGTCAGCGAGCCACCCGAGACGTTTCCAAGACGAACGAAAAACTCCCTTGTCACATTCGCTGGAATTCCTATGTCAAATAGTTCATCTAATGAATCAGCAAATCCCGCAGTACGATTGTCTTCAATGTCGATAAATTTTATGTCCATTCGTCATTCCCCCAAAAAGTTCCGTTATCAGTGAAATCCGATCTACCGCTTGCAGAGGCAACAATTGGCATATTTGTATTCGGAACGATGAGTTGGATGATTCCCTCAAATTGCTCCTGTAGCTCATTGGCTCTGCGGTTGTAATCTGCCGCTTGTACGTTCTTTTCAGGCGTGAACGCACCAACATTGAATCCATCGGGGGTACTGAATGGATTTCCACTTGCTCCGAATTGGAGTTCAAGTTGAGCCTTGTGGCGGTAGAGGATGGCTCCCGCTCTGTGCCATTCTGCCGATTGAGCAAGTCCTCTTGCCGCCGCCAGCTTGACGTCATCTACTGGACTTGATTCAGGATATGAATTGCTGTCAAACTGTCCTAATCTGAAAACGATTTCATTATGTGCCAAATCTATAGCAGCCTGAAATCGATCTTCCCCGTTGTCGAAATCCGCGAAAGCAAGACCGATCGAATCCGCAAGTTCACTCGGCGTATTAGACGTATACCCCATATCTAAGAGAGTTTGAATAATTGGTTCGAGTTCAATGGGCATGATTTAATCCAACGCTATCGTTGTTCCACTTAAGTCCGTATGGGACTGAATGATTCGCATGATATTTGTATAGCGGAACATCGAAAAATCGTACCTTTCCCAAATATTGAGAGCTTGTTTTTGACCATCCCAAATTCTCCATGTTTCAGTGGATAATGGCTCTCGGTTGTGACGTAAAATTGTCGGTCCATTATTTGTCGTCAGTAGGAACGCATCATTAGACAGGATGAATTCATCGCTCTGGCGGGTTATATCATTTTCAAAGTAGCCGAAATGCCCATCGGGAATGACGATAACTTGCAAGCCATAGATGTTCGGAAGCGTTCCAGTGCGGAAGAAAGTATCTGTCCCCCCGAGTATATGAGCGTTGACCACTCTTTCGTCTTCGCTCAATGATGCCTCTGTTGAAGCGTTGACAATGAGAACATTCGGTCGGACAGCGTCACGTTGACGACGCAACATTTGCTGTCGGGCGTTCTTAATATCTGCCCATGTTGCAAGATCAACAGCGGAAGCGTTTTCGTCGTCATAAGCGTTGGAAAACAAGTCTCTCCAGCCTTGTATATTGAGTGGTGTTCCGTTCTTGTCCGTGGATCGGGTATCAAATTTGTCGCTTGTTCCCTTATGAAGCTCATGGGAAAAATGTTTCCACTCCTTAGCCCTGAACTCGTTCAAGGTTAATCTCAAATTTGTTTGAACTACGTCAAGAGGTAAATCGCGGGCTGCTTCCATCGTTTCCACGATCTTGGCACCCGGTTTACGCCAACGAACTACGGATGTGGCACCTTCCGTATACGTTTCCTTAAAGGCTTCCCCTTCCAAGTAATCTTCAATTGGTTCTGTTTTCCAAACCCACCTTTTGACGGCATGGTCTCTGTCTTCACTTTGTGGAGTTACAAGCCCATCGGGCAGTGGATCGACGGAACCATATTCAGCAATGGTCGCTTGAAATGCTGGTGGCACCAGAGCTTGCCAGTCGTCAGAGCTATGGAAAAATTCCATAGTTTTATGCGAATTTTTGCGAATAAAATCTTTCAATCCGTCGAGGGATTGTTTGTCCGAAAAATGCTCTATGAAATCTCGTTGGGTATAGCTCGATTCTTTTTCTGCATGTTGTTTAACTCTCTGAATGAATTCTGGTATCATATTTTGTTCCCCCCTATGCTGTTGGTGCTGGTGAATGTTGTGCTGGTAGATTCAAAAACGCATCCCCCCAGCGATCCGCAGTAGACGTACCTGCCACGGTCTCAAGAGCCTTACCGACGATCATGGCTCCTGTTGCTCCGCTGTCATTGTCCCAAGGGACTGCATACCCATTGGAGTCAACGGTCAAATCCTGTCCTGCCACGACGTTGGCTCCAAATGGTATGGTTACAATTCCGGGGCCACCCGTGATTGCCATTACGGGTTCATCGATCAAAACCTTGCCGAGATTGTTAGTAATCTCTGCGGCTGTCTTGCGAGCTTCTCCGCTCTTAAGGACAAGGTGCGTTGCTCTCGTATCCTGATTCGCCAGCATGTAAGTTCCGTCGCTGGTCGATAAGGATACGAATTGTCCGTCTGCAAGTTCCTCTCCTGCAATCACAAAATTTGGCGATTGAGTGAATTCGGTTTCATGGCGGATACGGACTTCATTGGTTGTAAAATCAGTAATTGACATGTATGATTATCTCCTATGTTTTCAAGGATGCGACGATTTTTTCGAGTTGCATCTTTTGTGATTCTGCATTAGTTGGCGGTGCCTCAAACCAGTCAGCGGATAGTAGTGCCTCTGCATCTACGCTGATTTGGCTATCACGTTTTTCATTTTTCTTTATTGTATTGAGCAAACTTTCTCTGCGATCCTGCAAAGCAAAGGGACTCGTTTTGGCGTATGTATCTGAGGCAAGTTTTACGTCTGTCACCAGTCCGAGTTGTCGCTCGTATGAGACAACATCCGAGATAAGCGTATCTTTGTACATTCTGCCAAAAAGCAGACATTCGCGATCCAACTCAGACAAGTGATTGTCATTGTCATGTAGGATTTGCTTGAGTGGTTGGTCTGCGCTGGCAGCTATTGATATGACAGAACATGCTGGACAGGCAGGAACTCCGACAAGTGAAATTTCTCTTGGTCCATCGGTTTCGTTATCACTGGGAAGAATCTTTACATGAGGTACGCCATTGATTTTGATTTCTTCAAACTCTGAAAATCGGAACCCAAGAGATACCTCGCGATCCTGCCCGAGTCTGATTCGCTCAATATCGTTTTGATTGTCTGCGATTTTTGGAATAAACGCTTTGACTTGTATTGACGTCGTATCCCCCTCACGGATTAGTTCAGACTTAAAAATCCTTCCGAGTTTTTCTGATCGCTCCGATCGATGATCGCTAACAAATGGCTTCCCGATAAAATCCTGAACATGTTTTTCCTGAAATTCTCGCGAAACAATAAGCCTCAATCCATCCTTAACAACAGGCTTATCATTGATCGCAGTCATGGTGACGATCGCAAAATCTGCAAGCGTCGTACTCTTGTCAGAGAATTCGTGAATGAGTTGCAAATCTTGTTCGTTCTCTTGAGACGCCACAAGTTGCAACGTCGTATCAAATTGGAAATCTTGTATCATGTTTTATTACTCCTATTCTATAACTGCATCGCTTTCTGCGATTTGGTTCTTTGTTTGTCGAATCTCGTTTGTGGGTTCTGTTGATTGTTCACTTGCTGCAATCCATTCCTCTAATTTTTTCGCATCAAATACTCTTGGCAATTCGAGCATTTTCGCCGCTTGCTCCCCGTCCACGAATCCCATGCGTAAAAGTTGTTGAACATAGACGATCCAAATCGAGAACTTTTCAGCGTCGATCTTTGCGTCAATAATTCGCGGATGTTCAAACTTGACCTGGGGCGTTGTGGACAAGTTATACGTCGTCTGGATCGCGGGCATGAGCGTAGTATTGATTGCATACTCACGCTGTTTGCGTACCCGTTCAATCCTGTCAATCATTATGGCGAGCTTCTCTCTTGTCTGCGATTGAGCTTGACCAAAGCTGTAGCCGAAAAGCTCAGGAACCAATTGCATACCAGACATAATTTGTTCAAGCACAAATTGTTGGTCCTTTGATAAATCTTTGCCCGAAAATTTGAACAATGGCGTATTTTGAATCGGTCCAGCGGTATACACATCCTGCGAAAATTCCCTTTTCCCTACCGCTTTCTTGAGTGCCGCCATAATGGCGTCGGCTTCTTTTTTGGTAAATCTGTCGTTCGGTCTCGGCTGAAAGTTGAAATGTTGTGCGTCAGCCGCAAGTCTCTGATATATAATCCCCTTGCTCTGCTCCATGAGTTGCAAGGTACGGGGTAAACCACTCTGCATGATAGGCTGTAGAATTGAAGTACCATAGACGTTGTCGCCGAGTGGCGATCGTGAGCAGTATATAACGCGATCCGTCGGAATCTTAATTGTAAATGGTATATCCGAGCGTGGTGAGCGATTACTCAAGATGAACATTACTGGCGGAATCTGCAAGTAGTCTGTCACCATACCAAATTCATTTTTTCGGATGTATATTGTTCTGGAATCTACAGTTTTGACTCCGACGATTTCCCGAAAATCTTGAGACCAAATGATTTCTTCCAAACTATATCCATAGGTGAAAAACTGCCGCAAAGATCGATCTAATGTTTGGGAAAAATTAAGATCATGTAGTAGTGAAATGACAAATTCATCGACTTCACTATCTCCACTCGCGCCGGTTAGAGTTCCGTTAGTCAACAGAACAAGAGCCTCAATGCCTTGATTCAAAATCGCTATTTCTTCATAGGCTTTCTTGAAAAGATCGAGTCGTTGATACCGATTGCGTGGAACAAACCAAGGGCTTTGCCACGCCTCAGCGTCTCGCGTGATTTGCGTGGTCTGACTTGTGCCTGCGGCTGCCGTTGCTATCGCTTGTTCTGCAAGTTGTATTTCTTTGGGCTTAGTAAACAGCCGCGAGAAGATGCTCATTCGTTTCCTCTTGTTCTTGTAGTCGAGATTCCCCGAGACTTGCTGACCATATGGGTGGTTGATCCTCGCGAGCCATGTATTCACTCATCATTGCCATTGCCGATATGACGTCACAATGGTGCCTTGTGAACTTATATTTTCCTGTCTCTTCATCCTCTTTTGGGCTGTAGCGTGACAACTCCGTCAGAATTCTTTCGTCATGCGGGAACAAGAATCGATTTGCTTTTAGCAGATTTGACAACGATCGAAGAGATTGAGTCTTAGCGTTGTTTGAATTCCAG
>JAJDEA010000085.1 GCA_029260035.1 Phycisphaerae bacterium
CGCCCTGCCTTGAAGTTCGATTTGTTCGTTGCCTAGATTTCACAATCGTTTCTCTACTTTCACGACGCAAGCCCAATCAACTTACGAACCTTGTCGCCCATCTTTATAAATTTGATAAACGCTCTTGTCGGCATCCGTCGAATCTGCCCGTACCATGTCATCATGGCCTCGAAGAAGCCAAGCATGTCGTTCAGACGTTCGTGCGCGTAAGCGTCCTTCGCGCCGGACTTTTGTGCCTTGGCGGTCAGATCGCGCAGCACTGCCAACGTTGGGTCGATCTCGCGTTTCTTGCGTTCATCGAGGATGATCTGGAACATCTCCCAGACATCCTTCATTGACTCGTAGTGGTCGCGGCGGTCGCCCATGACATGTACGACTTTCACGATGCCCCAGCCTTGCAATTCGCGAAGGCTGTTGCTTACATTGGAACGAGCTACCGACAGCGTCTCAGCGATCTGCTCGGCGTTGCGAGGTTCCTGTGAGAGATAGAGCAGGGCGTGAATCTGAGCCACCGTTCGATTGATGCCCCATTTCGTACCCATCTCACCCCAGTGCAGGATGAATCCTTCGGATGCGGGTGTCAGCGTAGACAAGTTGTTTCTCCTGTTTCTGTCTGTACAGAATATACTGTACGTTTAGTGGTTGGTCAAGGGGAATCCTGAATATTTCATAACATGCGTAATGGATGTTGATAAAAACGGGGGTTGGATTGGTGTCATAGCCCCATGCCGGGAGATCTCAGCACGGTTTGCAGGCTAGCTGTATGTGGCTCGCTCGACCGATCGCAGCTACATCCCGGCAGAGGGTTTTTTCTATCCTGGTCCACGCGGCTCGCTTTTTGGAATCCTCCAGCAAGTGACGATGGCGGCGCATGGGCAGAATCGTCTTACCTACCTGGTCGATGATCTCAAAGCCGGCGTTGGCCATCAGTTTTTGAAGATCGTTCGGTGTGTAAGTGGTCGTCGGAAACTGCTCGTCCGGGTTACGGGTAAGCCAATGAGTTCGGCCGTCACGCAGGAACTGCTTCATTTCAGCCGAGTTCCCTCGGTCCATGTAATAGTCGATCGCGGCGAGTCGGTTGTCGAAAGTAGCTGAGAGTACACCGTTCGGTGTTATCACTCGCCGGATTTCGCTCATGGCTTTTGCCGGCGGCGTCGCGCAGCAGATTGGATCACCCATGGCCAGGATGAACGCAAACTGAGCTGACGGCAGCTCTGACAAATCGCATATGTCTGCACGGACAAACGACGCGCGACTTCGGCCATTGGACTTTTCGGTGTTCGCCCTGGCCTGGTCGATCATTTTCGGTGAAATGTCGACGAACGTGACCCGAAAGCCACTCTTAAGAAGTTTCAGGCCCCATTTCCCAGTTCCGCAGCCAAGATCGAGCACCTCTGAACTTTGGTCTGTTGGAATATATGGTTTGAGGTAATCCCATGTGAGCGCATCGTGCCACTGCCAGAACACGTCGTCATAGCTGTGATCGTATTTCCCAGCTACTCGGTCGTGGTATTTTTGAACTGATGAACGCTTGGATCGGCCCATAGCTGAGCCATTCTAAGCCCCATGCGCTTTCTGGCAAATCGGTGGCCTGCGGTCGTATCCGTTTTTGTGTATCAAGGCTACCCCAAAAGCGCTTTTGTTGGACGGATCTCAGAGTCTACATATCTAAGCATATGCGGAGTCGCAACTGAAACAGGATCATGACTTCGCCCACGCCGGAGCCGTCGCATCATAGACAACATGCTGATTGGTAACGGGATGCCTGAATGCAATAGATTTCGCGTGAAGGCACATCGGCGGTGCATCTACAGATAACGTTTGCGTTTGACCGAGTTTGCCGTTTGCCAGATATAGTGGATCGCCAACAACCGGCAGGCCCAAATCCCACAAATGAATCCGAATCTGGTTCGTACGGCCAGTGAGGGTTTGCGCTTCCACCAATGACGTGCCATCTGAATCTCTCTTGAGCACGCGAAAGTTCGTTTGCGCAGCGCAGCCATTTGGATCAGGCAGGCGTGCGCCAGCTTGGCCCGGTTCGCTGCTGATCGGCGTCGTGGATGTGAACTCATCAGCCTCAGGCGTGCCAGCTATACGAACGACATATTGCTTAGCCACTTGACTACGTTCAAACTGCTGTTGAACGTTAGCCGCGAATTTGCCAGTCTTGCAAAGAACCACAACGCCGGAAGTATTCGCATCAAGCCGATGAACGATTCGCAGCGTAACATTTTTATATACTTCGCCCAGAATCCAACTGAGTGTGTGGCGGTTGAATCGGCCGCAGGGATGCATCGGCAACGGTGCAGGCTTATGCACGACCACGATGGCTTCATCTTCATGGAGAATCAATATGTCATTACTTATCGCAGGCTCTACCGTGTCCGGAATGACGTGATCCAGTTGCTGCCCTGAACGCACTGTGTCGTCAGGCAAGATACGATTTTTATTGCATTTCAATTGACCGCGATCGAAGGCCTCCAGCCATTTTGCGCGAGGGAGTTGCGTATAGGTTGCACACAAGAACTCGATGGCACTGTGCTTATCAAATCGACCGGTGACACGAATAGGCCGAACGTTTTCATAGGGTTCACTACCTGGAAGTGGCGTTGTGACGGCGCGAATAGAGGCGTGTCGCTGTGCGATTTTCTCCGATTTCTGTTGTGACGGCGATTTGAAGCAATGAGGGCATGATTCGCCACAGACATATTCCGGCGACAGGCATTCTTCGGGTGTCAGAATCGCCTGGCAGGCATAACACTGGGCCGTGTCGGTTTCGCAAAGACTGCTATCCAGTGCCACACGCTTATCAAAAACAAAACACTCGCCGTCGTAATGTTCTCCAGCACATTCTTCGAAATATTGGAGAATCCCGCCGTCCAGTTGGTACACATGATTAAACCCCTGGCTCTCCATTTGCGGCCCGGCTTTTTCGCAGCGCACCCCTCCCGTGCAAAATGTGACGATCACCTGATCCTTCATTTCGTCAGGCAGCTTACTTACGGCGGCGGGGAAGTCTCGAAAATCATCGATACCGATCGCAATCGCGTTTTCAAACGTGCCGACCTCGACTTCCATATCGTTTCGCACATCGAGCAACGTCACAGGCTTGTCTTCATCAAGCCATTGCTTTAATTCTAACGCTGATACCCGTGGCGACGTTTCCCGAAGCGGGTCGATCCCTTCAACGCCGAACGCAATGATTTCTTTTTTGATTTTCACGAGCAAACGACTGAACGGCTGGTATGTGCTGAGACTTTCCTTGACTTCCAGTTCGGCGAGCGCCGGCTCGCCCTGTAGCTCGGCCAAGAACGCATCGATCGCGTCTCGACCGCCAGCTAAGAAGAGATTGATCCCCTCAGGAGTGAGCAGTATTGTCCCTTTAAGAGCTAGCTGCTGACACAAGGCCAAAAGCTTGTCGCGTCGGCCCGGCAATTCATCCAAGTAGCAGAACTTATAAGCTGCGATGTTGACGACAGCATCCATAGTATACCAATCCCACCCTTCAATAATTAATCAGCAAGAGCCATAACAACAAACATACCAGCAAAAAGCCACCGCATCGTACTTGATTAGTGCAGAGGTGGCGAGTGGTTTCGAAGGGCGCGGCGGGAAAGGATCAACCTCCACCTATTCGATCTGAGCCTCTTGTAGGAATGCCGACAGTGAATGAGAAACTAGTTCAATGCTCTCTTCATCCAAGGCGTTCTCATCAAGTACTGCATCATGGCGTATCCGAACTACGGGTGGGTCCGGACCATCCTTGACGTTCAAGAAGTATGGGTCACCAGAACCTATGGCGCAATTGCCCACAGGTAAAAATCCAAGTTTCAACGCAACAATTCCGGGGTAGGTTGCATTAGCTTCGTCAACCATCTGGTCAAGCGTCATCCAGATCATCTCGGTTCCTAAGCCGGACAAATCGACCTGTTTATCGAGAACAAAGGTGGTGCCAGCAAGCTTGCAACGAGCCATCATGTCACCGATCCAGCCCGAGTTGTCGATCTCACGGAAAAGCTCGCCGAATCTGGCGCGTTCATCCGGTGTAATCCGGCGCCCTGTCAACCGAGCCTGAATCGCATCTGCTGCGTCGAATGGAGTCATTGTGACCTGCCCTACGCAATAACGTTCTTGCGTCTATACGTTTAGTCCCGCACGCTCAGAGAAGTAGCGGCGAACACACTCGTTGTAAACCCAAAAGGACAACTCATGCAATTCAGCATCGACTCGTCGTTCGGTCTCGGCCATCTGCAGGATTCGCTTTACCGCGTCGATAAGTTTGTCGTCACGTTCATCCACAGGAATCATGCGTTCTACGAGTGTTCTACATATTAGAAGATTATCTCCAATCTGACCGCCCTGTCCTTCTAAGTAGTCGGCCGCCATTGTAAATGTCATGACCAAGCAGCCTTCCCGAATAAGCGCTGCATCTTCGGAAGGTATTGATTCGAATACTACATAGTCCGACGTCTCAAGAAACTCCCAATAGGGAAGGCTGTAGATGCCCCCAAAATCTAGGTCGGGCATAATTGACCGATAGTCCGCAAACTCGTGATATAGGTAGCAAATATCCCGTATAAGCCGCGCGACAGTTGTGTGGTCGACTTCTTCTCTTCTCATGGCTCAGCCTCGCATTCGGACCCGAGTGCCCGTTCATTCGATCCTACTTAGTTGCTTAGAGCAGGTGAATCACCTGACTCCACTTTTTCGACGTCGCCATAGTAACACTCGGTTTATGTAGCGATAATAAATTTAGGCAGGTCATCGACCTGACTTACGTAATACCGTATCAGCTGGGAATTGTCGGAAGGTCTTCGTTAATCTTGCGGCCGTTTTCATCAAACAACGCAGAGAGCCGTCGAGCCTCGCTTACAAGCATGTCACCAAAACTCGGCCACTCGTTGATAGGCTCTGCAGTGTATCGAGCACAACGATAGACTACGGGTGAATCGGGTGACATACCGAGTGTTGATCCATCCCAACGATATCCTCCAATAAACACAAAAGAATCATCGGCATCTCTGGGTCGTTCTTTGACATTGGGAATATCCATACTATACGGTTGCCAGGCTTCATCTCCGGTACGCACATAGCTGTGTCGAAGCCCATCGATAGTCATTGCATAAGCGAACAGTTTTATTCCATTTGTATGCGCATAGAAATCCTTGAGTTCAGAGGGCAACGGTCTTTCTATCTGCTGCTCAACGGTTAGGATTTGCGTATCGTCTAGTGGTGGATAAAGGACATGGAAATAGGCTTCAGGCGCAACGTGCGGCACATGGCCGATCAGACGAACGCCGGTAGATAATCTGCGCGAACCGAGTTGTTCTGCTTTAAGAACAATCTCCATGACTTCGTCAAGGTAATCGTTCATTTGTCCTGTGCCATCATTCCTGTCCTACGCGCCGTCGTGCGCGACAGCGTTTGTGAACTGTAGTTGGTTTAGTTTCAGACAAATGAAGAGGATACAATGTTAAGCTCAAGAAGAACAGATTAGCACTCCCTTTGCGACGTTATCTATACGTCAGCTGCACGGCACGCGATTCGTAATCTGCATCGCGGCTGGCGGGAGTCACTCTCTCCGTTACGCTCGGTTTGAAGGAAAGCTGACGTCGCGATTTGGCTGGACTTCAACTTTCATCATGAATCATGCGCTATTAAACGCAATATGTCAAGAAATGGGCTGTGTAGTGTTCCAGGGCGGGTTTGTGACAGAATCGGCGGCCCCGAAAAACGCAGGGCAGGTCGCTGTTTCGCGTAGGCGGAGCGTGGACCAGCCGTGTTGGCTCGTCGATGGCGTCGCTTAGTGGCCTGTATCGAAGAGCTTTTCATCCGGCGCGATGCGTTTTTGTGAGTACTTCGCGATGAGATTGTGTAACTTCGGCTGATCGGGGTTTAGCTCAAGCGATTGGTGCCAATGTTCAATCGCGTCATCGCGATCGTCTATCCGATTTCTATCATCAAGATAGCCTAGCATCTTGATGGAGCCTAATCCCGCGTGAGCTCGAGGCAGCCTCCAATCAAGTGTCAGCGCGCGTTCATAACTACGCTTCGCATCAGGGAATTCGCGCATGCGGAAAAGGCAATACCCCAGCGCTTCGTGGCCGATAGCGAGGCTCTCGTCTATTCGGATTGCACCCTGGAGAGCTTGTCGAGCCATTTTCAGCCGATCCTGATTCATGTAAGTGTGGGCGAGGTTGACGAGGACGAGGGGCTGCTTGCTGTCGCGCTCCAGCGCTTCGCGGTAGGCTCGAATCGCCTGGTAGTATTTTCCCTGTGCATCGAGCGCGACACCCATGTTGACATAGCTGTGCGAACGAGTGGGATCGATTTTGATCGCCTGCTCGAAGCGATCGATGGCTTGGGCGAAGTCGCCCGACTCCTGATAACACGAGCCTAGATTCATGTGCGCGTCGTAGCTGTCTGGCTTTAGTTCTACAGCGTGCAGGTAGGCTTGAATCGCCTCCTTGAGTTGTTTTGTGAGCTGGTACAGCCCGGCCAGGCTGATTGTGTCGTCGAAAGAAAACGGGTTCCTTCGCAGTGATTCCAGATAGCAGTCAATAGCCTGGTGGAAATCTCCCATTCGGCGATAAACGACGCCCATTTTTGAATGAGCGGTGGCCAGCGTGGGGGCGAGTCTGGCTGCTGCTTGAAACTCAGCCAGGGCGGCCTCGAGGTCGTGCTCC
>JAJDEA010000086.1 GCA_029260035.1 Phycisphaerae bacterium
ATGGCAGCCTTTTCCTTGGCGCGATCGGCTCGCTCCTGTATGTCTCCCATCGAAGGCAAACTCATGAGCACTTCGTCCGGAATATCCAGGGCCCCTTTCAGCTTCTTCAGGCACCTCTTTCGCTCGAGCAGTGCGCGCGACTCATCCCGCTCCGTCGAAAACCGTTTCCGTGCGTCGCCTTGGCGCGTTCGGAGTGCTGAGTGTAAGTCACCACCAAGGAGAGACGAGATGTCAACTTTCATAGCCTCGCGCACGACGTCTGCTTCGCGTACTTCGTCGCCGTTGATCGGCCCTTTGCCGTATTTTGGGAAGAGAATAGCCATTTCAGGGCAAACGCGCGAGCACGCGGGGCAGTCTGTCTTGCACTTATCCTGGTTTTGAACAGTAATCTGTTCCTTTTTGTCGACGGCATACACGTCAAACAAACAAAAACTCAGACACTGCATACAGTTTGTGCAGCGGTCGAAATCAATCACCGGAAACCAGGGCTTCCAGTTTTTGCGTTTCTGTTCGCCCAGCGTTACCTGTGTTTCTTCCACCACCGAAAGGACCGCCGGCACATCCAGTCCTGTTATGTCTTGAAAACTGACGGGCGTTCCGTTGGCTGAATTGACTAGCGACTCAGGGATCGGACCAGAAAAATGCCCGATCACTACACGGGGTGTCTCGCCGTTCAGGTCGGACAAATCTTCACCAAACGCACGAGTTACGGCATAACCTTGCCCCAAGAGGGCCGAAAAAATCTCGAACCGCAACTCATCTGCGAAGCGGTCACTGCCATCGCCTTCATACAGAACAACGCGAAATCCGGTATTTTCTGTAGTAGCCATTACGAAGGAACCTCCGTCAATGGCTTACCTTCAAGAAGAAGCGGTGTTATCTCGTCAGCGGACTGTTCGCGCATGTTGAGCACCTCTGCGCTTGCCGGCAGTGCTACACCCGCGGCATGAAACAGCCATTTTACCGCGCGAGGAAAACAGGCCACGATCTTAACATCTTCCCTGTTTGCGATCTGCCCGAGAACGGGATCTTTGCGTGCCGACATTTCACAAAGATCAGCCACCGCCTCGAAAGTTTGGCCCGACGCACTCAGGGCGCGGAGGACATCCAGCTTCGTTTCCTCCGGGACAATCTTCGCATAGGTACAATGGCAATACACAACAGGCGCGCGTGGCGTTCGCTTAGACGTGTTTACCGATTCTGTTTTCATATCAAGCGACATAATAATTCATGACATCAAAAGGACACTAAGCCAACCAACAACCCTGACACGCGAGCCTGTTCGGTTAGCTACTGACAACTACGCGATGCGTCGGCTCGGGTTTTTTCGGGCGAAAATGCTCAAGATGCTCCAGCATCATTGATACGCCTTGATGTGCCCGAACGCAACGATCCAGCGTCGCTTCAACGATAGACCGAAGTTTCTCCGGGTCGGCTTCCGCCCGCAAGTTGATAATAAGCTCCCCGCTGTTAGTCTTGTCCATAAGGGATTCCCGCAAGTCCGGCTCTGATTCCGCGCCAACGAGGCTTACCACGGAAAGACTACCGACGTCATTTGACGAATCCAATGTCATCTTTAGATGTGCAATCTCACTGTTGTCGCTGTTCAATTCTTGACGTAGCTCGTCGGCCAAGCTCAGCAGGAATTTATTGCCGTCAAATAGTGCATCGCTTGTTAACCTGACCGTGCAGTTAAGCCAGCCGAGTAACGCTTCTCCTTCGGCATATTCCTCGTAGTCGAGTGCCATCGTGGGTACTTCCCGTTCCTGCTCGGCCGACTCCAGCTTGGTAAACCAATCATTGAGCCCATCACCCATCCTCGCCGAGCAACACAGTACCTCACTTTGAGGATAGGATGCTCGCAGGGATTCGACCAACCGATCGCGTAACGGCTGTGCAACTGTGTCACATTTGTTGACAACGATGATCTTCGCTTCTTCGAGTTGTTTTCGATAGACGTAGACGACTTTTTCCGAAAACGATCGACCGCTCGTTAGCCCGAGAATCCGCGCACATCGAACCGGATCGACCAACACGCTTAACGGGGCGATAGAAAACTGGCTTCCGTAAATCCTTCTTAATGGATAGCTCACTGTCGCGACAAGATCAGTACAGCTGCCCACTGGCTCTGCGATGAAAACGTCAGGCCTTGATTGAGCCGACAGCTTGTTCGCTGCGTCTACAAGGGAATTGAATCGGCAGCAGAAGCAACCTCCCGCGATCTCTTCGACATCAAACCCCTGTGAACGAAGGATCGCCGTGTCAACAAGTCCGGTGCTTTGATCGTTGCTAATGAGACCTACACGCAAGCCGCGTTGCGTCAGATGTCGTCCCAATTGACCGACGGCTGTCGTCTTCCCAGCACCGAGAAATCCGCCGATCATGATATATCGCGCCAGCTTAGGCTCGCCTGCAATCATGTGCTTTTCCCCATCATGTCGTCGATTGCTCCATCCAGCACTTTCGCATATCCATCAGCGTCCACGCACTCTGCAGGCGGTGTTCCGTCAACAACATAAAGCCACCCGCGGCCATACGGGTCGTTTTGGATCAAACAAATTTCCTCATCCAGCTCCGGATTGGCGCCGGAAAAACAGCCGTCGAGAGGACAATATAGATCGGTAACCGCTTTGAATCCCTCGATCCAGCCCACAATCGTGCCCGCACGAACTTGCGATTGCGCTTCAACTTCAAAGTCCAGCTCAACCGGCTCGCCTAGTATTCGCGTGGCAAACTTCGTAAATCCGACGCGCCACTCGCCGGGCTGAGCTTCCTTCAGCCAAAAGTGACTGGCAGAGTACAGTCGATCTGACGGCAGCCGCGTTGAAAAGCGAGACCGCTTGTATTGTATGGACTTGTTCTCCACCGGCTACCAGACTCGCACTTTACGCGCACATGAACGCCACAAACTTGTCACCATAAACGAATACTACTACGGATACGCAATCAAGGCAGTCTCCAAGCCCATTACAGGAATTGGAGAGTAGCCTACGGCGGCTTTCAATTCAAGCGCAGTTCAGTTACGAGTATGTACCAATTGCGAGCAGATGCAATCGAACGATTCGAACTCGACAGGGATACCTTCGATCACGGCTGTTGCATACACAAATTGAAGACAGAAGAGCTTGATCAGGTTGGTTGCTCTGCTTCGTAAGAAATTGTACGTCGAACGTTTGCTCTGCAATAGAAGGGGGTTCAGGTCCCTCTCCTTAGCGATATCACGCGTGTTTCTGATCTTCTTCAAGCACAAATATCAACGCGACGTCATGGTCTCGCGGCGGCGGAGCGTTCGTTGTTCGGACGAAAAATGCAACCCACAATAAACGTCCACGTCGTACCCAAAACCACCCACCAAGGCCAAGTTACAAAGATAACATGGTTAGCATCTTGATACGCCTTCAAGCAAACCAGCAGGCCCACCGACGACAGCATGGCGAACACGTTTGCACGATCATGCCCTTGCCGGCGCGTGGTGACACCCAGCAGGAAAATCCCGAGCAAGCCGCCAAAGATCAAACTTGCCCAGCCGAACGCTGCTTCCAGGAGATCTGTATGACCAATGAAACAAACGGCGACACCAGCGAGGAGTGCGCCAAACGCTATCGTTACCAAACGCGCGGCAAGCAAACACTCTTGCTCCGTTGCGGCAGGGCGAATCAACGGACGATAAAGGTCCGTGATCGCTGATGACGACATCGCGCCAAGAGCGGAATCCAGGCTGGACATAGCCGCCGCGAATACGCAGGCTACGAGAAGCCCCTTCAGACCCCACCCAGCGGGAATCGCTGTCGAAATGAAATGTGCAAAAATTCGATCCATGGCGCCATCACCCTGCGCGGAAGGAACGATCGGCTGCATTTGATAATACGCAAACAGAAGCGACCCGATCAGCAGGAACAAGCAGACAATAGGCAAACCTGCTATTGCGTTAAACAAGAGAGACCGCTGGCTGCTTCGCACGTCCGGGCAAGTCAACATTCTTTGTGTCAAATCCTGGTCAGTACCTAGCGCCGCCATCGTTTGGAACAGCGAGTGAATCGCCAATACCCAGAACAACTTGTCGTTATTGAAATCCGTTCCCCAATGAAAGACTCGGAGTTTTTCCGCTTTATGCAATGTCGCAAGCTGATCCGACCAATCGCCGGGCAATGCGCTGAAAAGAAAAATGACCGTCGCAACGCCCCCTCCGAGAAACACGATTGCCTGAAGCGCATCCGTCCAGATGATTGACTTAATGCCGCCAAACGTCGTGTAGACGACGACCATTCCAGCAACGCCGAAGACGACTGGCGCGACGGGCCAATCGAATATGATCGCAATCGCAATGGACGCGGCCAGTAGTCTCACGCTGCTGCCAATGATGCGCGAAACAAAAAAGAGGATTGCTGCGGTTGTTCGAGTCAACGGACCGAACCGCAAGCCCAGATACTCATAAACGGTTGTTACCTTTGCACGGTAAAACGCGGGGAGCAGCAGGTAGACAATTAGGAGCCGGCCGACGATCGAGCCTGCGTAAAGCTGTAAGTACCAAAAATCGTCCGCATACGATCGACCTGGTACAATCAAAAATGTCAATGCGCTGACTTCCGTCGCAATGATCGAAAGCCCTACGACAAGCCATGGCTGGCGACGCCCTCCGAGGAAGAAATCGTTGGTGTCGTGTTCATGTCTTCCAAACCAAAGGCCCACGCCAAGGACGGCAAGGAAGTACGAACCCAAGACAACAAGATCAATCGCCTCCAAATTCACATAGTGCTCCGAAATTCAAACGGCTATATTGCGCATCTCGCTACGCATTTCACCTTCGACATTTTGCAGGGCGAAAAGTATGTCGTTCAGCCCGGATTCCTTATTACGCTCCCGCCAGCAGATTGCATAGTCTTCACAAGCGACCCTCATCCGATCCGCCCATTCATCTCGTTGATTGGATTCTCGCGGCCGCACGCACGCTTTCGAGTGGGTGAGAAGCATCTTGTCACCAAAGATTTCAAGAAACCGACAAGCCAGACTGATTTCCCTGGCATCCATTTCGTCTGCGCAAAGCTCCATTCCCGGTGATGCCCACCAATCGCCCGCCTTTCGAGCCAGCTCCTGTAATGCCTTGAGATTTTCCGCATCGGGAACGGCTGTATCAGCTTTGGCTGTTGTCATCGGCATCCAGAGCAGACGCCAGGTTTCGCTTGCACCGGCTATTTGATCCATCGCGCGAAGGTAGTCCAATCCTTCTAAGACCGAATTGTCACTTCGATCTGCAGAGATAGTTTGCGCTGACATTGCACGATCAAACTCGCGCCCCGCCGGCTGTGAAGCGTTCCACGCGCAAGCTGCGCCAAACGTAATTCCATGCCAAGAGCACGACATTGGATTGAAGTGTCCGTGATCGCCCCAGTCGGTATTGAGCAGCCCCGACGCGCCACTTTCAAGACCTATCGATGCGAATGTTTGAATGTTTCGTTCTGCGAGACTAATAGCGCTGAGAATTCGCTTCCAACCTGAAGTCCCAGGACAAACGTAGGTGTCGAATCCCGCATGGACCAAGCGATGCGTAGCTTTGTAGTTCGCTTTGTCATCATAGCCCCAATGCAAAATCGTTGCGTCTTTCGGTAGATCGCACCAATACTCAGGATGATTGACGACGACATCGCTCCAAAGCTGCATTTGCTTACCGTTGCGAGAGCAAACCTCATGCAGCCTATTCAAGTGTCTGATGTAGGCCTGTGTTGGCTTTGGCGCGGAAGCATTTTCCCAACTTTTTGACTTGCCAAGATCGTGGGGTTCGTCGCCACAAATGTTTATGATGGGCGATGAAAACGCAGCCGCGATATCGGACACAATATTCTCAACAAGTGTCGCGGAAGCCGGGTCAGAACAATTGAGCGTAAGCCCGCGGGCGCGCTCAGGCCAAGTCATTTCACTCCACGTCTTGCCGGGTGCGAGTTCCGAAAGATGACAATATTGCGGCATCGATAGGATATAGCCCATGTGTCCCAGCGTAGCGATCGCGGGTATCAACGTAATGAATCGCTCCTGGCAATAAGCATCAAGTTGTTGCACTTCGCCCGTCGTCAAGCCGTGTTGCTCATCGCATATTTGCGGGTCGAATGCGAAACAAAACGCGTGCTCTATGTTGAGCTGCAACTGATTGATCTTTAGCGCGGCGAGTCGATCTACGAGGTTTTTCAAGGTCGCAATCTTCGGCACTTTGCCGCGAGTCACATCGTGGAGTAACCCCCGCCGTGAAAAATCCGGCCAATCTTCGATCGTACAACTTGCGATAGCCCCGTCCGCAAAATTGGTTAATTGGGCAAGCGTCTTCAGTCCATAGAAACAACCAGCAGGCGATCCTCCAATGATCGTAATCTCCTGAGGTTGCACCTTCAGTCTGTACGAGTCTGGCGATTTGTTGATTGAAGCGTCCAGCGTTAGCTTAATACTGTTTGCCAGCGATGGGCCTGCGAAGGCTCGAATCCTTGAACGCCATCTCTCGAACGCTCGGCCTACTCGGCTATCATCAACCTCAATCTCAACGCGCGTTTCGGGCGACATCGTGAATCTACCCTTTCCACGACGAAACGACTTCGGCTGAGGAAGCAGCCTTTCAACGCAAATAGGCTCAGCACTTTGCATGTTTCCCTTTTGATCCCAAGTCACACGTCCATCAAAGCTCTCGCCCAAACAGACTCTCCAACCGTCCCTGGCGTAGCGTTACACCTTGATATGCGGATATCGGACAACATTATGTCGTGTGCCACTGCTCTTGAGCAGTGCCCACGGTGGTTTTGATTGAGCTCCCGCACTGCTCAAGAGCAGTGGCACATTTGTAATTCGTGCGTGGCGACTCGCTCGACCTTTCCCGCAACACGCCTTCAAGATACCCTATCACCTATGGGGCGTCGAAGCCGAAAAGCAATTTCATTTGAAGCCACGAAAGAGCCGACTGCACACCGCGAGGCGCTCGAATTGAAATGGCGCGATCAAGTCGAGCGAAACGACTCGCTCGCGCTGAAGGTTATGTCTGAGTCCTCGCGCCACGAACCGTATCATCGTTGGCTTCACTTTCGCCAAGGGTTTTCACCGTCGCTGGTTCGGCTGTTTCTTGAGGAAAATGAACTCGAATCATCGCGCACGCCCAGAATTGTGCTCGATCCATTTTCCGGAAGCGGTACAACGGTGACCGAGTGCGGCAGGCGTGGTGTTACAGCGATCGGAGTCGAGGCTCTTGATCCGCTCGTTTTCCTGACGAATGCTC
>JAJDEA010000087.1 GCA_029260035.1 Phycisphaerae bacterium
GTTTAGGGTCTCCGCTTCTTAAATACGCCTCAGCAAGATGAATGCACGTCGCACCCGTGGGTTCATCTTCGTACGCGCGAGCGTAATACTTGGCGGCTGTCTCGTACTCGCCGCTGTCGCTGTGCAGCATTCCAATCTCTGCATTCAAGGCTGCCTTCCCAAGGGCGTTCAATTCATTCGTTGGAACTCGGTCGAAGTATAAACGGGCTTTTGCTGCTTCTTGGGGATCTTCGGCAATTCGCCATCTGAACGAATGGGCGCGTGCAATCCAGAGGATGTGATATGAGTCCAAATTGTTTAAGTCGCCAGGGACGCCGGATGCGATTGCGTCGTCAATTGCACTTCGAGCCCGTTCGTTCTCGCCCATCATCCAGAATTCAAGGGCCAAGAGCGACGTATATTGCAGGCGGATCACTGGGTTGTTCGACGTTTCGATAATGCGGGAAAGCAAGGTCAAACGTGAGAGGTGTGATTCAGCTCCCACGATGTCCAAATACACCTGCAAAAGGACCCCATCGGTTGTTGTCGTTGGGTCAACGTCCTTCAACTGAGCCCTCGCCTCTTCGGATCTTCCGAGTGTCGCGTTTAACCAAACGGCCTTTATTGCCAAGATTCGGTCACTCAATCCAGGTAGTGGAACGCTGCTAGAAATGTGATCGAGTAGCGGCACTATTGCTGCCTGCTGCCCGTCCTTTTCGAGAAACCAGAGAAGCCGGTCGATGATGTTGTTGAGTGCGTCGATATCAGTCTGTACGATCAGATTCACAGGGCCACCAGGGAATTGCTGTAAGATCGATAGTGTTTGGCTCTGAACCGAAGATATGTAACGAGCAAGCTCAGCGCGGCATTTCCTGATGCCCGTAGCAAGATCGCTTTCGTCCATGGTTACATGTATCTGGCTCGGCTCCTCGAGTAATGGCATACAGCATTTCTTGAATGACGCTCCGCTTCCACATGGGCAGGGCAGGGAATCGTCTTCGAACCATGGAGGCGGAACAAAGGGGGGCGTTTCATTCGAGGCATTGGGTCGTGAACGCTTCGAGTTATTCCGCTTTCGCTGCTCTTTTGCTCGTCGTTTATTCGTCATTGTTCGGTCGCCTATGAGCCCATGAACAACCATGCTCCGAGTTTATCTAACACGATCCATGGAACAAGGGGAGAATTCGTAACCTTTGATGGTCTCAGTGCCGTTCCCTTTTATTCGAAGGTCAACAACCTCACAGGGGATTGACTCGCGTTTTCTGAATTGTCAATCGTTCCTGGCAGACGTTTACGTTTTTGCCAGAGACAGGACACGCTGACACCGTTTCTCCGTCATTAAATGGCACCCTTTGCCCGCTCCCACAGAGTGCCACATTCGCAACAACAGAGGACAACCTGACAACTTTCTGATCGGGATTCATATCACGTCAGTGCTATCAGCCACGCCAATCCCAGGAAAGCCACTGCCCCGATTCCGAAGAAGAGTTGTGCTCGTTTTCCAATCGCTATCTTGTCGCCAAATTTTCCTAGCAATGCACCGAGTAGTAGACCCGCAAGAAAACCAGCGATGTGGGCGAACACGTCCGTTCTTTCGCCGCTTGTGCCAAGATAGCTCAACAGGATTACAGCACCGACAACTGGCGTGTATCGGGCAAACTTCGATGCTCGTAGATGCTGCCGACGAATTGACGCAAATGCCGCTACGATGCCGAAGGCTGCGAACACAGCAGTCGAAGCACCGATGGAGATGTGTTGCGGGTCACGAACCCAGGCATTGAAAAGGTTGCCCGTAGCCCCGGCGATCATAATACTGATCCATGCCAAACCTGAACCCAGCACCTGACCTGCAAACAAGCCAATGAGACCGCCGAACACGATATTGGAAATCAGGTGTTTCAGATCACTGTGAAGACTCAAAGCGGTTACCGCACGCCACCATTCACCCTGGTGGATCAGACCCGCGTTTGCTTTACCGGCTTCAAACCATCCCCCATTAGAGATGTTCTGGTGTTGAAGCACAAACATAAGCGTCAAAACACCGGCATATCCAAATACTCCTTTCCAGCCACTACCTTGCGTGAGAAATGTTCTTTGGTCGGATGGTGAAGCTTGATTCTCTCTTGCGTAGGCGTCGATCTCGGTGCGGGCCTGCGATGCAAAAGATGCGGTTACGATGATTATGAATTCGCCGGATTCCTGGCGGATTTGGTATGGAATGCCTGCGGCATCGAGTGCCAAGCCTTGGCGCGTGCAGTCTTTTCGACTGGAACGATAGATCTCTGCCGCGATGGTTGGTTTTTCGTCCATGACTTATCATTGTATCCTACTGTTTCCGTTCAACCAGCAAGACGGTTTCGAACGTAGAATGACTCGTAACGGGATCGCCCACAGAATTCAATAATTCTGAACGATTAGAAGACCTAGACCAAATCTCGACTGATTTCGCCAAGCTGTGGACATGAAATCGACAGCAAAACTAATGAGTGGACGAAAATATCCCTCTGCTTTGGGACGTGCTCTGGCCGAATTTCTCCCACGTCGCTACGATCAAGATGGCACTGACGAAGAACAAGACCAGGGTGAACCAGTAGCCATACGGAAGGAACCAGCAGATCCACGTTGCAGCCCCCCAAGCATGACCAAGAACAATGGCGATTGACACGGTCATGGCGGCACGTCGTGGGAGGGCGAAAATGATAAGGCTGAACACACATACCCATACGGCAATTCCAGCTTCGAAGGCGAGAGGATGTTGAAGCAGAAGCCAGTGAAACCAAGGGTTTCCTTCCATGGCCGCTGAACGATTACCAGCCCAGTATTCGGGCGTCTGACCAACCAGGGTAATGCCTTGGTCCAACATGCAGAGGGCAAACGGTGGCACGCAGAACCAAATCTTCGCCTTGGACATCGCCAGTTCCTTTCGACTACTATCCGGCACCGGGGCAACAAATGCGGCTAGCAAGACAATATTGGTTGAACTTCGCCCCTTGGGATCATAAGAGCGAATCATTTCGTAATAGTCTTGTCTGCTGTGTAGCATGCGTGGCACACAATCGCGTCCGAACCTGTCATCAGTGAATCACTCCGTTTTGCCGCAATTGTCACCCTTTACTTACCGAATGGATCGAGAGAGTCAATGTTCTCGAACGGAAACACCAAATCGGTCGCCCTCGTTGCGTTTTTGGGTTGTCCTGCCGCGGGGCTGTAAAAGCCGGTGCAACCGCGTGGTTCATTTCCAAAACGAAGCTCAAACTGCTGCCATTCGTAGATTTTCAAGCCGAAGATGCACATCGGTCCGCCGTCATCCCAATTGGACCAGACGCACTCGTAAGTACACTTGCCGTTTCGAGACACGACCTTGTCAGAATTGCTAGCGATGCGATTCTCCTTTACTACCTTACTGAACAGTGCGTGTTGCTGGACACCTTTGTCAAGTAAAAGCATCGCCTGAACCGCATCAGCAGGCTTCCCAGTGATGCCATCAATCAACCCTCCGCGTAATGGAGGATGAAAAGAATTTATGGTGTCCTCGGGCAGCCACCCGTGATACAGCGCCGCATGAAACCCGCGAACACACCGCAGGATGAAGTGATGGATGTTCATGTCTTTGCAAAATGTAACGGATCTGCCCTCAAATTGACCAGCGGTGGCATTTAGACGGCTATGCCCCTGCTTCGGTCGCCGACCATGGATCGTCGAGACAAACAGGCCGATGAATTCATCGGAGACGTGCTCTTCCGCGTTGCAATCAACGTGTGTTGGCAAAATGAGTGGGACATCGCGGTCTTCCTTCTCGAACAATGCTGACGGTGGCAAGTGATCACGATTGATGTCATCACTCAATTTGAAGTGTTCGCCACAGAGATAACAGAACGGGAGCGTTTGCACAATTCGAAAGTCTTGTTGTGTTATCAGGCTTGGCATCAGGGCAATGCCCTCGTCAAGGTTGTTTCACAAAACCCACGGATACTATGCGTCTCTCTTGTTGGACACAAAATATAACAATCCCACCGATCAGACAACGATCAACTCCGACTGCCCGATTCAAACTCGCATTTCTTGCTTTAAGGGCAGTACTCTCGAAGCATTAAGTTCATTACTTTTGACACAGAACTAGTCTTGTGCAATCCCAAGTATTGTATCGATCGACGTCAGTAGAGAACGTTGTTGGCCGTCGCATAGCGACTTGTCCCTGTCGGACTCCACACGGCAAGAACTTTTCATGTTCATGCTGTGGTCAAGCATGGTTTGATTTTGATGTTTTTCCAAGAATTCGAAAAATTACTTGACGCTATCGAGTCGCTCATTCCGGTGGGCCGTGATCGGTTCATTGAAATTCGAGCCAGCCAATGGAATTCGTAACCTCGGCTTCGCGAAGCTTGGGAATAATTTGCTCGACTTTATGGATCTTTCTACCCATTTGCGTGAACTCCTTTCATTGAAGCCTTGACCAGGACGAGAGACTATCATTCTCGCACCGGCCCAAAAAAAGGGGTGCAGGTCACGCAACCGGATACCCAATTGTCGAGCCACAACCAAAGGCTTGGATTTGTGCCAGTCCATAGAATAGCCCTGGCAAGTTGCTTAGTGCTATTGGGTAACTGCCACGGACCGTTGGGCCTATTCAACCTCAGTGTTCATGCTAAAAATGTGTTCTCCGGTTGAAAACCAGCAAAGAATCCAAAAGAAAGGTGCTGCGATCGCAGTACCAAGTGAGCATTTCAGAACTACTCGCAACCAAAGCTCGCCCACTGACATTGAACAAAAACGGCTCGTGAAAAATGACAACACCATCTCAGTTTCCACTAACACGATCCCGCTCACGGCAATCGCAAGTGTGGCAACTACACCAAAATAAATCGGATGCCACTGGCATCCCTGCTGGGGCCTGCATCCAAGAACACGTGCAAGCGATTTCAACATGCGGCACTGGACCACAAAAGTGGGAACATACAGAAACATATAGGGAGAGCAATCAAAACTGACAAAGCCCAAAACCAAGGCGCAGGCAATTGCGGATAACAGTCCTGCAAACGGCATCATTGCGTAGACGGCTATGTACATTCCGCAGGAGAGCGCCATGAATTCTTGCCAACTATATGTCACAGACAGGTACGTGACCGGGACGGCAGCAGTCGCGAAGAACGTTCCTACCCTACCAACCGGATCAACAAACATTTTCCAAGTCCAGAACCAGAAAAAAAACGTTAATTTCTGGCGGGGCGTAGACACCACCTCGTCACATACTATCTCTGGGCGAAAATGATTCGGAATGGATAGAGTACTGCCACTCTTGAGAGCATTCAGAAATCTAGAAGCGATCGACATAACATTATCAATTGGTATCACCATAAGCGCGATAATTACTGCGGTTCCCAACCAGAAACCTAGCGGCAGCTCTACCGTGCCAAGTAACGCATTCGCCGTGGTTGTTTGAATTGTTGCTATGTTCATTCTAATGCTCCCTTCTCAAAAAAATCTTTGACGCAGAACCTGCGCAGCCAAGAACATTCAGCTCGGTGCCAACGGGGGACGAAGAATCGGAATAGAATCGTTTGCGGGAATTCGTTGACGAAGATCCGTCAGCAATTCAGCCTTAATACGAAGCCCCTTCTTAGTGATCCAATACACATATTTGGAGCCGTTGCCAACTTGAACATGACGTCGCGATACTAATCTATCGCGTTCGAGGCAATCTAGCGCCGCATAGGTCGCGCCAGGCTTGGAAGATAAGAAAGCTTTCCCCCAATTATCGTTTCGATGCTCCACAAGGCGCCGGTGGATTTGCGCAGCATATTCGCCTCCATGCTCATCAATAATACCCAATAATACTACTCGACTCATACTAAACAGTGACATTTCCCTTCTCCTTTCAATTTTACAGAAGCCTTGATCATGACTGAAACAAATCGTTTCGGGCTTCCTTTTTCCCTCCAGTAACGTTGCTTGTATTCGATAGGCATAACTCCTTTCTGGTCATCGCTCACCCGGTTGCGGACCAAAGAACGCAAGCTTCGCCCGTTAGTGCAGGAGTCGCGTAGGCCACCAACAAAGCAATCCCAACAGGCTATTGTACCACAAAAAATCAAAATAACGAATTTATTATTCAAAATTATGAAAAAAATAACTTCGTCAATAATCGTTCCCTATAGTTTGCCCGGGAACCAGTTTTGTCTCGGGGTGATATACATACATCCGAGAGTTCTGCGAAAAAAATAGCGAGGAGAGCGCTTTCCGGCAGGCTCGAATTGTGGTTCTTCATTGACAAATCAACGAGCTAACGTCAGGGTGACGTTTTGAGAGGGTGAATCGATTCTACTGGCGGACAAAGTCCAATTTCGCCGGTACCGGGCAAACAATGCGATACTCTCAGAATTCGTGTCGCGTAAGTGCTATCAGCCACAGCAATCCAGGATGGCCACTGCCCCGACTCCGAAGTAAGTTTGTGCCAAGCCGTGGCGCGTGCATTCCTTTCGATTGGAAAGATAGATCTCTGCCACGATGGTTGGTTTTTCGCCCATAACTGATCATTGTACCATTGCTATTTCTGTGCAACCAGCATGATGATCTCAAACGGATACTGTTCCATTATGAAGTCCTGCACAGACCCAATCAAAGTTCTGTGTCTACAAGTTGGGCACAAGTATGACTATTCAAATTGTCGGACAATCACCAACACCGGCAACCTTATTGAATTCCTCTTCTCTTGTAGTGAGAGCAATATTCTCGCAGTTTAGAGTACATTGCTCATGACACAGAACTAGTTGTGTGCAATCTAGAGGATTGGTATTAGGGTGCCGCATATCATCAGCCAGACACCGATTTAGTTCTGTGCTTAAAATGCCATAGTAGCGTTACCCAGACCTAAGTCTGCGTCGAAGCGGCTTAGAAAAAATGGAGGAATAATTGTTCCGATTATTGACGAACGTAGTTTATGTAACGCATCTAACCGCGTCGAATTAGCCAAATCTGGGCTTAGAATTCAGAATCGTACATGATGCGCAGAATGCGTTTGATCTTGCGGAGTTTTCTCGCACTTAGCTTCAACCTTCGACACAGAATAATCAGCCTCGTGAGTTCAGTTTCGGCAGAGGGACTCAGCTTCCTTTGCAGTTTGGTCTTCATGCGTGGAACACCAGGCCAGATTGTGGATCGTGTCAAGGCCCTCCAACATGTATGACCCTACAGCAGCTCCGATAGAATTCGGATGACTTTTTGCTTGTTGAGATCATCGGCTGCTTGCCAGATATCGACAAGTCGAGAGTCGAGTTGTGACATCGACTGGCCCACATGCTGAGGTTTGAAAAGAAATAGCTCAGCCGGTTCGCATTCCAACCCTTTCGATAGCCGCTCGATCGTTTTCAAGGTGCAGTTTTGCTCGCCACGTTCGATCTCTCCAATCCGCTGCATTTCGACCCCTTGGCCACAGCGTTTCGCAAGTTCAGCTTGCGTGTAACCCGCCCGATTCCGAAGTTCACGCAAACGCGTCCCAAATTCCTTCTGAATATCCATTATTGATGCCTCCCGCTCGAAGGCATCGTAAAAAGTGTGATTGGGTCGAAACACACCCCTTGAAGTGCTTTGCGGGTTTTCGTACACTGTTTAACGTGCTTTTCGAGGCTGATCACACGTCTTGGAGGGTCATTTGACTGGCCCGAGACGTGCAAGCCATACGCCGTTACTTTTGGTTTTTGAGAACCGCATGCCGTGGAATTGGAAGATCGATACGCAACTGCAAATAGGAGGGGAAAATGCCCAAGAAACCAGGTCTGCTAAGGACCCGTAAAATAGACTCCTGTTGGTTTGTCTGAGTTCATGTAAGTCCAGCGGACAATCGAGAAGACTCCGTGACATATCGACGTACTTTGTGGATCAACAGCCGAAACAAGTTCAAGACAAGAAGTTTTCAACCATGAAAACAAAACAGTACTCATTGCGAATTGCAGCGCTGATGTTTGTGACAGCACTCCTCCCCACGATGGTCGCCGCACAGACGACCTTGTACGTTGACGATGACAACTGCCCAGGACCAGGCACGGGCATCCTTGTCGATCCGTTTTGCAATATTCAGGATGCGATCAACGTCGCCATTGATACCGACACGGTGCTTGTGTTGCCTGGCACCTACAACGAGCTAATTGATTTTCTCGGCAAGGCAATCACGCTGCGCAGCTCTGGAGGTCGTGATGTAACGATCATCGATGCTGCTCCCGTAGCCGATCCCGGTACGGGCAAACCAGTCGTTCGCTGTGATAGCGGCGAAGGCCCCGCCACTGTCCTTGATGGCTTTACCGTCACTGGAGGAACCGGGAATCTTGGGCTTTTCGGTGGCGGGATGTTCATCAACAACAGCAGCCCGACTGTCACCAACTCTCACTTTACGAACAACATTTTGCCGCTCAACCTCGGCAGCGGCGGTGGCGGGATGTACATCGGCAACGGTAGCCCGAACGTCAACGCGTGCCTATTTTCTGAGAATCAAGCTCTAGGTGGTGGCGGAATGTTCAGCGATAATTCCTCGCCCACAATCGCAACGTGTGAGTTCAGTCAAAACTCCGCAGTAAACGGTGGAGGGTGGCTTAGCGTCCTAAGTAGTTCGACTGTTACTGACTGCGTGTTCAACGTGAATATTGCGACCGAAGGCGGCGGCATGTTCATTGCCCAAAGCGGCACGACGGTTACGAACTGCCTTTTTTCTGGGAACTCGGCTCTCGGAAACGGTGGCATTACCGGAAACGGCGGCGGGGTGAGGAATAGTTCTAGCAACCCAACGATCACGGGCTGCACATTTAGCGGGAATACCGCGACAAACGACGGCGGCGGGATGAGAAATGACACGAACAGCAACCCAACCGTGACGAACTGTGTGTTCAGCGACAATACCGCCACAATGACCGGGGGAGGTATGCACAATGCCAGTGGCAGTAGCCCAATAGTGACTGGCTGCACATTCAGTGGAAATGACGCTGGTGGTGGTGGCGGGATGTACAACATCGGAAGTACGCCCGCCGTGACCGAATCCACCTTCACCGGGAACTCGGCATTCATCGGCGGGGGCATGCTGAACGATGTCGGTAGTCACGCAACCGTGACCAATTGCATGTTTTCAGGAAACAGGCAGGTTGCGGTTGGCGGTGGCGGTGGTCTGACAAACAATGCCGGCGGAGCGACATTGACGAATTGCACATTCAGCGGCAATACCGCCGAGGGCATCGGAGGTGGGATAGACAACGCCCAGAACAGCACCATGACCCTGTTCAATTGCATTCTGTGGGGTAATTTCGCAAATGGCTCTGGCAACGAACTCATTAACTTCAACCAAGCTGCGTCCCCTCCAACAATCACGTTTAGCGACATTCAGGGAAGCATGGCTGGTGGTATTTGGGATTCATCACTTGGCATTGACGGAGGTGGCAATATCGATGCTGACCCCTTGATTGTAGATTCCGATGGTGCGGACAACACCGTAGGAACGGTGGATGACGACTTGCGAATATCACCCGGCTCTCCCTGCATCGACGCAGGTGATAACTCTGTCGTAGATGATTGCCAACTCGATCTCGACGGTAACTTGCGACGGCAAGACGATCCTGCGACCACCGACACCGGAAACGGCATCGCACCAGTCGTGGATATGGGTGCCTATGAGTTCGGGAGCAGCCCGCCCCAAGATTGTAACGGAAACGGTATCCCGGATGAATGCGAGATTGACGTGAACAGCACTGCACCGGGAGGTCCATTCTATTGCACAAGCAGCTGTGATCCGGACTGCAACAACAACGGTGGGCTGGATGCATGCGACATAAGTAGCGGCTCCTCTGCCGACCGTAACGCTAACGGCATTCCGGATGAGTGCGACGTCATCGTTGTAGACAGCTTAGCCGACCCCGGTATTTCAAGTGACGGATTAACGACATTTCGCGAGGCGATTACATCAGCCAATAACGGTGGCGGATACACGATTCTATTTGATCCCGTTTTAGCAGGTGGAACGATTCAGCCCCTTAGCCAGCTGCCAGATGTTTCGGGTGGATATATTACTATCAATGGCGATATCGATAACAACGACACACCAGATATCGAACTCGATGGATCACTTGCAGGGATAGCTGATGGCATTCGCCTGCACTCGGCAGGAAACTTCGTAATCGGATTGGTCATCAACCGATTCGAGGTCATTGGCATTCGGCTATGGAGTCCAACAGCTGTGGGGAACACAATATCTTTCTGTTATGTAGGCACTAACGCGCAAGGTAACCTGGCTCGTCCAAACAGTTCAGTAGGAATCTGGATGCAGCAAAATACCTCAGCCAATCAAGTCGGCCCCGGTAACGTCATTTCTGGAAACATGGCTGGTGGAATTGCGATTGACGGCGGTGCGGGGCACGCGGTTTTCGAAAACAAGATCGGTGTAGATCGGCTTGCGACCCACGCGATCCCGAATGGGAACGGCGTCTGGATTCGAAGCGGCATAACTAACACAATCATTGGGCCGGGTAACACGATCAGTGGGAATACATACGAGGGCATACTCGTTTCCGGTGCCGCATCTTCAAATCAGATCGTTCAGAATATCATCGGAACTGACGATGCGGGAAGCACTGTTATTCCGAACGGGCGCAACGGAATTGTCATAGGGGAAGGATCGTTCAGCAACACGATTGGGCCGGGAAATGTCATTTCAGGAAACGTTGGCAGCGGCGTTCAAATCTCTGATGGCGGCAGCATTGGGAATATCGTTGCTGGCAACTTCATCGGTACCAGTGCAGACGGTTCATCGGCGTTGCCAAATGAATCGATGGGCATCATAATTTTAGGTGGGGCCGCCGACAACGCAATTGGCCCTCAAAACGTCATTTCTGGAAATACGATTGACGGCGTTCACATACGGGATGTCGGATCTGACCGCAATGTTGTGACGGGTAACCTCATCGGCCTCGACGCTACAGGAATGAATCCTCTGGGCAATCTCCGCAATGGAGTAGCTATCTTCCTTGGAGCCGCGACGAACATTGTCGGAGGACTGGCGTTTGAAGATCGCAACGTGATCTCGGCGAACGACCGTGGAATCATAATTGCCGAAGGTATTGGCGCAACGCCTACGTCAAACAACATAATTCTCGGGAACTTCATCGGTCTGGATTCGAGTGGCATGCGAGCCGTCGGCAATCACTCACATGGCGTGCTCATAGTGGGTCCGCCTCCAGGCGCTGCTGGAAATCAGATTGGTCCTTCGAATGTGATTTCCGGAAACGATAGCGTGGGCGTAGGGCTAAGCGATCCAGATACTGTGAACAATACGATCTTCGGCAACATGATAGGCACAGATGCTACCGGGGGAGCAGACCTCGGAAATGGACGCGACGGAATCTTCGTTAAGGACGGAGCATCAGGTAATACCATCGGTCCGAACAACATTATCTCAAACAACATCAGGGAGGGTGTTCGAATCGAGGGTGTCGCCAGCGTCAGCAACACGATCACGCACAACTCAATCAGCATGAATACTGGTCTTGGTATTATCATCGTAGGTCTTGGGAACGGCGGAATTCAGCCACCCCTCCTGCTCGCGAAGGTCGATGATACTCTTTTTGGCGAAACAAGCTCCCCGGATGGTAGCACCGTGGAAGTCTTCATTGATGCGGAGGATGAGGGAGCATCGTTTTTGGCATCAGCCACCGTCACCTCTGGGACATTCGTTGCCACCGGATTGGTGGGGACTGGAGGGCAGAACATCACTGCGACGATCACTGATCCGAGCGGTAACACTTCTGAGTTCTCTGCTCCGGTAAACTGTTTTGGCACAAGCACTGACCCTGACTCGGATGGCAATGGCATTCCCGACCAATGCGAGCCGGTGCGAGATTGCAACGCCAACGGAATTGACGATGTGTTAGAAATCGCTGGAGCGGGTACGGCGACCATCTTCGCTGAAGGGATGAACGCGCCAGAGGATATTGTTTCTTCGCAAGGCAGCTACCCTTCAGGGTTCTACGTTTCGGATACTTTCGATAACGTCATCTATCAGGTTTCCCCGTTAGGTGGAACTGTTGCAGCGTTCGCGCCGACAATCTTTGCGGCAATTGGTGCTACCTTTGCTCCCGACGAGTTCGGTCAGCTTGGACCCCGCTTATTCGCAACTTTCGGCAACTTCCCTGCGGATGGACCGTCGGTCCATTTGATCCACCCGGATGGAACTGTCGAACCGTTCGCGGATCTGGCGAGTGGGGCTAGCTCGAACGGGATTGCCTACTTACCGCAATCGCTTGGCGGATTTGCTGCTGGAAAGCTCTTAGTTACATCTCAACAAAATACCAACGGAAAACACTCCGGTTCCATACACCTTGTGAGTGAGGACGGGGTTGTGACAACTCTTATATCATCGCTTGGCAACAGCATATTCACGCCAACACTCGCACCCTCGGACTTTGGAAAGTTTTCAAACCACATCTTTTTTGGCAGCAATGGGGGTTCACAGATTTTCGCCTTTGATCTTACGACGAACGACCTGACGATTTTCGCGACGGCACCGTTGCCAATGAGCGCTCGACCAGGATTGCGTCAGATAGCATTTTCTCCCGTGGGCTGGGCAGCGTCGATCGATTCTTCGCTCGCTGGCGAACGTGTACTTTTGGTGTCGGTAGCCTCCGGAGGTTTTTCTCCTCTCCCTGGAGTTGGATTTGTGTCAGCCTGGGATCAGCGCGGCAAAATGATTGCAACCTTGTTACCGCAATTGGAAACACCTGGCTTTGAGCCGCGTGGTATGCTTTTCGTCAAGAACGACCTGCTGATAAGTGATATTTTCGACGGGCATGGCTGGTTGGTTCGAGCGACGATCGATGATTTCGGTCTTTCTGATTGTGACGGCGACGGGACACCAGATGAGTGCGCCATCGCATCCGGATCGGTAGATTGCAATTCGAATGCTGTCCCCGACGAATGCGAAATCGATTGCAACGGAAATGGTGTGGCTGATCAATGCGACGTCCAAGGTGGAGTGGTCACAGATTGCAATGGCAATTTCATCCCGGATAGTTGCGAGCAGCCCGATTGTAACAGCAACGGATTCCCCGATGACTGCGATCTAGCTGACGGAACCAGCCGCGACCTAAATCGCAACCAAATCCCCGACGAGTGCGATAGATTTGTAGGCGACTTCGATGACGACAAAGACACTGATTTGGACGATTACGCGATCCTGGAAAGTTGTTTGGAGTTCTCGGGTCCGGACGTGGCACCTATTCTGGGAGCTTGTTTGGCGGTTTTTGACTTTGACACCGACGACGATGTGGACATGAAGGACGTCTGCATCTTTCAGCAAGCTTTCACTGGCAGACCATAACTGTGATCAAGGGAAAGCGTGACATCGGACGAATTCGCTGCTTCGCTCAGCGGTCCTGACGCAACCACAACTTGTAGTGCCTTTGATGCCGACGCTGATAGCAATGTGGACTTGACCGACTTCGCGAAAATACAACGGAAGTTCATGGCAACACCGTAACGCGTTGCTCATTACGAAATTCATGGTGCATTGTTGGATGTGACGAAAAGACTTCGTTGCAATCGTTGAAACGAAAGTAAATCCGCACCGCACATGCGCAAGTAGCACACCTTCCTCCTGCATTCATGCCACATGATCGGTAATTGTTGTTTTCGTGCGGTTGCTTCGTCGCTCTCCTCACGCTGAGATAGTATCTCTCGTTGAAGCATTTTTTCTATATTTTCCGCAAAAATCAGGAACTGAACTTGGCCGGGCTGCTGTTTCGCGCTACACGTGTGTGCTGGGAACAGCAACTTAAAATCGACCATGGAGAAAACCATATGGTGCCAACCATCAATCACTGGATTGGACAAGAGCAGGCAATTCGGCGTTTCAAGGTTGCGCTCGAAGCCTCATGGAACGACGGAACCAAACTGCCGCATATTCTGTTTTGTGGACCTCCGGGTACGGGCAAAACGATGTTGGCAACTCTTGCCGCAAGAGAAATGGGTGTGCAGCTTCATGAAAGAATTGCTCAAGTGATGAATGTCCCCGGAGCCCTGAACGGTCTGCTCCTACAAGCGAAGGACAAAGAGATCATCTTCCTGGATGAGATCCATGAATTGATACAACCCGCACAAACGCTTCTTTATCGAGCGATGGAAGGAGGGCAAATCTCCGTGCGGACAAGCATCAACGATACGCTGAACATGCCGCTGAAGGATTTCACCATCATCGGAGCAACTACGGATGAGTACCGGCTTCTCAACCCACTCAGGCAACGATTCAAAATCTCGATCCCGTTCACAATTTACGAAGATGACTCACTGGCACAAATTACGCTCCAACGGGCTCAACTAATGAACCTGAACATCGAACCGGAAATCGCTGCCCAGATAGCCAAACGGTCACGAGGTATACCAAGGCTTGCCATACGGCTACTGGAATCCTGTCAACGCTATGCGCGTAGCCAAGGAGATGAAGATTTAACTATACGGCATTTCGAAGAAACCGTTTTTTTGGATGGGATTGATGAGCTTGGTCTCGGTCCTGATGAACAACGGATCATTAAATATCTAACGATTCATCCGGACAAGCCAGTCCGACTCTTCACGCTGGAGTCGGCAACCAACGTACATCGTCGAACGATCCAAGAGGTTATTGAGCCTTTTTTGATTCGTAGCGGACTGATCGAACGAACACCACAGGGTCGTGTGATTACAGACGCCGGAATGCGTCACGTCGAAAGCACGGAAAATCTGCAACCTGCTGGCGAGGCTACTCAATGAATAAGCAAGTACCGCTCAAAGAAATCGTAACGGTCACAGAAATGGCACGAATGTGTCGATTGTCGCGAGCAAGATTTTATCAATTAATTGGCGAAGGAATTTTTCCATCTCCTTCGCGAAATCAGAAAACAAGACGACCGTTCTTTGATCGAGAAAAACAAGAACAGTGTCTGTTAGTCCGACGAACAAACTTGGGGACCAATGGCAAAGCCGTAATGTTTTACGGTTGTCGATTGGAGTCGCGTCCGCAACCAGCTTCAAAACGGAAACGATTGCCGAATTCAAGATCGCCATACAGTAAGAATCGCCAGGATAAGGCTATCAAAGAGCTTCGACAGGGGCTTGCTCAACTCGGTGTCGCGAACGTGACGGACGTGGAGATACGTCAGGCTCTCATTGAAGCGTACCCGGATGGGCATCGAGATGTGGAGTCAGCGGAATTGTTAATGGCTGTATTCGGAGAGGTACAGCGCCGGAATACAACGGATAATCTGCGCGGATAATACCCCTTATCCGCTCAATTCGATGTGAACTCTGTCTACTTTCTGTCTGATTTGTGTCCATAAGGCGTAAAAAATTCGGCGGATAATGATTTTGGAAGGATGAAAATGAACGAACTACCAACATGCGTGGATGACTTTTTATCCGCGAATGATTTTAGTCATCACACCGTCAAAGCTATCAGAGCTGACATCCGGAAATTCATGAACTGGTTCGTCAACGCCAATGGCGAAAAATTTGAGGTAACGCGAGTGACGGTTCGTGATGTTGCTGATTTTCGCGAGCACTTGGCTCGTGTTCGAAGACAATCAGTCGCCACAGTAAACAGAGCATTGGTTTCGATACGTCGCTTCTTGGGGCATCTGGTGAAGTCTGGTGTGGTCTCAGTAAATCCAGCGGCATCTGTCAAAGAGTTACGGCGAATGCCGATTCTTCCTAAGGGGCTGAGTACGCCAGAAGTTCGCAAAATTTTGCGGGAAATTGAACTCCGTCAAGATCACAAAGCGGGAGCGTGCATCGGGTTGATGTTGCATGGAGGGCTAAGGGCTTCCGAGGTTGTTGCACTCGAACTCGATGATATCGTTGTTGGGCCACGTTCAGGTCAGATTGTTTGTCGCCATGGAAAAGGAAACAAACAGCGTACGATTCCGCTGTCTGTCGAAGCCCGTCGAGTTGTTCAAGCATACCTCGAAACTCGACCACCGATTGATGGTCAAGCAGTCTTCATTGGTGAACGTGGAGCATTGACGTACTCAGGGTTGAGGGCGATTTGCTCTAAGTACTCAGCCATCACGGGCGTTGCGTTTACGGCGCATAAACTACGTCATACCTTCGCTCACCGATTCCTCAATCAAACGAACAATGATCTTGTTGCTCTTGCTCAAATACTCGGTCACGAATCATTGAATACGACGTCGATTTACACACAGCGTGGGCAGGACGAGCTACAAACTAGCATCGATGGGGTTTGTTATGAATGATGTGATGTGGGAGCATACTATCAGAAGTGAGGCATAATGGCGGACCAGATGAAGGGCTTTCTCAGCATTCTTGTTTCGACCTGCCGTATTGTTGCTTGCGTAATTCCTTCGTTCATTCAACTTGGATTGATCGACCGCACTTATTGCGTCCTCGTCGGGGCGTCAATAGGGATTGCAGTGGCTGTGCACTCTTTGAGCTTCGAAGCTGATTGACGCAACGGCGAGACACTCCCCCAAAAGACCAATTGTTTCAGGTTGAAGCAATGAGCGAGCGAACGGTTTTGCCCGATGCCAGCAACCCGCCCAAAAGGGGGGCATGTTTGGGCGCCTATTCTCATCTATAGGGGCAATCTGAAGTGGCATTCCTTCCTCCTTCGCGAGCACTTCTAACAGTTGACGTCATTCCTTAGGCATGCAACTTGCTGGTGAATTGAGACCCGAAGTGCCTTTTTTGATGGTAGCGGCGCGGCGTGTGTTTCTGCGCATGACTATTTGCTATGGGCTGTTACGATGGCTGTTTGTCGGCTCTTTGCATACGAAAACTGTTGACTTCGGCTTGTCGCATCGGTACAATATGGGACGATACGAGGTTGGGTCATGCTTCCCGAGCGATCGCTCGCGCTGTTGTAAAGGGGTCTTCAAATGCAAATGGTTGAGTCGAAGATCAAGCGATATGTGTCTCTTGTTTCGGTAGTTGGTGTGGCACTAGCCTGCCTGTTAGCTTCACAACAAGCCCTTGCAGGGCCGGTGGTTGGCTTTCAGGGGCTTGGCGTTATTCCTCCCGTTGCCTCCCCCTCTAGCGGTGCGAGTGGCGTTTCGGCAGACGGTGCGGTTGTAGTAGGCGTTGCAAACTCCGGCATTGGAACTGCTGAGGCATTTCGATGGACGTCCGCCGGTGGCATGGTTGGTCTGGGCGATTTACCCGGCGGCTCTTTTTTTAGCACAGCATATGCCGTGTCGGCTGACGGCTCGACCGTTGTAGGTCAAGGGCAATCCGTTTCCGGTTTCGAGGCGTTTAGGTGGAGTTCGGCAGGTGGGATGGTCGGACTAGGAGATCTGCCCGGTGGAAACTTTTTCAGCCTGGCCCGCGATACGTCTGGGGACGGTTCAGTTGTTGTAGGGAGTGGCCACTCTAGTTCCGGTGGCGAAGCCTTTCGCTGGACGAATGCTGGAGGGATGGTTGGACTTGGCGACCTACCGGGCGGAAACTTCTTTAGTAGTGCGCGTGCCACGTCGTCAGACGGCTCAGTTGTCGTTGGTTTGGCCGAGTCCTCATCCGGTGGTGAAGCGTTTCGTTGGACGAATGCCGGAGGTATGTTCGGCCTTGGTGACCTGCCCGGCGGGAGTTTCTCCAGTGAATCCAGAGACACTTCGGCGGATGGCTCAGTCGTTGTAGGGTCCGGCAACTCAGCGTCCGGTCGTGAGGCGTTTAGTTGGACCGCAAGTGGCGGCATGGTCGGCCTTGGTGACTTGCCCGGCGGTTTATTCGACAGTCGTTCGTTCGCCACATCGGCAGATGGCTCGGTCATCGTGGGGCGGGGCGAAACCACATCCGGCCCTGAAGCATTCATGTGGACGGCGGGCGGAGGCATGCGATCGTTACAAGAGCTATTGACCAGTGACCTTGGTCTTGATTTGACGGGTTGGCAACTGGAACAGGCTTTCGACGTTTCGGCCGACGGCAGGACGATCGTGGGTACGGGCATTAATCCAAATGGTATTGGGGAGGCCTTTATCGTGACGATTCCTGAGCCGACGACAGTCCTTCTCGTGGGACTAGGACTGGCTTGGTTATTGGTCAATAGAGGGCGTCGGAATCGGCAAATACAAGGGATCGGTGTTGCTACCCTTCTTTCTTGCGGCATTCAAGTTACATCGGCGCAGACGGTGACCGGAATGGTCATGGGAAACCGAATTAAAGACACTGGAGTTATTTGCGGGCAACAAGACGCGGCAGATACGTGTATGGACGGTACCCTGGAAACGGTTCCTCTTGAGGGAGTTTTGGTGCGCGTGCAGAATGGCACAGAGAGTGCGTATACGGACCAATCAGGTCAATACACGATTCCGTACAGTGGATCGTTTCCCGTAACGCTGGAGGCCGATCTTGTAGGCAAATGGAGTTCGATTGTCACTCGTGGGGGTGTGTTCGAGTGCTTCGACAATAACATTAATGCTTTTACAGGACAGCCGTGTATTTCAGGCAATTTCGGCGCTGAATGTATATGCAATACAGGTATATGTGATTTCCTGTGTGTTCCGGCTCTTGCACCCGCTCCGCCGATTGAGGTCATTGCTGTGTCAGCGAATGCGCCAGACCTTGTTTTCAATGCAACGATGTCTCCGTTGAACGAGTTTGAGACGGCGTCAGTGAATGTTTTTTCGCGTTTGACCGAATTGCACGGCTACTTTAAAGCGCTCCAGCCGACTTACACCGTCATTGATGAATCTTTGGAAGCGCAGGTGATGATGGCCGCTTCTTTTCTCAATTATTCTCTTGCTCCGCTCCCTCGCCAAGTCCAGTTCGGAGGAAGCGGGCCAAACCAAGGTGGGACGAATGTAAACTTCGCAATACGCTCGTACATTGCCTGGGGTTATGGCGCGTTTGCTGTTTGCGGGCCTGTTGCGCCTTGTACCAGCACGCCTGGCCTTATTGGGCTTATTCATGCCTTTGCCATACTTGCTTACGATGATCCCTTCATTGGATTCAACTTTAATGGAGCGGGAGCTATCGAACGCAATTACGATTTTACGCCGCCGCCGTTCGGTACAGGGGCGCCACGCAAGCAATGGGAAGATCCGTGCAACTCGCCGGAGGCATCGGATTGCGCTGAAGCGCTGGGTGGTGCATGGTGGGACATCAAGCTTAACTTACAAGCCAAGTATTCCGCGCCAGGTGCCCCGTCGTGTCCCATGGCAGGTATCATCGATGGGAACGAATGTGGGCTGGAACTCACGAGACAGCTTTTGTCCGACGTCATCGTAAGTGGTACCCACGGCGATATCAGTACGCAAACACCAACTTTTGTCTTGTTAGCTGACGACGACCCGAGCCACGTTTTCGGAGGTGACGGCGATGTGTCTACAGAAACGCCTCACTATGATGAAATCTGTGATGCGTTCGTGAAACATGGCATTCCGTGCCCGCATCCGGGTTGTGCCAACTTGCTTCCTTATGAGCCGGGCGTTTCCCCGGATTGCAACGATAATTTCATTCACGATGCATGTGATTCAATTCTCGGTTTTTCGTCTGATTGTAATGAAGATTTCGTTCCTGATGAATGCGAGCTTGCCAGCGGTGCCATTGATTCCAATCACGATGGGATATTGGATGAGTGCCAGTCCTGTCCGCCCATTGTCACGGCTATCGATCTGGCAGTGCTTGATCCTCCGTCGGGGACCATAGACGCAAGGCAGCCTCATCCGATTGGTGATAATGGTCCCGGAAGTTTGCAAGGTATTGGGAGCCCCAACGTATACACAGATGGTCCCGAGCCGATTACGGTAACTCTCAATCCTCCGGTGTCCGGTGCGGACATGAATAAATGTTGGGGCCTCTGTGAATCGCCAATGCCGAATACAAACCAGATTCTAAATGTGGACGAAACGAGTAGTGGCGTCTACGAGATTCTCCTTAAAGATCCGATAGCATCCGTGAAATGGACGACGCTTTATTATGTACCGACTCTTAGCGAGGCTGCCTTTGCTTCGCTTCCGGGTGATGTCAATGCGAGCAAGGTGACGAATGCGCAAGATGTCACCGCGATGATTAATTGTCTTAATGGTCTGCCCGGTGTGTGTGACAAATACCGTACTGATCTCAACCACAGCGAACAGAGTAACCCTCAGGATATAACGGCACTTATTAACTTGCTAAATGGCGCCGGTACGTTTTCTGTTTGGAACGGGGCGTCGATCATGGGCATTGTACCCTGTACGTTCGGCGGTGGTGCGCCGTTGAGTGGAGGAGAAAGTTCGGCGATCATGACGACGACGTCGATCGTAAGTGAGGAAGACGCCAACGCGGCATTCATCGATGATTTTGTTATCTATCTTACAACGGTTCGTCCCGTGACTGTGCAAGATGAACAGGATCTGGAGGCAATAGTCGGAGCAGTAGCGAACTGGTGCAAGGAGAGTTTTCCTGTTGAAGATCGCCGCGATTTGGCACGAAAGCTCAGAGATCCAAGGCTTACTTTCGCCGACAATAGCGGTTATCTCATGGCACAATGGGTCATCGACTTGGTTAGTCCTTAGTTTTTGCTAGGTTATTGGAATGCGCAGGTAGCTTGTCGTTGGCTGGTCCGGCCTAATTCCTAAAGCCTTATGTTGACCATCGACGGCCACACGACAGTACGAAAACTACTCACGGAACATCCCAACGCTTTTGCCGTACTTGTGTCACACGGTATGTGCCAGGACTGCAAGGAGAATCCACCGTCCGTTCCGCTTCAACATTTCGCCCAAAAACACTGCGATGGCGATCTTGATAACCTAATCGAGCAGCTCGAAATAGCAATCCACAAAGATGACTCACCACACGGGTAATGAGTAGCGGTGTGGCGATCAATAATTCAAGTGAATAAATGTCCCAAGCTGCGACTTGCTGAACGGAAAGGGGGCATACCCTTGGGGGCGGGTTCGAATTTGGGTCCTACTTTCGACCCCCTCATTGGGAACACCCAAAAGCTAGCTGGCTAGCTTCGTGTCTCTTCGTGGGTCGATTCTGCACACAAGTCGGTTCGCCTCGCAGTTGTATTCTTGCTTGAATAATCAGGATGCTGGATTGGTTGCTGAAACTGTTCTAGCCCTTAAGTTTGAAACCGATCTTCAGCGTGACTTGGAACTTATCGATCTTGCCATCCGTGATCCTGCCGCGACTTTCCACGACTTCAAACCAGGACATATCCTTAACCGTCGCGGAGGCCCGTTTGATCGCCTGTCGAATTGCATCGTCCTGACCCTCCGATGACGTACCAGTAATCTCGATTTTCTTATAGACGTGGTCACTCATGTTTACTCCTCTTTAGATTGAAACGAGTTCAGCCGTCCGAATCTGAATTGTAGACGGTTACGGGATAGGACGGAAGGCGGCCATGGGAATTGCGATGCTCGTCATGACATGAACTCTAGGTGCGAGTGAGAGCATTTAGTCGAGTTTCTTATCCTCTTTCCAACAGCCACCGGCGCATAGAGAAAAGAGGCAAGCATACAGGGGGCAAATGACCCTTTAGAACGTGTATTAAAGGGAAAGTGCCCGTAAATCATTACGCGTTTTCTACCGAACACGGTTGCCACGAATATGACTAAAAAAGGGGAAACTTAGGGGCATTTGGCGACTACTCGAACTGATGCTAGTGCCAGAATCCAGCACGAAAACCGATAAGTCGATCATCAGATTGATATCGTACAGTCTTATCGTTTGGGCCCAATTCGCATCATCAAGTTGGATGATATCGGGATGAATTGCGACAGATCGTATATACAAGGTAAACTTATCACGCTCTTATCGCTTGCAATACTCTGCGGAATCGCAAGTTGCGATGCTTCCCTAATCGTTGAATCGCCGAACGCCAATGACCTGACGTCAACCGCGATACCAGACACTCTTTCTTCAGGAATAGTGGATAGTGACGATTCCGCTCCTGCGATTCCACCGGGGGAGTCATCTGTTGTGGATGAGCCCGTAACACCAGAGCCGTCGAATGACGCTTCACCACAATTTGAGGAGGAGGTGCTGGTACTCGTCAATAAGCAACGATCCTCCGGAGCAGATTGCGGCAACGCAGGCTCTTTCGATCCAACGCATCCGCTAACCATGAATGTGAAACTTCAAAGCGCCGCTCGAAACCACTCCCTCGACATGGCAAGCCGCGAATACTTTGATCACGTCAATCCGGATGGCGAGAATCCTGGCCAGCGAATTGCGACGACTGGTTACTCGGCAACCACCTGGGGTGAGAACATCGCATGGGGTCAAACAACTCCCGAGCAGGTTGTTGCATCTTGGATGAGCAGCTCAGGTCACTGCGCCAACATCATGGGATCATCGTTCACGGAAATCGGGATCGGTTACGATCCGGCAAACTTTTGGACGCAGGTGTTTGCGACTCCGTCTACCCGATAGCACCAAGAACAGGAATCCAGTGTCATTACGGTAAAGTATGGAGGGACGCGTACAGAGACTACACACAGCAGACTGGCCGATTTATTCCTCGATTGAGAAGGTAGGCGTTGCACTCCCATCAATCAATCACGTTCTCACGTTCTTGACTATTCTTCCTTCGCAGTGCCAAAAATTCGCCAGCGAACAAATCAACTCGGCCAGGGCTGATCGTTTCGGATATAGCGGCTGTCAACGAATTCACCGAAGAAGCGAACAAGCAATGGATGCTGGACCGGCTGTCCGCTGAGATCGGCCTGGAGATTCTCTTCTGCCGCATAAGTATTCTGGTCGGTCGCATCCACGAGAACATGATACCAGGGTTGGCCTTTATCCGGTTGTGTCTTGTTCGTTTGATACCATTTCTCGTCAGCCTTGCACGTCGGGTCGCAATCGACGATGACGCCCCGGTATCCGTACCGCTTATGGCAAACGAGCTGTCCAAGTCTAAAGTTTGGAACGGTCTCGGCTAATCTTATCATGTTAACAAATACGTTCAGCCCTTTCCGTTGCTTACGACTCGATCCGCATTTTGGTTAGTCCGTGGTTGTCATCCAACTGTTCAATGTTATCAACAGAATCGCACTGAATCTCAACGGCCTTAATCTTGGGCGAGCCACGAACGACCGCCACCATCGTATCGGCAAGCGCTTGAGCACGCTCCCCCGATGTCAATTCCATTTCCTTCGCTCGGTAAACAACTTGAAATGTTATCGTCGCAGCAAACTCAGGCACGTTGATTCTCCACGCTTTGAACTCTGATTAACTCCAGGTTACAGCCGCCGTTATCACAATAGCCTAGCCGGATACTCCGACACAGCGTACCGCATCCTACGGTCGTTGCCTGCCGGAACCAGAGTTTTCGAATCTTCCTTCTGACTAAGACTCGGGATAGAGCCATTGTTCGCTGACTTCTGCTAATTAGAACTCAAACGGAATCGAGTTCGCTATCTGCCGCTTATCCTTGGGCAGAAAATGAATATATCGCTGCGTCGTTCTCCTGTCTAAGTAACCCACGAAAGCAGCAATCTGATCCCAGGTTTTCCCTTGAGCCACAAGAATCGAAATGAACGAGTGCCGCATCCGTCACCGGGATGTGGGTCAGGAACAGGGTACTTTATTTGCTGGTGGAAGAGTTCTCATCTGAAGTCAGCTAGGTTCTCGCTTCTCTCACTTGCGATCATCAGCCCTGCCAGGATAATCGAACGGTTCGGCGAGCCTTTAGAGTACGAGAAGAGCCACGGCGCTTTCAGTTGCCGCAACCAAACTGTCGAAGCTTTCACCGCATGCAAAGGATCTAAAATGCAGCAAACAAACCGTCGGCTGAACCTAAAAAAATGTTCCAGCTCTGCGATAGCAATAGGAGCAGGATTGATGTGCCTTCAGGTTAGCTGCGTAGACGGACTACTTACATGTCAACCCGATGCCAACGATCCTTTTCAGGGTCGGTGGAGTGAGCGATCTTCCATATCTTGTGACGACGGATCGGAATCACCGGGGAGCATTGGGGAGATCATCTTCTGCCAGGGTAGGTTCAGCGTCACAAGGACGCCATTTGAAACATTCATTGACTACATGGGTAACTACGAACTTAACCGTGACACAAATGAACTAACGATGACTGTAACAGGCGGCAACTTCATTCCTGACGATGTTGACCTTTCGGGTACGGTCGAGTTTGGGGACGACGGCTCAATTGTTCTTCGCGATATCTATCTGGGATCGTTCGACGATGGTTCCACGACTGGTGAAAACGGCGGGGAAGTGCCCATCGTAGCCTGTGGTCATGATCTCGAACCGTAACTACTTCGCCGTTGGCATCTGGTGACAGGGGACGTTGGCTTGTAGTGATATTCGCTTGTCGCAGTTACTGACGCAAGTATGACCATCGATTTCCTTTGTGAATCATATCATTTTGACGACCATTGGTTAGTTCAAATTCTATCAGAAGCTTATTGTCTTATAATGCCAAAAAAATGACATTATACATGAATCGATTTGTGTCTCTGTTGGCTGGCCGTGGAGAGGTTCGGAGTGGCCTATAGGAGAGGCTGTTAGCTTGTGATCGAGTATTCTGAATTGATGAACGTAAGGAGGTCGGACGGCTGGATTGGCGTGGTGCTGGCTATTGGGGAATCGAAAATAGCTTTAGTTTCTTGCGATTATTTTGCGTTGTCAAAGGTCCTCAATTAGAATCAGGTAACATTTTCTTCAATGCTCGATGGCGAGGGAACCAATGTACTGCCCAAATTGCAAACGGGAAGTAGGTGGACAAAAAGTTGTCGATTCATGGTCAATATTCTCAGTGATCGCTATATCCGCAGTCGGTCTATTAATTTTGACTGGTTTCGGCATAGTCATTACACCGTTGATTGTCATTTGGATTATCTGGCAGATTTTTCGAGAAGCCCCTTTGGATTGCCCGATCTGTCGCACCCGCCTCGTAGGTAAGGGCGACAAGACTCCAGTCTACCCGAGTTTGGAACAAGCTAGTGGAAAGGGATTCTGCCGTGACTGCAAGACGATAAACCCTCTTGATGCAAAGTTTTGCAAGAATTGCGGGGCCGAGTTGAGTGACTCGAAGAAGTCTTGATTGGCGTTGTCGGGCTGTCTGAGAATAGCAGAGAAAACAAAGCGATGTTATCATTCTTTCGAACCAAACGTGAACGGCGTTGCAGGATCATTAGACGATGGTCGAATGATACCTGGAACAACTTGCCTCATTTTCTAAAGCCGTTCACGGGGCACGTATTCACTATTGGTGGCGACGAATCCGTTGCCCAACAAAGTCAAGAAGTTGCAAATACAATTGCCGAGTGGACTTCCGATCCGGCTAAGAGATTTGAGTTCGTCACAGAATGGCTGGACAAGGCTGAGAAGAATAACGATTTTTCGGTGGAGCTTGATCGGCACCTTGGTTTGCCTACCAAAGAAGAAGAAGTTGAAAAACATTCCTATCATCGCCGTCTATTGTTGGTGGCTGGATTTGTCTTAGCGGTATTTGGAGTTATATATAAGTTGTTGCGATAAGAATCGTCAAGGTTTTGGAAATTTAGGGTTTTTGTGAGGTAATTGAGAGGTTAGGTTCCCTGCTTGATTTTCGACCATTCCGAATCCATTACCGTTTGGGCTGCTGCCAATAAAGCTTCGCGAGCAACCCCAAACTCAGATGCTCGCTTGACAGCTTCGGCAGTGTTTTCCTCGTACCCGGTGGCAATCAAGATTAATGCCTTCATTTTACTCAGAAGTTCTTGATGATTCTTGTTTTCTTTTTTCAGCATCAAGGTAAGGCGAGAATGCGTCATATTAAGCTCGTTGTAATATTGGTTATGACTCTCCTCGTTTGTTGGGTCTGAAAAAACACGCGATCTTGACGCCATCGTAGTTAAGAACTGAGTCAGGGTTTCCTGCAACAAATTGACCCAATGCTGGCGACTTGAGGATACCGTCGAAGCTCGTATCTGTCGGGATACAGTCATATAAGTGACCACAAGGGCGGCGAGTCCAATGATTGTTGGACCGAGTTGTGAAATGAATTCGTAGATCGCAGGCATGGTATTTGTCCTTTGTGGGGAAAGCGTGATAATCCCCGCTGTTATTCCAAGTACAATAAGCGTGCTTAGTAATACTCCTGGGGTCATTCCGACGGTGGTTCTTTGCTTCCGATTCTTCCTGTCATTTTGTTGATTACTTTTTCCATGAGTTTTTGTCATGCTTACGACAACGCAAGAAAAGACTACGGATACAGCAACAGCAATCAATGCGTGCCCATGCCAACGCAAATCGACGATGGAACTCCACGAGAATAGAATCACCAACAGAAAAAACAGGTCAAATACAAGGCTGTGATAGAGGACCAACGTTCTTGTTTCACTTAACGCTGAATACACCCCGTTCTTATTAGGCGGACCATGGTTGCCTATCTCACAGTCTGCGGCGGCTCGTTGGCAAGCCCGGTAGAGATCGCGTGTTCGGAAATCTAGTGCCCAGAGTACCGTCGTGACGACTACGCTCGCAAGTGGAATTAGCGAAAAGGCGTAGGTGCAATTTTTCTCGAATGCCCAAGAGCCTGCCACGCCAAGTGCAGCCAGGACAGCAACATAGCCTGCGAACAGACGGTGCCTCCAGTTGAGAAAATACTGATGGGCGGCGGCACTTTTCTCGTAAACGTCCTTGACCGTTAGATTGCAGTTTTCACTAGGCATAACCTACACTCAATCATTTGCTTGTCATTTCCCTACGAAAATTTGATACTCCGTCGCGACCAACCCGTCAAGGTTATGACGTTTTGCCAAAGTAATGTTCCTCGACAGATTCCACTGCTTCACTGACAATTTCAGGTACCGTCATACCATAATGACGCCAGACTTCATCGCCAGCGTCTCCTAAGAGCATTTTGATAACCGTCTCATTTGCCCCGGCAATAAGTGCTATGGTTGTGGCAGATTTACGAAATGCTCCAAACGTATATACCAAGTCTAACGATTTCATCTTCACTACAAATTGCTCACCTAATGGGTCCTTGCGAGAATTGTCGGATGAATGTTGATATTGATTGCCATGAGTTGTCGTAAAAACATAGTTGGCAGATTTGGCGATTTTCTTGTACTCCCTTAACGCATCGATCGTTCTTTGCCAAAGTGGGATTCGACGAATTCTAATGTTTTTGTCTCGTGACCAATCGTATACTCCATCGTCTCGTATATGCGTCCATTGCAATCGAGCTATATCCGCGTTGCTAGCGGCTATGTTCAGCCCCAAGAGACAAATCAGTGACCATTGTTGATCTAAGTTAGTCAACATACTTTGAAAATGATCGGGAGTGACAAGGGGTAGCTCTCGTTTGTTTGCTTTCGAATGTCGCAATACTGACAACATATCATCTATGCCAGAGACAACAATATCTGCCTCTCGATTTGCTGCGGTGAATGCTCCCTTAACAAGCACGAAATGTTTGTTGACGCTGGATACCGAAGTTCCGGGAGCTTTGAGCAATTCTTTGAAAGGTACATTTTGGGGTTGATCTTTCAGCCAGTTTTTTCGTTTGGCAAGTTCATCACTCCAGAAATCCCGGTAACGTAGAAAATCAGACTTGGTAAGAGTTGAAAGGGCGGTACTCCGTCCAATGAATTCAAGCCAATGAGATAATCTTCCCTTGGCATCGATGTAATGAGCACGTTTCGTTTCGGGTTCGCGATCAGCCTGTGCCTTGAGATAGGCTAGGTAGGCATCGGTTACATGTTTGCAGGTTAGTCCTGTATGTTCTTTTGCTGGTTGTTGAATTGCTCCAAGAGTTTCTTCGTTCTTGCTGGCAATTTCATGGATGAACCGGACAGTAGAAATCTTGAGACGTTTTGCAAGTTGGCTTCGTTGATCGTCAGTCAACTCGCCGACTTGTACTTGCTCAGTAATCATATGTGCGGCGTCTCGGAAGCCCTTGAGTTGTCCAGCAGATCGATCGAGGGTACTTAGCGTATTTCCGAAAAGATGCTCTGCTTCATGCTCATGCCAGCGTTTTTCGGCAATGTTTTGGATGTTGGAATCATTCTTGCGAATCGCTGAATTTTCACGCGATCCTGATCCTCCAAAGTATTTTGGTTTCGCCTCATAAAGGCGATACCAACCCTTGGTCGTATGCCAGCGAAGTCCCGGCTTTTGTCTACGTCCACGTTTTGCCATTCCAGTCCCTTTAGAATTTGGTACAGGTAATGGTACAGGTAATTAGATCAAATGTACAGGGAATTGGTACAGGGAATTCAAATAATTGCTGAATTGCAGGCTGGATGGATTTGCGGTAAACCCTTTATTTTCAGGGTATTATGAAATAGGCGGCGGTGGGATTCGAACCCACGGTAACGGATTTGCAATCCGCCCCCTTAGTCCACTTGGGTACGCCGCCGAATGCTTTCGGCTATTATCCGGTACAAACCCGGCTCGCTAGCGTCATGAAAAAGACGCCGGAAAAAACTCTTGTGGCTTACTTCGTCAATCGAAAGCCACTTGGATCGAAAAGCAGCATGCGTCGCCGAATGAAGCCATCTCTTTGGAGCGAGGCTGTACGCTCATCTGCAAGTCAAGAAGAACTTTGTCTTGTCGTTCTTTCTGAACTTCCCTTATCGGCATTTAGTCCGCCGAACGCAAAGCTGCCTGAACGAGCTGAGCGGGCGAATACGTTTAGCCGGGATGTCCGTGGGACGCAAGTACTATCGCCCAACTCAAAGCCTTAGCCATCCATTGTACGGCATTTTTTGATCACGAAAAGAGCATCAGCGCAGATTTGAGGGAAGAAGAGCAGCGCAATCGCGCCGATATTTCCATCTTCAGGCATGATTCGGTTGTTATAGGGACTTTGAGTAACCGATGGAGGCCTAAGGTTGGTTCTTGGGTGGCTGATACGAGTTGTTTCTCTCGCGATGTGGGCTTGCGGGAACTTCGCTGGTACGTCCATTCTGATCGCAATTTCCTTGCATGTGGTTTACAACTGTGCTTATTCCTTGGCGACAGTTTGGCGCAGGGCATCCGGGATACGGTGAATGTTTGATGTGTTTGGATTTCGAGTAGGGTTTGGCTGATAATGATCTCATTTGTGCATTGGCGCTTCACGAGTGCGAGAAGAAGCCTGTGCTGAAAACTCACTGAACAACGGATCGCAATGAAACCGACCTTCAAGCTCAATCTTGTTCTGGTAACGATTGCTTTTGGGTTTGGCCTGGTCTTGGCATTCTTTCTATTGCGTGAGCCTACTGTTCCGTTGACCTTGTTGAATCTCAAAGACGCGCGGGGTGTTTGGCGCCAAGCAGGGGTTGCCGATTACGACACGCAGTACGTCATGCACAAGAGCGAGTACGATGTGGCGGTTCGAGCCGGAATCGTTACAAGTCTCAAGGTTGATGGACGAGTCCCGCTCGCTACTGATTGGCGGGCTTATTCGGTTGATGGGCTATTTGATATTCTGGAGTTAGAGCTGGCTGGCAATCCTATGCCAAAGAATGACGAAGTTGGTAAGGCTAAGCCAGTGATGATGCGTGTTCGGTTCAATCGAGAATTGGGTTACGTTGAGCGATATATCCGTGGGTCCGGAGGCTTCGGCAAAGCAACTTCGATTCGGCTGATTAGTTTTTTGCGCAGTCATTGATGCATAGCCAAGGCCAAGTTGAGCCTTGTTTGTGGGTTATCGCAAGCATGTTCTCTCGTTTGGTAGAGTCTTGCGATTGCGGTCGTTTCGTTTCGGTTTGTCCTTCAGGGCGCATGCCATGCAGCAATGAACTGACGTTATGACGGCATTTATTGTTCCGAGACAGCGCCATCGTTATCACTCATTTCGTCTTGTTCGAACGCGCTTGAGGCGAGCAGGTCAAAGCACTCCAGGCAGAGGGTTTCGTCGCAACCTGTTGTGGGGTCTTCGCATGCGGTACAGGCCATCCGGTTGTCTTCTTGCACCTCTTCCAACGTCGCACCGTTTTGGCGGGCAACTTCGTACAATGGGGCGGTCGCGTCGATTTCCGCATCGGTGAATCCTGCATCTCGACAGACCTGCGGCGCGGGCAGCGGGGGAACAAGCGCGCTCGCACAGCCCACGGCTATTGCAGCTATGGATGACGTGATCCACGCAGCGGTTTTACGGACTGGTGTAATTGGCCAATTACTTTTCATTTCCACAGCATAAACGAGCGAATTGACTGACGCCACCTCGGGGCTGAAATCCGGCACATTGGATTGCTCAAATCAGCGATCACTGAAGGTTGAGTCTGGATTACACCGTTTCGTTGGGTTCAATTGGCTGAACACGCCGATAAATGTTGCGGGGAGTTACGCGCGCCGAGCAAGGCCCAACTCTGTCCCAGAGGGTCCGGTATTCGACGAGAGCATGGAGGCTCACGTTTGTTGACTTGCACCTACCAACTTAAGCCTGCCATTTGCACCATTGTGGCTTTGCTCTTCGCTTCGAGCCTAGCCGATGCGCAAACTCCCGCTCATCAGTTTTCTTTTGTTCCCGCTTCTGATGCGCAGTTGGGTGGCCCTGCTTTCGATTATCGAATTGGTGTTTTCGAAGTTCGCAATGACCAGTACGTTGCCTTCCTGAATGACGCATTAGTCAATCTTGATAACAATCGTGGCGCGTACATGTTTTTTGACGTTGACACGGGAGAAGTTTTTATCCACAGCGGTGCTGTTGGCCTTGCAGGGCAAAATGGAGCGGGCACGCTGTTTTTCGATCCGTCAGCCAATTCAGCCATCGCGTACAATTCGACGACGTCGCAATTCGACGTCGTTGCGGGCTTGGAGGATCATCCGGTGACTGGCGTCAGTTGGTTTGGGGCGCTTAAGTTCTGCAACTGGCTTACGCTTGAAGCGGGTCTCGACCCCGACGAAAGGGTGTATCAGGAAGCGCCGAATTCCGATTTGGATAGCTGGCATCCTGTTACCATTACTGATGCGGATTGGGCGACGCGCGACTTGTCGCCCTCAGAGCGTAATAGCTTATTGCAAAAGCTCGGCTTTCGACTGCCGATGGATGGCGGAGACGGCGCTGGTGAGCCTAGCTCATACAACGAATGGTACAAAGCAGCCGCGTTTGATGGTGCGGGCAGCGATTGGACGTATGGATTTGGAGGCAATGGGCCTGTCACCGATGCCGACGCAAACTATCGTTGCAGTGGCGATCCATTTGAAGACCCCTCGTGTTTTATTGGGGCTACTACGCCGGTTGGATTCTACGACGGCGTCAACATATTGACAGTTGGATCATCGACGGCGGATACAAACAATTGGTACGGGCTTTATGATGTTTCCGGCAACGTTTGGGAGTGGATGCAGGACAAGTCGTTTGACTCCGCCGATCGTCAAAATCGCGGCGGTTCATATCGAAATGGAGTGACCACGCTGGAAGTTTCACGCGATGCGCCACGGGCGGCCACTGCCGTAGACGATTCGACGGGCTTTCGTCTTGTCCAGTCCGTTCTCGATTCACTGCTTGTGACGCCGTTCGATGGGTTCGCCAATAACGGTATGTGGGGCGGACCCTGGAATGAGTCGGCTGTCGACCGGTCTTACAAGCTCACCAACGTGACCGATCAAGCGGTCACATTCGATGTTTCCACAGATGTCAATTGGTTGACCGTAGTGGTGACTGATGAAAACGGTGTTGGCCCGGCGACAACGCCGGTTGTGCTATCGCCGGGAGCCACCGCGCAGCTCGATGTGACGCTTGCCGTTATATGCTCGGCTGGCTTATCTGACGGAGCCAGTTCCGGAATCGTGACTATATTGGATGTGGACGATGGTTCGACTCACGAACGGACGGTTCAGTTGTCGGTCGCAGAGCCGATGAGCCTGTCGCCGTCGCAGCCATTCAGCGCTGCGGAGTTGATTGGGGATCCGATCTCGACGCACTCTATTGCGGTGATGAACAATTCGGACTCCGACATTACATGGTCAGCGACTTGGCAGGATACGACGATTCCTTCATCGAATGGCGCGTGGCTGTTGCTTAACGGAGGGGCGTCGGTGGCTTCGTCCTTGCTGACTAGCCAGCAATCAACGCCACTTGATATTTCGTTTGATCCAACTTTTCTCGACGCTGGCGTTTACTCTGCCGACGTTGAGATCGAAGATGAATGCACAGGAAAGACACTCGTCGTGCAGGTGACGATTACGATACAGCCTCGATTCAGCGTAAGCCCGGCGACTCTTGTGACTTCGACGGGCACCTGCATTGGTCCCGCTACTCCCGACAGTCAGGTGGTTACATTCGACAATGTCACCGGGTCGCCAGCTAATTGGTTTGTAGAGCTGGAGCCAGTACTGCCTGAGACGGACGTTAGCTGGATCGATGTCACGGCAATGTCTGGTGTTCTTATGGCTACAACTGGCACCGAGGATGTAACGGTTACGATAAACGGACAGGCGAATCTGAAACCAGTGGGAAGCTATTCCATTAAGATGAAGTTTTCTGCAGGTGCGGGTGAACCGGTGCAGGCTGAGCGAATTGTCACGCTCAATGTCGGTCAGCCGGTTTCGCCGATTGGGAACGTGATGTTTGTGGGGCCTGTGAACGACCTGTTCACTCCGTCGAGTGCAACGTATACGATTCAAAACCCTGGTGTCGTCGGCGGGCTTGAGTGGGATGCGGTCGTGAGTGAGACGAGTGCTCCGAGTTTTCCAAGTGGTGTCACATGGTGGCAGTTGTCGCAGTCGGCTGGTATCATCTTGAATGCGACCGGCACGGATGATATCGTGATTACGCCATCGCAAGAGGCTTTGAGCCTGCCAATCGGAACGTATGTTGCGGATGTTTCGATCACCCTGGTTGACCCGTCGAATGTCGCTGCTCCGTGTATTGTCAATCGAACGATTACCCTTGTCATTGGTGTGCAAGGCGTCTCTCTCAATATGGTTAGCGTTCCAGCCGAAGACGCTCAGCCATTCGGACCAACTTATCTGTTTCGCATATCGAAATACGAAGTGTCGAATGACGACTTTGTTCGTTTTCTAAACGACGCACTGGTAGCCGATGCTGTGGACCCGAACGACTGGCGTACCCAATACATGGTCCATGATACGTCGGCTGGTTTGGTTCACCTCAGTGATCAAACGATGCTTTTTGATGCGAGTGTGGCAGGAGATATTCAGTTTGACCCGTTGGTCAACGGTGGGGCGTGGGTCGTTTCCGCAGGAAAGGAACGCCACCCCGTCTCGGGTGTGAGTTGGTATGGTGCTTTGAAGTATTGCAATTGGCTCACCGTCGTGCAGGGGATGACCAACCCCGATCAGCGAGCGTATAACGAAGGGCCGACCGCTTCGGATTGGTACCCGATAACGGCTGATCCGGTTGCCTATGGCTCTCGCGATCTTGTGCCGGCAGAAAGGCAGTTGCTCGCGCAAAACGTGCGAGGCTTTCGATTGCCTATGGATGATGAGTCGTCGAGTGCAAGCCCTTACAACGAGTGGTACAAAGCGGCAGCATGGGACAACGCAAATTCGATGAATCGGATGTTTGGCTTCGGGAGAGACTCGCTCACTTTGGCTGATGCGAATTACCAGGATAGTATGGACCCGTTCGACAACGGAACTACGCCGATCGAATTCTTTGGCATCGATGGAACGCGTGTATGGGATGATCCGACATTCGGATGGGGATCGCAGCCTCCCAGCGCGTTCAACGTCGTGGACACGGAGAATGGCTACGGTCTCTACGACCTGACAGGCAATGTTGCGGAGTGGGTGCAGGATTCTGGGTTTTTCACGTCTGAGCGTGCCATTCGAGGCGGGCATTATGAAAATCTGTTCGATTCCGTGTTTTTGGAAGCAAGCGGAAGAAGCTCTCGCGACCCGTCAGCCACGGAAGCGACCATCGGGTTTCGAGTTGTTCAGACGATCGTACAGGGCGATTTGCTGGTTTCGGAAAAGCAAGGACTGGTGCGCGCGTCAGGAGTGATCGGCGGGCCATTCACTCCGAGCCTGTTCACGATTCAAATCGACAATCCAACAGAACAAACGATCGATGGATTGACTGTGTCGTCGGATGCCGCTTGGCTGACCGTTCCTTCTGTGCAGCCAAACCCTATAGCACCAGCGGCATTTAGTGACGTTGATTTGACGGTGAATACCGATCCAACCGAAGTGTCCGTGGCTCCGGGGCCGCTAGGTGATTTCGCCCTTGTACCAGGCAATGACGTTCAGGTCGGGCCTACAAGCAACGGCCCGACCTATGACTTTTGGATTAGCCGGACGGAAGTGACGAACGATCAATTCGTCCAGTTTCTAAATGACGCGCGAAGCGACACGCAAAACGCGATGCCAGGCATTCGCAGTGACCACATGTTCTTCGATACGGATTCAGGGGATGTTTATATTCACGATCAAGTGATAGGTGAAGAGGGTACAACGGCTCCAACTTTGACCGTCTCGACGCTTCTTTACGATGCGTCCGCTGGTCGTATTCAACTGATTGGCGATCTGTACCAAGTACAGGCGGGTTTTGGCAGCCATCCAGTTGTGGGCGTGAGTTGGTATGGGGCGATTAAGTATTGCAATTGGCTCTCCGTCAATCAGGGGATACCGAAAGAGTTCCTCGCCTATGACGAAGCGCCCAGTGTCGACATGATGGGCGCTAACAGCCTTCACCGCTGGAGGCCCGTTTTTACGGATGATGCAACATGGGTTCCGGGTGGTGTGACCGGTGCGCTGCGGGATCAACTTATCCGTGAAACCATGGGGTATCGTTTGCCCATGGATGACGAGGCGATGACCGCTTCGCCTTATAACGAGTGGTACAAGGCTGCGTCCTTCAAAGAGCGTGACTCGGCGACAGGCAATTTGATTTACGACGCGGTTTATGGATTTGGTCGAGATGGGCCTTTGGCATCAACTGATGCAAACTACTTGCATAGCGGCGACACAGAGTTCAACGGCACGACGCCGGTTCGATTTTTTGACGGCGTACAGGGGTTGTTCGAAGCGACAAGCGTATGTCTTTTGCATCAACCTGCGCCTACGTTGACCGTGGCTACTAAAAACGGTTACGGATTGCACGACGCTACAGGTAATGTGGCAGAATGGATGCAGGACTTCGGCGCTATCGCGACCGAACGAGTTGTGCGAGGAGGGAGCTGGCTCGACGATGTCGCATCACTGGCGCTTATGGTCAACGAACGGGGATTTCTCTCCGCTGATACGACGAACGATTCGACAGGGTTTAGGGTGGTACGAGGGGTTGGGCAAATCGCTACGACGACGGTGACCGAAAGCGTCTTTGACGGTTCATTCACGACTCGGTTTATTCTCGACGCAGAGGAGCCGTTCGATGTTTTACCATTAGGCGACGTCGCGCCAGCGAGTACCTTGTATGGCACTCCACGGGCAGGCTTACTTCAACAGTATTCATTAACGAATAACTCGGCATCTGATATGGGCTGGCGCGTCAAGGTGAATCAATCCTGGCTCGAGGCTAGCGTGCCGAGTCAGAGCATTGTCGGTGCGCAAGAGGTCTTCGGGACCATGACCATGGGTGTTTTGCCGGATATCGAGGTGGCTGCCAAGACGAGCGCGGACACACTCGGGCCGGGAGAGCACGCCGGTACTATTACCTTTACGAATGACACGACGGGAGGGGCGATCCTTCGTAATGTGAAAATGGTGATTGACCAGCCGGTACTTGTCACCTCGGTTGACGCTGCGCCGTTTGAATATACTGGTTTGCCCGGTGGGCCTTTTGCCACTCCGGGGACGACATCTGCGCCGGGCGAGTATTGGTTCTCTCTGGATAATCAAGTTGCGTTCGATATCGATTATCAGATCTCAGTGTCACAATCTTGGCTCGCCGTCGAACTGAGGCTTCCCGACCCGTTTTCCTTGCTGAATGGCACGCTCAGCGCTGCGCCTGCAACGTTGCCAATGAAGATTGTACTGACACCAGGTGCCGACACGTTGACGGCTGGCGAGTACTTAGCGGATTTGCAGGTCGATTGGACGGACACGAGCAACGGCAATCTATCCAGTCTTGTTGAGCAGCCGATCAAGCTCGTTGTTCAGGATTGGATCGACGTGCAAAGGCTGGGGGCTGTTGTTATCGGGGAGCCGTGGTTGATAAGCGGCGTTGATCCGAACAACCTTGAGTCTGCGACGTTCATGCTGACGAATAATAATACCGTGCCCATTGATGTTGCGATTTGTGTGGATAGTGCCTGGCTTGAATCGGATCAATCCATCGTAGAGGTTTTTCCTGGCCAAACCGTGAATGTGCTGGTTTCGCTGGGGCAGGGATCGCTCGATCTGTTTGACGGAATCCATCGATCACGCGTTGTGTTTGAAAACCAGTTGACAGGGCATGAAGAAACTCGGGACATCGTCCTCACGATTGACGAAGACTTCTTCGTGACGCCTTCGTCGAACTTCGCTTCAGGGGGCGTTCCGGGTGGGCCGATCACGCCGCAGGGAACGATCTACACGATTCACAATGCGTCGGACGGTGCCATGCTGCCGTGGTCGGCTACGGTGCAGTACACGGCTGGTGATCCGAATTGGATTCTGCTGGATGGATTGGCCGGCACGGGGGGGACATTGGCTGATCGAGATACGTCGCTCGTTGTGGTTACGATCGATGAAACCGCGACGGCGTCAATGATCGGCCAACATCAAGCAGATATACTTTTCCAGGCGAATGGCATGACGGTTACCAGGTCCGTCTCGTTGTCACTTTCGACGCAAGCCTTGCAGGTTACGGAGTCGCTTGGTCCCGCCACGCCTGCCCAGCCTGGAGGCCCGGTCTATTCCTACATCATGGCAACGTTTCACACTACGAATACGGAATTCGTGGCTTTTCTAAATGACGCGCTATTGAATCTGCAGAGTGCTCAGCCTGACGAACGTAGCGAGTTCATGTTTTTCGATACTGTCACCGGCGATGTGTATGTGAATTTCTTACAGGCTGGCGAGGTCGGTGCCGATCCTGGGATGCGCACGACTTTGCTGTTTTCGCCCGCCGTCGCGAGTCAGATTTTGTATGTGCCGGGCCTGAGTCCCTATCAAGTTGCTACTGCTCCGGTAGACTATTCTCGGCATCCCGCGACCGGTATTAGCTGGTATGGGGCGATCAAGTACTGCAATTGGCTGACGCTCAATCAGGGGCTTTTGGCGACGGATCGCTGCTATTCGGAGGCGAGCGCATGGGTGCCGCAAGAGTGGCGACCGGTGACGATTGGCGCAGCCGACTGGGCTTTTCGAGAGCTTAGCGATGCCGAAAGATTGTCGCTTGTGGAGACGTGTCGGGGATTTCGCCTGCCAATGGATGATGGAGCAGGCAATGTGGATACGTCCATGGATGCCGCTGACGCGTACAACGAATGGTATAAAGCCTCGGCGTGGGATCGTGCATTGGGATTCAATCATGTTTTTGGTTTTGGACGAGATGCTTTGATTACAGCTGGCGCCAACAAGGATCGCGATGCAAACCATCGATGCAACAATGACCCGTTTGAAGATCCGACAGACTGCACGATTGGCGGCAGTACCCCCGTGGGATATTTCGCAGGCCCAAACGCTGATCCATTGTTCGTCACCATGCCCAATGATAATGACTTCGGCGTGTTCGATATGTCCGGCAATGTGTACACCTGGGTGCAGGATAAATTCAGCACGAGTGCTCAAAGCAATTCGCTACGCGCACTGCGGGGTGGAAGTTGGAATGACTCTCCAGCTGGTGGAACGCTGGAAGTGACGTTCCGAACTTTCGCTGCGGCGTCTGCGACAAATAATCAGATTGGTTTGCGCGTAGTTCGAACCGTGCCAGCAGCGACGGCAGACGTTGATTTAGACGGTGACGTTGACGCGGCTGATTTTTCGGCCATGAACATCCTACTTGCAGGGCCGAATGCCAGTGTATCGATATCTTCTCTGGTGTTCGACCTGGACCTCGATGGCGACATCGATTTGGCGGATTTTGGACTGTTCCAGCAGTTGTTTCTGCCCAGTCCATAGGGGCCTCGCCTTTACTTCTTGTTGGCGTTTTTTCGCAGGCGTTTCTCGAGCTTCATTGCGATATCGAGTGGGACCAGTTTGGCGAGGTGTTCGTGATCGTATCGGCCGATCTCAACGATCTGCCGGATGAGCGCGCTGGAGGTCAAAACATGTTGCCCGCTTGTCATCAGGAAAATGGTCTCGATGTTCCCGATGATGCGGTTCGTCATCGCAATCTCCAGCTCCGCATGAAGATCGACCGTGTCACGAATACCGCGAAGGATCACACCCGCCCCGACCTTGGTGGCATATTCAACCGTTAGTCCCGCGTAGGTATGCACTTCGACATTGGCCAAATCTGCGGTGTGTTCGAGCAACATCTCCCGTCGTTCGTCCGGCGTGAAAACCGCCGTCTTGAGCGGATTGTCGCCAACACCAATGATTAGCGTTCGATATAGAGTCGAAGCTCGTCGAATGATGTCCAGATGACCGAGGGTGACCGGGTCAAACATGCCGGGGAAGATGGCGCGATCAGGCGAATGGTCAGACATGCGTCGATTGTACAGTCAGATTCGACGATTGGGTATGTTCAGGTTTATCCTATTCTCTCTAAAGTAAGCTCTGTTTTACTCCAGCGTTTGAAAGCACGATCCTATTTGTACAAATGAGCAATTCGCCGTGACACTCGACCTGTTAGTGGCTATTGCGTCTCCCGGGCCTGATTCCTGTCCGGATCGGCTGCGTGTTGAATTTTCTCCAAAGGCTTGTCAATGGATATGTCACGGTGTTGATACAGCCTGTTTCGCAATGAAGGCGGTTGCCCAAATACCAAGCAAGTTGCTGAGCGAAATCAGGCAGGTGCCTGTTTTTGTGAGATGACGAATCGTTGGTAGCCACTTTCGAGGGTGACGGGCGTGCCGTCCAAGGTGCTTGTGGTGTAGCCGAAGGGTGCAAGAAATTCCAGGAACTGCCGGAACAGCTCATCGGAGTGCAGCTCTGTGAGTAGAATAGGCTTATGTTCGCGTAGCATACGCGTGCTGCCTTGAACCACCAAAAGCTCCGCCCCTTCAACATCCACCTTTATGACATCAGGCGCGCCATGCCGTTCCACTTCTGTGTCCAGTGTTGTGGTGCGAACACGAATGGTTCGCTTCGGCTGGCCATGGATGGTAACAGCTGCCAATCCGAGCATGTCGGAGGATCGATCGTCGGCAAAATCGGCAATGCCGATTGTGTCGGAAACCGCGGCGGTTTCGGTTAGCACATTCCGAACTCGATTGATCCGCATTTGAGCCTGGATATCCTTCACGGTTTCAGGATAAGGTTCGAAGGCTACAACCTTTCCAGTTTCCCCGACCAGCTTTGCGCCGAGAAGCGAAATGAATCCGCCGTTAGCGCCTACATCGAAGAGTGTGGCTCCGGGATGAAGATAGCGTCCGAGTGCTGCCTGAACCTCGGGCTCATAGTCGCCATCAATCATGTGGTCATGAATGCTGTGTAAGAACTTCCGCAGTTTCCAGCCCTTAAGAGGGCCGCTGCGAATATCATGCGCGCGTCCGTCACCATAGCGAATGGCAAGATAGCTTCGGTGCAGCGCCGACCCGATGACAGGCAAACGCTTCATGCGTTCTCTTACATGTTTGAACATTGCAGGTGCGGAAGATCGGCTTCGACGCCAAATGGCCCGTTTTCAAACGAACGATAGCTTATGATACGGGCCATGCCGTAACAAACAAGCCATTGAGGAAACCCGGCTTTGAGTCCATTGCAGCACACGCGACCCCCGCCTTCACCCGCAATCGCCGGTGGAGGCAGCTCGGGTAACCGATTTCAGCGCCGGGTCAGTTCATTTCGTACGCACCGATGTCGAAGCCTGAAGTGGGCCTCGGCAAGCCGCGATGGTCTTCGTAGACCGATGGGACAACAACGCCTCCATCCAGTCCCGGACTGGTCGGGCTACTCACTCGCAACTGCAAGTTTCCGCTGTTTGGCGCGACATAACGTGGGTCGAGCATGTTGCTGGCCGAATCTTTTCCGATACCCTGCCAGCCGGCAAAGTTGTAGTTTGTGCCATTGACTTCGAACAACGTCTGATTGGCTTGATTCGGGAAGTGCCAGATATTGTTGGTCATGGTAATGTCAGAAGGTGGCGTATCTGGCGCTCGCAGTATGCGCACAAAGGTCGTTGAATTCGGGACATACGCAATGTTGTTTCGAACGACCAGGTTCTTTGCGACGACCGGGCCGCGATTGTCCAATGCACGAATTGTAAATGTGTCGTTGTTTATGGAACGGTATCCCGAGTTGTTATACACCTGCCAATCGTTCCAGGTACTGAATCCCTGAACAGGCCCACTCATAACGATCCAGCTACGAGCATTGATAAACACGTTGTTGCGGACGGTGACGTCGTTCGCGCCGTTTGATTGAATGGCGTCAATAGCCGGGTTGTTTACACCCGCATCCCAAACGTTTCGCTCAATAATAACGTTTTCGACGAGCTGCGCGGACCCTGGATTCTCCGGGCCAACAGCCATGATCGTAAGCGAAGCATTTGGCGAAAGGAACTGATTACTTGAAAGTACGCTGTAATTCGATTGTAGCTGAGGCGTAGTGCCGGGGGCTTTGTAAGCCAGGTTCGTCTTGACCGAATCACCATTTCGAAAAATGCACTGAGAAATCAGTGATTTTGTGATATAAGTACGAATCAGATGTTCACGGTCCACTCCATCGAACACACAAGCCAGGACCGCAATATGGCTAGGCGGCAAGTTGGTTCCGCTGGCGCTGTAGTAAATCCCGTAATTTTCTGAGTCCAGGATTTCCGTATCGACAACCATCGTGCCGGTAGTGGTGCCGCCGCCTCCGATGATCCCGTGGAAATGGTCTTCGATTACCGTTCTGTAAAAAAGGAAGTCGCTGCCAGCCGTCAAACCATTACCAGACTGCGAGGTTCCGAACGGGCCATCAAAATGGATGTCCACGGTGCGCAAGTCGCGCGTTGAAGGAGCGTGCATATTTAGAGTCGTGGTATAGACCGTTGTCCGAATGATCGGCTTGGGGCCGCTTCCATAAGCGCCAATTACATAGGGTCCGGTCTTGCTGCCTACGGAGCCGTTCACCGTGGACTCTATAAATACGTCGCCTCTCTTGAAGAGTATTCGGCGTGGTCCGTTGGCCAGGAACAACATCGTATGCGCTTTGTCCCAGGTCTTGAACGCCGCGGATTTCGTCAAGCCGGAATTCGTATCGCTGCCGGTCGAGTCAGAAACGAAATATGTCGTCCCTGTATCCGGGAATGGATTGACCGTAATGGTCTTTTGGCTTTGCGAGGTCGCGCCAGTTGCGTCGCGAACAGTCAGCGTCACCGTATAGGTTTTCGACACGCCGCAAGTCTGGCCACTCGGACAGTCCAGCGATGTATCACATGCAGCGCCGCTGCCACTGCATACGGACGGCACTTCGAACACATGAGCAGCCATAGGTGCCTTGGCGCGATTCGCATCAACACCCGGCCTTGTCACAAAAATCGAGCCTGGATCGCCAAAATCCCATGTGTAATCCAGGACGTGAAATGGTCGGTTTGTAGTGGCGCTGGTCGTAGCGCTCGCATCGAAGAAAACGCCGAGCGGAGAAACGCCGGAGTTCCGACTCGTTGTTATGCTGATGGTTGGACCGCCGCCTGTCTGAGCGACTGTCATCGCTACGGCAATCTTGATCGCAGCGCCTACAGTGGGTGTCACCGTAATATCCCCCTGATAAGTATTAGTTGCCAGCCCCGTTCGATCGACCGTGGCTGTAATCGTATCCTGTTCGCCACTACTCGATCCACTCGTCGGCGAAACAGTCAACCATGCAGCGTCGTCGGCGATAGTGTATCCTAGCGATCCACCGCCGCAATTCCAGACGAGAAGTGGAATTTGTCCGGTTACTAAGCCGAAGTTAAGAGCCGTCGTTCCAACGCACAATTTGGGTGGTTCGCATCCGTCGGGCGTACCGTTGCTGTTAGTGTCGATTGTATCGTCGAATCCGGGACAAACATCGCCAGCGTCGCAGACTCCATCCCCATCCGCATCAGGGCCATCGTTGGCGGTGTTTTTCGTGCCAGACGTGCAATCGTCGCACGAATCTCCGTCAGTATCTCCGCAGATATTGGGATTGTTCGGGTCGAGATCGAGGCTGTCAAACACGCCATCGCCGTCCGTATCGGTGCCGTTGGGGCAGAATGACACGTCATCGATCCAGGCTGTCCCGACACCGTCGAGATCCTTGGCCATCATAAGTTGCAGCCTGGCTGTTGTTGCGCTAGCTGGCGCTGTCATGTTTCCGGTGAGTTGTGTCCATGTCTGTGTTCCGGAAACCGGGCCGATGGTATCGGTGCGAACAACTCCGCTGGCAGCGTCAAGCCAATCGATCTCGATGGACGCACCAACTCCGTTTACGCCGCTTAATTTCAACCATTCTGACACGGTGTAATCAAGGCTCCCCGTGACCGCCACGACCTGATCTACCTGCCGGGACCACTGCGTGCTGACAACCATCTGTTGAGACGCGTTTCCTGTGTGTGCCTCAGTCGTGACAATCGATCGACCGCCACTGGAAGTGAATTGCCAGCCCGCACCGTTGTTCTCGAAGCTAGATTCGACGAGCGTATTGTTCGTACAGCCTGTCACCGTACAATCAATGATCCCGTCACTGTTCAAATCGACATCCGCTGTGCCGCATCCACAAACGCCTGCTGCGGTCTTGTTGACATCGTTCGGGCAACCGTCATTGCAGTTGGGTGTGCCATCACTGTCACTGTCAGTATCAGCTGTTCCGCATCCGCAAACGCCAGCCGAAGTTTTGTTCGGATCATTTGCACAGCCATCGTTGCAATTCGGCGTACCGTCGCTGTCTGAGTCAGTATCTGCCGTGCCACATCCACAGACTCCTGATGCAGTTTTGTTTGC